>JBJSXI010000109.1:0-50092 GCA_046086305.1 Ilumatobacteraceae bacterium
ATCTGGCCGATGAGTTCCCTCTGGCCCGACCGACGATCATCGCCGGTGTGCCGCGCATCTTCGAGAAGGTGTATGCCGGCGCACGACAGAAAGCGGTTGATGGTGGGTCAGCGGGCAAGGAGCGAGCCGACTGCGGCCACGGCGACGACGAATCCCACCGCAGCCATCGCCACACTGCGGGTCCGTGGTGCCTGCTCGAGATCTCCCTCGTCGCGCGGTGTCGACGGTGGGCGGATGAGGGCCATCACGTTGCCTGCGAACAGCGCGCCACCGAGGGCAAGCAGGAGCCAGACGATGAGGTTCTCGCCGAGGAACATCCGCCAAGTGTGGCCTGCGTGATCGGCCATCACCACCCCGGCGCCGAAGTCGCGCCCGCCGACACCCTCAGGTCGCGTAGAGCCCCTCGATCACATCGGCGTACTTGCGCTCGACGATCGAACGGCGCACCTTGAGCGTGGGCGTCAACTCGCCCGCCTCGACCGTGAAGTCGACCGGCAGGATCGCGAACTTGCGGATCGACTCGGCGCGCGACACCGATCGGTTCGCTGCGTCAACCGCTGACTGGATCTCCGCCTGCAGTTCGGCGTCGTCGGTGATCGAGTCGACCGATCGGCCGCGCGCAGCACACCACGCAGCCAGGGCCTCCTCATCCAGCGTCACGAGCGCCGCCACGTACTGACGACCCTCACCCACGACCAACGCCTGCGAGATCAGGCCCGCAGCGCGCAGCCGATCCTCGAGCGGCGCCGGCGCCACGTTCTTCCCCGCGGCAGTGACGATCAACTCCTTCTTCCGACCCGTGATGCGAACGAACCCTTTCTCGTCGACCGCACCGATGTCGCCGGTGCGGAACCATCCGTCGACGAAGGCCTCTCTCGTGGCTTCGTCGTTGTTCCAGTACCCGCTGAACACCTGCGGCCCACGGGCGAGGATCTCGCCGTCGGAGGCGATCGCCAGTTCCGTCCCGGCCACGACCTGCCCCACCGTTCCCGGCTTCCACGACCCGGGACGGTTGATGGTGAGCAACGGACTCGTCTCGGTGAGGCCGTAGCCCTCGTAGACATCGAGGCCCACACCGGCGAAGAAGTGGGTGAGCCGCTCACCGAGCGGACCACCACCGCTGAACGCGAACCGCAGATGCCCACCGAATGCCGCACGGATGCGGCCATAGACGAGTCGGTCGAAGATCAGGTGCAGCAGCGCCGTCGTAGGTCGGACCCGACCGGCCACACGCTGCTGCGACCAGGCGATCGCCACATCGGCGGCGCGCTCGAAGATCGCACCCTTTCCACCATCAACCGCTTTCTGTCGTGCGCCGGCATACACCTTCTCGAAGATGCGCGGCACACCGGCGATGATCGTCGGTCGGGCCAGAGGGAACTCATCGGCCAGATGCGTGATGTCGCTCGCGAATGCCAGACGCATCTGATGCTCGAGGCAGAACAATCCATACGCCTTGGTGAGCACATGGGCCAACGGGAGGAACATCATGCCGCTGTCCCCCGGCCGGAGTGCCGGTGCGACCGCTGCCGAGCTCTGCATGACGTTCGCCCGCAGATTGCGATGGGTGAGCACGCACCCCTTCGGTCGACCGGTCGTCCCCGAGGTGTAGATGATCGTTGCGACGTCGTCGGCACGCACAAGTGCAGCCCGCTCGTCGACCGTGCTCCGCACCACATGCGTGCCTCTTGCCGTGAGTGCCGATTCGGCACCGTCCTCGATCACGACCACCTCTCGGCACTGCGCACTGGCCGCGACCACGGGCGCGGCCAGTGCGCGCATGTCGTCGTCCTCGACCACGACCATGACCGATCCGCTGTCGGTGACGATCCACTCGACCTGCTCGGCCGACGAGGTGTCGTAGATCGGCACCGTCACCGCACCCGCACGCATGATCGCCACATCGAAGAGCATCCACTCGAGTCGCGTCCGGCTCATCAGGGCAATCCGGTCACCGCGCTCGACCCCACTGGCCATCAACCCGGCGGCCACGGCATCGACACGGGCCTCGAACTCGCCGATCGACACATCGGTGAACCCGTCGGCAGACCGAATCGCGAATGCCGGACGGTTCGGCGCTGCCGCTGCGGCGCGCGCCACCAAGTCGACCATCGTCGCATCGTCGGGCAGTTCCTCGAGTGGCGGTCCAGCCACGCGCACGCCCACGGATACGGCACCGCCTTCGTCATTCGCCGACATCGTCACCTCCTGATCTCGCCCTCATCAGCATCGTCGATCGTGAACCCCGGTGTCATGGGCCGTTGGTCATCACTGGGTGCGACTGGTGCTCTCCGACTCGCCACTGCTCGTCAGGGCCCGGGCCAGCATGTGCGCCCCGACGGGAGCAGTGACCAGCTGGAGTACCACGATCACGATGACCTTGGTGATCGAGCTCACCTGATCGAGTTGGAGTACGGCGCCGATCGAGCACAGCAGCACACCCAATGTCGCCGGCTTGGTCGCCGCATGCATCCGCGAACGCGTATCGCCCAGGCGATGCAGCCCGACGGCCGCCACGAGCGCGAGCAGTGCGCCGGCGATCGCCAGCACAGCCGAGACGACCTCGAGCACGGCGCTCACTCGCCCCTCCGTTCGATGAACCGGGCGACCGTGACCGATGTGAGGAACCCGAGAAGACCAATGACGAGTGCAATGTCGAGCAGCAGTCCATCACCCGATGCGGTCGCGCCGACGAGGAGACCCGACGCAATGACTGCGGCGAGCATGTCGAAGGCCACGGCCCGGTCACCGATGCCGCCCCGCCGCACCGCTCGAGCGGTGGTCAGCACTGCCGCGACGAGCAGGATGCCGAGCGCGATCCACAGCCCGGCGTTCATCGCCCACCGCCCGCAGGTTCGGTCACCGGGGTGAAGGCGGCGACGACCCGATCCTCGAGCGCGACGACCGACGCGACGAACTCGTCACGATCGCGACGGCCGAGCACATGGACATGGAGCACGAAGTCCGACTCGTCGCATGCCACCGTGAGCGTTCCGGGCGTGAGTGAGATCGAGTTGGCGACAATGGTGGCGACGAGCGTCGAGCGAGTCCGCAGCGGCACCGTCATCACCTCGGCCACCACGCGATCGGGTGTCGGCCGCACCACGGCGAGCACAACGGCCCACGTCGAGGTCACGAGATCGACGAGGAGCCGGCCGGCGAACCTGACCAGACCGAGGGGATTCACGTGGTGCCCGGCGCGACGGGTCCCCGGTGCCACCACTGCCAAGAGCGCCAAGGCAAGCAGGCCGGACGCGACGTTCGCGACGCTCACCTCGCCCCACAGCGCGATCCACACCACCATGAGCGCCACCGCCCGAACGATCATGAGCCCCTCACCGCCCGGATGTAGACGAACGGGTCGCTCAACTGCGCCGCAGCGTCGATGCAGAAGCGATAGAGCGGCCCCGCCGCGACCGCGATGAGAAGTGTGGCGAGAATGATCATCGTCGTCGCTCCGGCCATCACCCGATGATGACGCAGCACGCCGACCCGTCCTGCAGGAACCGGCGGTTCGATCTCACCCCAGAACAGGCCGGTCCAGATCTTCGTCATCGAGACGAGGGTGAGGAGCCCACCGACGAGCGCAGCAATCGACACGATCCACAGGCCCTCGTCGAAGCCGGCACGCAGGATCGCGTACTTGGCGAGGAACCCCGAGAACGGTGGCAGACCCGCCAGGCTGAGCGCAGGGATGAGGAACAGCACGGCGAGCACTCCCGAACGGCGTGCCAGACCACCCACCCCCACCGACGAACTCGTCCCCGTCTCGCGCTCGACAATGCCAGCGACGAGGAACAGCGACGTCTTCACCGGGATGTGATGGAGGAGGTAGAAGACCGTTGCTGCGAGGGCTGCAGGTGTACCGATCCCGATCCCGAGGACCATGTACCCGATCTGACTCACGATGTGGAAGCTGAGGATCCGCTTCATCGACGAGTGGGAGATGGCGCCGAGTACGCCGACGATCATCGTGAAACCGGCGATGACGAGCAGGAGGGTCGAGTGGCCGCCGGGGAACAGGAGCGTCTCGGTGCGCAACATCGCATAGACACCCACCTTGGTGAGCAGGCCGGCGAATACCGCAGTCACCGAACTCGGCGCCGTCGGATACGCGTCCGGCAACCAGAAGTAGAGCGGGAACACCGCGGCCTTGATCCCGAACGCGATGAGCAGCAGCAGGTTGAGACCGCTACGAACGGCATCGGGCAGTGCAGCGAGGCGTTCGGGAAGTTCGGCCATGCTCACGGTGCCCGTGGCAGCAAAGACGAGCCCGATCGCCGTCAGCAACAATGTCGACTCGATCACGTTGAGCACGACGTAGGTCGTGCCAGCACGGATCTGGTCGTCGGCCCCCTCGAGGGTCAAGAGCACGTAACTCGCCACGAGGAGCAGTTCGAATGCGACGAACAGGTTGAACAGGTCGCCGGCGAGGAACGCCTGGGCGATCCCCGCACCGAGGACGAGGTACACGGGGTGGTACGCCGGTGACCGCTCGTCGGCTGCACGTTGGCCGATCGCATAGATCAGAACAATCGTGACCACCGCAACGGCGACGACGAGCATCAGCGCCGACAGCCGGTCGGCGACGAGGGTGATCGCCACCGATGCGGGCCAACCACCGAGCCGCGAGACGACGACGCGGTCGGCACGGATCACCTCGACGAGCACGGCGACGCTCGCTGCGATCGACACGGTGAGCGCCGCGAAGCTGACGATCCGCTGCACCACGAGGCGACGGACGAGCACGGTCACGGCTGCACCGAGCAGCGGTGCCGCGACCGGGAGCGCGAGTGCTGCGTTCATGCGTCGACGTCCTCGGGATGACGCTCATCGGGGTGGAGGTCGATGATCACTTGCTCGCGCGATACACGGCGGTCCTCGACATCGTCCTCGACCGCATCGTTCCCGTCGATCGTCCACGTGCGCCATGCCAGCGCGAGGAGGAAGGCCGTCACTGCGAAGCCGATGACGATCGCCGTGAGCACGAGCGCCTGGGGAACCGGATCGGTGAAGGTGCCTGCGCGTCCGATGATCGGTGCCTCACCGGATCGCGCGCCCGTGGCAACGATGAGGACATTGACGCCATTGGCGAGCACACCGACCCCGAGGATGATCCGGGTGAGCGTCCGGTGCATGAGGAGATACGTCCCTGCTGAGAACAGGACCCCGATCAGCACCGCAAGCGACACGCTCATCGGCCACCCACCTCGGTCTCGGCTCCTGAGCTGTCGGCCGGATCTGCCGACAGCGCAACCAGCACCGCTCGCACCACGCCGATCACGAGCAGATAGACGCCGAGGTCGAAGAACATCGACGACACGACCTTCACCTCGCCGATGGCCGGCACATCGACCTTCCAGATGTGCGACTCGAGGAGTCCCCCGCCGACCACGAGCGGCACCATCGCCGTGACGACGGCAACGAGCAGTCCCCCACCGATCCAGGTGCCCGGCCGACCGGCGAGTGAGTCCGACACATCGTCGGTCCGACCGGTCAACTGGCGCAGGACGAAGCCAGCCCCGACGATCATCCCGCCCGCGAATCCTCCACCGGGCGCGTTGTGGCCCCGGAATGTCACGTACAGCGACACCAGGACGATGATCGGGAACAGCCACCGCGTGGCCTCGTCGAGGATCAACGATCGATCGGCCTTCATGACGCACGCTCCACAGCGGCAGGGGTTCGACGACGACGTGCCATCCGAACGAGGTTGACGACACCGAGCGCCGCGACACCGAGCACGGTGATCTCACCGAGTGTGTCGACACCGCGGAAGTCGACGAGGACGACGTTCACCACGTTGCGACCACCCCCCTCGGGGAGGGATCGATCGAGGTACACCTCACCCGCCGACGGGGCGTTGCGCGATCCACTCGCCATCATCGCGAACAGGGCGACGGTGACACCGACGAGCACCGAGATCCCGAGCCGACTCCACCGGGGAGCCCACGCAGATGTGTCGTCGAAGCGACGCGGCATCTGGCGCAGCACCAACAGGAAGACGACGATGGTGAGCGTTTCGACGAGCAACTGTGTCAACGCAAGATCAGGTGCACCGAACAGGGCGAAGATGACTGCACAGCTGAAGCCGATGCCGCCGAGCAGCAGCGCACCGACGAACCGCCGCGAGGCCCGCACAACTGCAATTGCAAAGATCACGCCGAGTGCCGCCACGACCGCCTGGACCCACGAGTCGGCCCACACCAGACCGTCGAAGATGCTCGCGGGATCGTCGAGCAGTGACACGGAGAGAGCCACCACGACCACCGCCATCACGACCCCGATGTACGCGAGGAGTGAACCGCTCTGACTGACTGCGGTCACACGCTTCGAGCCGGCGAGGAGCCCGTCGAAGAGCCACTGGAAGATGCGTTCACCCGACACCTTCGGTGCAGTAGGCGGGGTGCCGATGGGGACGAGTCGTCCGACCCCCGCGCCGACGACCACCACGACCATCGAGATGACGAGTGCCGTGTCGACACCGGGCCACAGCTTCAATGCGCCCTTCGCTGCGGCATCGAGGCCCTTGACCGGTGCGACAAGCCACGAACCGACGGTGCCCGCTGCGAGGCCGCCGACAAGTGACGCCGATGCGATCACGACCATCGGCACGAGCAGTCCGAAACCAGGTGCATGGTGGACCTCTGTCGCCTCGACACCCTCACGACGTCCGAACAGCCCGACCATGAAGCGCACGCTGTACGCCACCGAGAGGACCGACCCGAAGATCACGACCATCAGCGCGATGCGCTCGGCGAGGTCGTCGCCGTCGAGGAGCACGGCGAGCACCTTCTCCTTGGTCGCGAAGCCCAGCAGCGGGATCAGACCGGCCATCGACGCTGCCGAGAGTGCGGTCATCACGGCGACGAGTGGAAGTCGTCGCCCGAGCCCACTCAGCACCGAGATGTCACGCGTGCCCGTCGAGTGGTCGACGATGCCCACCGAGAGAAAGGCGCCGGCCTTGAACACGGCATGGGCGACGAGGTGTGCCACACCCGCATAGGTCGCTCCGGGCACGCCCAGGCCGACGAGCACGGTGAGGAACCCCAGCTGCGACACGGTGCTGTGGGCGAGGAGCAGCTTGGCGTCGGTCTGGCGCAGGGCTCGCACACCACCGAGCAACATGGTCACGCCGCCGGCGATGACCACCGACCACCTCCACGCATCGAGGTGGCCGAACGTCGGCGCAATCCGGGCCATCACGACGATGCCGGCCTTCACCATCGTTGCCGAGTGCAGATACGCGCTCACGGGGGTCGGCGCGGCCATCGCGCCCGGCAACCAGAAATGGAAGGGGAACTGGGCCGACTTGGTGAACGCTCCGACGAGCACGAGCATCGCCGCCACCGTCACCATCGAGCCGGTGGGTGCACGCTCGGCCAGTTCGCTGAACGACGTCGTGCCCTCACCGATCTGGAACAGCACCACCCCGGCAAGAAGACACAGACCGCCCGCACCGGTGACGAGCAGGGCTCGCACCGCCGCCGTGCGCGCCGAAGCCGATCGATCGTTGAGGCCGATGAGAAGGAACGAGCACACCGAGGTGAGTTCCCAGAACAGGAACATCGTGAACAGATCGCCACTGACGACGAGTCCGTTCATCGACCCCGCGAACAGGACGAACAACCCGACGAACCGGATGTACGTCGCGTCGTGCTCGAAGTACGACAGCGAGTACCACAGGACGAGCGCACCGAGCAGGGAGACGACGAGCACCATGAGAACGGCGAAGCCGTCGAGGCGCAGGCTCAGGGTGAGACCGAGATCGGGAATCCAGCCCCACTCCTCTGTGCGATCCGCCGAGCGACCGATCGAGAGCGCACCGCCGGCCGTGGCGAGGAGCACGGCAATACCGAGACCGGCTGCCAGACGAGCCCGCCCGACGAGCACGACGGTGCCGGCGACGATGAGGTGGAGCAGGAGGAGGAGGGACATGACGGAGCCGTGCCGACCAGACTTCCCGGCTCACCTAGGGGCGAACTCTAGCGATCGCCGCCGAGGCCGCCCGAGTCGGACGACCACGTTGCCATCACAGTCCGAGCGGACGGATCATCGCGCCACCATCGATCACCAGGGTCTGCCCTGTGATCCACGAGGCATCCGGGCCGAGGAGGAACGCCACCCCGCTCGCGATGTCGTCGGGCTCGCCGAGACGGCGCAACGGTGTCGACGCGGCAATCCGTTCCTCGTGCACCTCCCACAGTGACCGGGCCATGTCGGTCTTCACCAGTCCCGGGGCCACACAGTTCACACGCACCGTCGGCGAGAGTTCGTGGGCCAGCTGTCGGGTGAGGTGGATCACGGCCGCCTTCGTGGCGTTGTAGTAGCCGATCGCGCCGTCGACGGACAGCCCGCCGATCGACGCGATGTTCACGATCGCACCGCCATGCGTGGCCATGTGCGCGTTCCAGACCTGCTGGGTCCAGTTGACGATGCCCCACTGGTTCACCTTGGCGGTCTTCTCCGCCGCCGACGCCGTCAAGCCGACGAGCGGCCCCGCATACGGATTCGTCGCCGCATTGTTGACGAGCAGGTCGACAGCACCGAAGCGTTCGATGGTCGCAGCGACACATCGCGCTGCGTCGTCGTCATCGCCCGCATTGGCCTGCACGGTGAGGACCCGACCATCATCGCCGCAGGCCGCAACGACATCGACCTGCGCTGCGGTGAGGTTCTCGATCCGGCGGGAGGCGATCACCACATTCGCCCCACGTACCGCGAGCAGCCGGGCCACTGCGAGACCGATCCCCTTCGAACCGCCAGTGACGATCGCCGTGCGCCCCTCGAACCCGCTCGCCATCGTGTCGTCCTCCTCGTCAGTCACCCACGGCCGGGCGAGTCGTCGCACCGAACAGTACGAGACCGGCAGTCGCTGCCGTCAACACGACGAACGCCACCGCCATCGGTCGGATCGATCCGTCGAATGCCGCGTTGGTGAGTCCACCGATCACCGCCCCGCCGGCGATCGTGACCGTACCGATGACCGCCGATGCCGTGCCGGCGATGTGCGGCACAGGTTGCATCGCGAGGGTGTTGAGGCTCGGCCCGAGCGCCTGCGAGATGGCCAGCACCACGGCCAGCGAGATGACGAACAGCCAGAACGGTGGATGCCCACCGTCGACCATCGATGCAGCGAGGAGACCGAACGACGAGACGAATGCGACGAGCGACGATCGACGCACGAGGCGCACCACACCGATCCGGCGCACCAAGAATGCACTCATCAGTGAACTGAGGGCGAGGAGCATCGCGATGCCCGAGAAGAACAGCGGGAACCATTCGACGAGGTCGAACACATCGTTGACGATCAACTCCGAGCCAGTGAGGTATGCGCTCACCACGCCGTAGATGCACATCACCGCAAGGGCGAAATTGCGCGTCTGGCGGTGGGTGACCACTTCGCGCGATGCGGCGACGAACGACCGCAGTGTGAAGGGACGGCGGTCCTCGACGCGCAGCGTCTCGGGGAGGCGTCGAGCCCACACCATCAACCCGAGGGCCATCGCCACGGGGAACCAGAACACCGAACGCCACGGCAGCACGGCGAGCAATCCGGCGCCGACTGCGGGTGCGGCGATCGGCACGAGCAGGAAGACCGCCATGATCAGCGACATCAGCCGGGCCATCCGGTCACCCGAGTACCGGTCGCGCACGATGGCCACCGCCAATGACCGTGGGCCCGCCGCGCCGACACCCCACAGGAAGCGGGCGACGACGAGCACCTCCCAGCGCGACGTGGTGGCCGCGACCACCCCGCTGATCACATAGACGACCAACCCGACATACAGCGGTGTCCGTCGACCGAAGCGATCCGATGCCGGCCCGTAGAGCCACGGCCCGACCGACATCCCGAGGAAGAAGGCCGTGACGGTCCAGCCCACCTGCCCCGAGTCGGCAGGCATGTCGAAGGCCTCACGCATGTCGGCGAACGCCGGCAGGATCGTGTCGATGGCCATCGCCGCCGTCGCCATGAGTGCCGTGACGAGCACGATGAACTCGCGGCCCGAGGCCTCGCCGGCGGTAGAACGTCGCACTGGGTCAGACGCCGCGTGCCGCGTTGCCGAACTTCGTGTACTGATTGCGGAACACCAACCGCGCCGTGCCGGTGGGACCGGAGCGGTGCTTGGCGATGATGAGTTCGGCACTCGCCTTGTCGGGCGACTCGCGGTTGTACACCTCGTCGCGATACAGGAACATCACGACGTCGGCATCCTGCTCGAGGCTGCCGCTCTCGCGAAGGTCGGCGAGCATCGGCCGCTTGTCGGAGCGGGTTTCGAGACTGCGGCTCAACTGGCTCAGCGCGAGGATCGGCACACCGAGTTCGCGCGCCAGGATCTTGAGTCCACGCGAGATCTCGCTGACCTCGAGCTGACGGTTCTCGGCCGACGAGCCACCGCTCATCAGCTGCAGGTAGTCGATCATGATCAGACCGAGTCCGCCGTGACGCGACTTGATCCGTCGGGCCTTCGCCCGAATCTCCATCACCGTGACCCGCGGGTTGTCGTCGAGGTACAACGGCACGTTGTCGAGTCGATTGATCGCCCGTCCGACCTTCGTCCAGTCCGCCTCGGCGAGACGACCGGTGCGCAACTTCTGCGACTCGACCTCTGCCTCCGACGACAGGATGCGCTGAGTGAGTTCGGCGTGGCCCATCTCGAGGGAGAACACGAGCACCGGGAGGTGCGTGGTCTTCGCCACGTGCACGGCGATGCCGAGGCCGAGGGCGGTCTTGCCCATGGCGGGACGCGCCCCGACGATGTTCAACGTCGAGGGTTGGAGGCCGGCGAGGATCTCGTCGAGGTCGTTGAATCCCGTTGCGGTTCCGGTGATCGTCTCGCCGCGGTCGAAGGTCTCCTGCAAACGCTCCATCGCGTCGGGCAGCAGTTCGGTGAGCATGCGTGTCGAGTCGACGACCCGGTCCTGGGCGATGGTGAAGATGCGACTCTCGGCATCGTCGAGCGCCTTCGACACATCATCGGGCTCGAGATAGGCCATCTCGGTGATGTCGCCGGCGACCGAGATCAAGGTGCGCAAGAGCGCCGTGTCCTGGACAATTTTCGCGTACCGGGTGGCGTTCGAGATCGCCGGGGTCGCATTCTGCAGATCGAGCAGTGCCTGCGGTCCGCCGACCTCGTCGAGCAACCCGTTGCGACGCAGTTCGTCAGCAACCGTGACGATGTCGACGGGCAGACCCTGACCCATCAACCCACGCATCGCGGCGTAGATGTGCTGATGGCCGGGCTTGTAGAAGTGCTCGACCTGGACCCCGAGTTCGCTGACCTGGTTGACCACGTCGCGGGAGAGCATCAGGGCGCCGAGCAGGCTCTCCTCGGCACTCAGGTTGTGCGGCGGCACCCGCGCCCCGACCCGTCGGGTCGGCGCACTGGCGACACGTGAGACATTGGTCATGATGCCCCTACCTTGGCGCAGCGGCCCTGTGGAGCGATAGTGCCGCTAGCCGGTGGACAAGGGTGTGGACAACTCATCGCCCACGGGCTCCGTGCCCTCCCGAGCCTGATCTGTGCGGGCCGGCCGGTCCCGCAGGGACGGGATGTGGACGACCCTGTGGACAACGTCGATCCGACCGTCAGGCCCCGACGACCTCGACGGTGATCGGGAACTCGACATCGTGGTGCAGCCGAGCGCGCACCTGATGGGTGCCCGTGGTCTTGATGTGGTCGACCTGCAGCACACGACGGTCGAGGGCGATGTTCGCCTGCGCCCGCACCGCAGCGACGACGTCGGCGGCGGTGACCGAGCCGAACAGACGACCCTCGGCGCCGGCCTTCACCTTGATCGTGATCGTCGAGCCCACGAGCGCACTCGCCACGGTCTGGGCCGATGCCCGATCATTCGCGTCGCGCAGGTCGCGCGCCCGACGCATCGCTGCCGCCTGGGCCACGGCGCCGTCGCTCGCAGTGATCGCCAGTCCCTTGGGCAACAGGAAGTTGCGCGCGTGCCCCTCGGACACCTCGACGATGTCGCCACGCTTGCCGAGACCCTTGTGGTCGGAACGGAGGATGACCTTCATCTCAGCTCTCCTCCACCGTCGTGGCGAGCTCGTCGCCGACCTCGACATCGGTATCGATCACGGTGTCCTCGACCTGACTCTCGCGGACCTGATCCTCACCACGATCACGCCCACCGTCGCGCGGCGGGCGGGTACGGGTCTGCGAGACACGCTTGGTGTAGGGGAGCAGCGCCATCTCGCGGGCGTTCTTGATCGCGTTGGCAATCTCGCGCTGCTGCTGCACGTCGTTGCCCGTGACCCGCCTGTTGCGGATCTTCGAGCGATCGCTGACGAACCTGGTGAGCAGATTCACGTCCTTGTAGTCGATGTACTCGACCTTGTCGGTGACGAGGATGCTCGTCTTCTTCTTGAACTTCTTCGGGTTCGCATCTTTGGGCGCCCGCATCTTCGAGTTCTTCTTGTTCGACATGTTGTTGGTCCTTCGCAGAGTGATGAGAACGAGGGGTCAGAACGGCTCTTCGTCGCCGTACACAGGATCGGGGGCGCGGTTGCCACCTCGCGGTTCGGGGCGCTGATCGCCACCGCCACCACCGCCGCCACCGGTACCACCGCCGGTGCGCTCGACATCGGCGCGGGCCCAGCGCAGCGACGGGCCGATCTCATCGGCGACGATCTCGACGACGGAGCGCTTCTCGCCCTCCTTCGTCTCGTACTGCCGCTGCTCGAGACGACCCGAGACGATGATCCGCATCCCCTTGGTGAGGCTGGCCGCCGAGTTCTCGGCGAGCGTGCCCCAGGTGACGACGTTGAAGTAGGAGGTCTGCTCCTGCCACTCGTTGTTCACCTGGTACCGCCGGTTGACCGCGATGCCGAACGAACACGTGCCGCGTCCGCCGCTCGTGTAGCGCATCTCTGGTTCGCGGGTGAGGTTCCCGATGACGGTGACGGTCGAGTCGGCCATGGTGGCTCCTTGGGTCTCGGTGGGGAGGGGATCAGGCGACGGCCGTCATGCCGCGGCGCGCTGCCTCGGAATCGGGGAGTCGCAACAGCTTGTGACGGACGACGTCGTCGGAGATGCGCAGCGTCCGCTCGGCCTCGTCGAGTGCGCCACCGGGCGCCAGGACATCGAGGACGAGGTAGTACCCGAACTCGCGCTTGTCGATCGGGTAGGCGAACTGCCGCTTGCCCCACCACGTGGGATTCCCGTGGACGGACCCACCGGCCTTGGTGATCAAGTCGCTGACAGTGCGGATCTTGCCGTGGGCTTCGTTCTCGTCGAGGCCACCGTTGAAGATGACCATGAGCTCATAGGCACGCATCATGCGTGTGATTCCTCCCTTCGGACCCGACCGTCGGTCGGGGCCCCTGACGGGGCAGGGCCAATATGACCTCGGGAGTGTACCGGGATCGCAGGTGAACGCTCACGGGCGGGACCATACGCACGGGGTGTGACACCCGGGGGTTCGCTCGGGCGCCGCGCCGAGCCCGAACCCCCGGCGGTCAGCGATCGGCCCAGTCGCCGCTGTCGATCCGGCGCACCAACAGGTCGGGGTCGCCGCACTCGTACGCCCACGCCGTCACACCGATCGAGGTCGCCACGCTGACCCGGCGATACAGCCCGCGCACGGCACCCTCGACCTCGTCGAGGTGGGCCAGGGCACCCTCGTCGTCGACGAGGCCGTAGATCCGCCCTCGCACCACGGCCGATCCCGCCGCACGGTCGAATACCGCTGCCGGGTAGCCGAGTCCGGTGTCGTACACGGCACCGGACACCGTGGCATCGACCCCACCATCGGTGACGTACGGCGCGAGATGGTGCCAGCGCACCTCACCGGGCCGCAGGGTGCCGTAGACGAACAGGTGGGCCGGTGTCACGACGACGACGCCCGGCGCGCCGTGCGACCCACCGGCAGCACACGAAGCAGGTGATGCCACCGACACGCCGTGCACGCTTCGACCACGTAGGCGGTCAACTCGTCGGGACGCGTGTTGAGTCGAGCGAGCTCTTCGGCCGTACTGACACATCGGCCGTGTGCCGGAAGTCGCGGACCGAACACATAGGTGACGAGACGCAGCTCGTGCTCGTCGCAGATCGGACACGCAGCGGTCGCCGGCGATCCGACGTGTCGTGCCGCCCTGATGAGCTCGGGATGCGCGTCGCACACCTGGTCCTGGCGCAATCGACCACGTTTGAACTCGTTCACGAGATGCCGACGAGCGAGACGGTGGTCGACCACACCGGCCCCACGCAGCGATCCCTGCCCGAACGTCATGACGGCCGAGGCTATCCGGGGTCGACGCAGCGGTGATCCGCGTCGGGCCGGGTGTCGCTCGCCACAATGGAGTCATGAGCATCTGGTACGGCGCCCACGTCGCGGACGACAGCGAACTGCGCCTGTGCGGCGAGGTGGCCGGCCGACGCGTCGTCGAACTCGGGATCGCGCAGGTGCCCAACTCGATCGCCATGGCTCGCGCCGGCGCAAAGGCGATCGCCGTGTCACCCGACACGGAGGCGATCGCGTCGCTGCGCGCTGCTGCTGAGCGGGCCGAAGTGCGCGTCGAGTGTCACGAGGGTGACCTCGCCGATCTCGGGTTCGCCACCAGCGGATCGGTCGATCTCGTCGTCGCGTCGCACTCACTCGCCGGCGTCGACGATCTCCCACGCGTCCTGCGTCAGGTGCACCGCATCCTCAAGCCCGGCGCCGGCTTCGTGGTCGCGCTCGTTCACCCCGTCGCGGCGATGTTCACCGTCGACCACTGTGCGCAGTACGCATACGGCTCCAACAGTCCCACGTTCGCCGATCTGCACATGTCGTTCGAGCGGAGCAATTTCCACATCGATCAGATGATCGAACTGCACGACCACAGGGTGCGAGATCCACTCACGCCGAGCGTGCTCGTGATGCGTGCACGCAAACAAGGCGTCTGACCGATCAGACGGCGAGTTCCGGGCGGTCTCGATACTGCTCGAGCGATTCGGGGTTGGCCAACGCCTCGGTGTTGCGCACCGCACGACCGTTCACGACATCGGCAACGGCGAGTTCACTGATCTTGTTGCTGCGCGTGCGCGGCACGTCGGTCACCTCGACGATGCGTGCCGGCACATGGCGCGGTGACGCCTCGGTGCGGAGTCGGCGACGGATCCGATCGACGAGCTCGTCGTCGAGGCGATGCCCCGACGCCATCCGCACGAACAGGACGATGCGCGTGTCGCCGTCCCACTCCTGACCCACCGCCACCGCCTCGGCCACCTCGGTGAACCCCTCGACCTGCGAGTAGATCTCGGCCGTCCCGATCCGCACACCACCTGCGTTGAGCGTGGCGTCGCTACGGCCATGGATGACCATGCCACCGCTCGGCGTCCACGAGGCGAAGTCACCGTGGGCCCACACGCCGGGGAACCGTGAGAAGTACGCCGCAGTGAACCGTTCGCCATCGTCGCCCCAGAAGCCGAGGGGAACGCTGGGGAACGGCCGTGTGCACACCAGTTCGCCCTTTACACCGGCCTCGTCGATCGCACGCCCGTCGACGTCGAACACCTCCACCGCCATCCCGAGGGCCGGGCCCTGGATCTCGCCGGCGTGGACGGGTCGGGTGGGATCGCCCGCGACGAAGCATCCACAGAGATCGGTGCCGCCGCTGATCGAGGCGAGATGCACATCGGAGCGCACCGAGTCGTAGACCCAATCGAAGCCGTCGACGCCGAGCGGGGATCCGGTGCTGCAGATCGTCCGCAGGCTGTCGAGGTCGTG
Organism: Ilumatobacteraceae bacterium; assembly: GCA_046086305.1. Classification (GTDB taxonomy): domain Bacteria; phylum Actinomycetota; class Acidimicrobiia; order Acidimicrobiales; family Ilumatobacteraceae; genus UBA668. Next base: position 15,727 of record JBJSXI010000109.1, read on the forward strand.
GGTGTCGGCCGGAACGAGGCCCGCTTTGTGGGCCGCATCGATGAACTTCGCCGACAGCCCGAGCAGGGTGATGCGATCGCGTTCGACGATGTCGAAGAGCACCGAGGGTGACGGATGGAACGGGCTCCCGTCGTAGAGCACGATCGTCGCGCCTGATCCGAGCGCACCGACCAACCAGTTCCACATCATCCACCCGCACGTCGTGAAGTACATGACACGATCACCGGCACGTACATCGCAGTGCAGTTGGTGCTCCTTGAGATGCATCAGCAGCACACCGAGTGAGCGATGGGTGATGCACTTCGGCTTTCCCGTGGTGCCACTCGAATAGAGGATGTACGCGGGCTGATCACCCGGCGCACGACGGAACTGCAGCGGCGCTGTGCGATGCGGGGCACAGAACTCGTCCCACGCCACCATGTTCGGTCCGAGCGGCGGGTGAGGTGTAGAAGCGTCGCCCACCACGAGCACGGTGCGCCGCACCGACGGCAGTCGCGCGGCGATCTCCGCGACCCGGCCGAGGCAGTCGTGGTACGTGCCGGCATAGCGATACCCGGCGGCGGCGACGAGGACGACCGGCTCGGTCTGACCGAATCGGTCGACCACCCCTGCGACACCGAAGTCGCTCGAGGTCGAGGTGAAGATCGCGCCGATCGCATTGGCCGCGAGGAATGCAACGACGGTCTCGACGATGTTCGGCATGTAGGCGGCCACACGATCACCGGGACCCACACCCTCGGCAACCAAACCTGCGGCGAAGGCGGCGACCTCCGCGCGCAACTCGCGCCAACTCACCTCCTGGCGATGACCCGCCTCGGTATGGGCGATGATCGCCATGTCGCCCGCGCCCTCACGAACGGCGAGGAGGTTCTCGGCGAGGTTCACCGACGACTCGGGGAAGAACCTGCCCCCACGCACCGAGCCATCGCCGGGATCGAACACCGTCGCTCCTGCGTCGCCGACGACACCGGCGAACTCCCACACCTGGCGCCAGAACCCCTCAGGGTCGGCGAGCGACCAGGAATGGAGCGCCTGGGTATCGATGATCTGCGGATGCTCGACGGCAACCCGCCGCTCGAAGGCCACCATGCGGCTCGACGAGGATCGTTCGGCCGTCGGCGACCACAGCGGCAGACCATCTCGGTGTTCCACGGCCACTCCTCCCCTCGGCGCCTCGTCGATCCTACGACTGCACCGCTACCGTGCCGACGGCGACCAGCCCGATGACCGGAGGTGCAGACATGCTGCAGCACGTGGTGCTCTTCAAGTGGAACGACGACGTGGACGACGACCACATTGCGTCGACCGCCGCCGCGCTCGACAGTCTGCCGACCGTCATCGACACGATTCGCTCGTACCACCACGGCCGAGATGTCGGTATCAACACGAACGAATTCCAGTACGGCATCGTTGCCGAATTCGACGACGACGCGGGCTACCTCGTCTACCGCGACCACCCCGCACATCAGGCGCTGATCGCCGGCTTCATCGCCGGGCGAGTAGCGGCGCGGGCCGCCGTGCAGTTCGCCTACCGCTGATCAGGCGGGGATGACCGATCGGGCAGATCGCGTCACCCGCCGAGACGGACCATTGCCCAGTCGTCACCCGAGTGCATACGGTGATCGAAGTGACTGTGGAGGCGGATCCGCAGGCCGCGCGTGACTCGTCGGACGAGCGCTGGCCGACGCTCATCGCCATCGGCGCGGTCGCGGACGACCTGTCACCCGCATCGATCGCCCGCTATGCCGAGGTGACCATCGCCGAGGCGACGGCCGCGGTCGTCGCCGGGCAGCGCGCCGGCGTGGTCGACGCGGCAGGCATGATCCACGACTCGACGGCGCGGCGCCTGATCGCCGAACTTCCGCTCGACGTGGTGGCCGAGACTCACGCAGCCGTCGCCCGTCACCTCTTCGCCGCCGGACCCGACCGTCTCGTCGACGCAGTGCGCCATGCACGCGCCGCCGGGAACCTCGTTGCCCTCGACGAACTGGTGGCGATGGCCGATCACGGCGGACGGATGAGTCTGTCGGTCGGTGACTACCACTCGGCTGCCGAGCTGCTCGCACTCGCTGCAGAACTCGACTGGTCGACCGACCTCGTCGCGCAGGGTCGACGCCTGTGCGATCTCGCGACGGCCAGCGACGGTCTCGGTGATGTCGTCGGTGCACGCGGTCATCTCGCCCACGCGGCGTCGCTCGCCGAACTCGCCGGCGACCCTGCGTTGCTCGCCCGCGCCGCAGTGCAGTACACGTTGCCGGTCGACTGGTACGCGGGTGATCCGCGAGCCTCGGGACTCCTCGCCCGCGCCGAGGCGATGGACCTCGACATCGACGACAGGGTGCGCGTCGCGGCGGCCCGCGCCCTCGTCGAACACCGCATCCCACTCGACACGGACGGCGAGCAGCAGATGGCCTGGGTCACCCGCCCGGGTGTCGGGCGGACAATCGCTGCGCAGACACTCGAGATCTCGATCGGCCGACCCGATGATGTGCGCCTGCTCGCCCTGCTCGCGTGGCGCAGCACACACCGCGCACCGGCATTCCTCGATCGCCGTCGCGAAACGTCCACCGAGGCGCTGGCGATCTCGCAGCGACTCCGCCTCGCCGCCCTGCAGGTCGACGCCGCCGTGTGGTTGGCCGTCGATGCACTCGAGTCGGGCGACCGGCCGCTGTTCGACCAGGCGCTCGCCGTGGCGCGATGGGTGGCCGAGCGCGACGGGAATCCCCGACTGCAGTGGCGGGCCGCCACCCTCGCTGCCGGCGGAGCGCTACTCGACGGCGACCTCGATGGGGCTGCCGAGCACCGACGTCGGGCCCGGACGGTCGGTGAGGCAATCGGTTCGCCGGGGTGGCTCGGGGCCGAACTCCTGCTCGCCGGAGAGGAAGCCGTCTCGCTCGACGATGCCGCCGCGATGCGCCCGTACCTGCTCGACGACACCTTCACCGGCATGCTCAACCCGATCGCACGCGCCGGTGTCGCACTCGGCTTCGCGATGAACGGCGATCCGGACACCGCCGAGCAGCACGCGCGGCGGTCATTCCGCCAACTCGAGGAGGAGGCGAGCTACCTGCTCGTCGCGACACGTCTCGCCGCGGCGCTCGCATACCTCGACGTGCCCGACCTCCCCGAAGAGGTCATCGCCGTCCTCGAACCATGGCGGACCCACGTCGCCGTCGACAGCAACGCGTGGTGGTGCGATGGTCCGGTCGCCCTGTGGCTCGCCCACCTCCACCATCGTCGTGGTGACGACGATCGCGCCCGGCGCCTGCTCGACGAGGCCGATCCGATCGCCCGTCGACTGAACGATGTGCGGTCGATGCGCAGGGCAGAGCGACTGCGGCAGACGCTCTCGAACAATCCGCCATCGTCGACCGACACCGTTGCCCTCACCGAACGCGAACGATCCGTGCTGATCCTGCTCGCCGGCGGGTCGACCAACCCGCAGATCGCAACGCGACTCGCCTACAGCGTGTCAACGATCCGCAACGACACCGTGTCGATCTACCGGAAGCTCGAGGTGAAGGGTCGCGCCGAGGCCGTCGCTCGGGCCACCGCACTCGGACTGCTCTAGGTCGTCACCCGATCGCTCGGGCGAACAATTCGTCAGTGGCGATCCAGTCGCCGAGGCCCGTGAAGCGTGTCGCTGTCCGCGTGAACAGCACCTGCTGTGGCGCGCACAGCGCCGGAAGCCCTGGCACCTGGGTGCCATCGCACGTGTAGGGATGACCCCAGAACGACGGTCGACCCACACTCCGTCGGAGGAGATCGGCGAGATCGGCCGAATCGACTTGTTCGACCTCGAGCAGCAGGCTGAACAGGTTCATGAAGCCCCGGAAGCCCACGGTGCCGGCACCGCCCGCCGGGCCCGTCGCATACCGTTCGATCACCGCGCGGTAAATCCCCGCATCGACGACCTCACCATCGACGGGACCCTCGGCGTTGAACACGACTCGTTCGGCGATCGGGCCGGCGGCTGTGATGACGTCGTCGCCCGCACATGCACCGGTCAGGTACAGCTGCATCGTCGGCGCGAGATCGGCCACTGCGGTCATCACCGACACACACGCTGATGTTGCGGCCAACACCATGAGTGCCGATGCCCCTCCATCGACAGCCGCCCGCACCACGTCTTGATGATCCGTGGCGAGGATCGAGTACGGCACGAGTTGCACCTCGAGGCCGAGCGACGCCCCTAAGACTGTGCCGTAGTCGCGTGCAGCAACCATGAACGAGTCGACCTCACTCGTGTAGGCGATTGCGATCGAACGGTGCCCGGCGTCGGCGGCATGCTGGATGAAGGCAGCGAGAGCTCCTGCGTCGCCACCCGAGAAGAAGAAGGCATTCGGGCTGCGCTGTTCGACAAGGGTTGCCGGGATCCCTCCGACCGAGATGAGCCCGCGCTCCTCGATCACCGGATACGAGCCGTCACTTCGCACATCGACGCCGCCGACGAACGCGACGACACCTGCGTCGATCAATTTCTCGGCGCATCGCCGTGACTGTTCCGGATCGAACGGGGTGGCACAGGAGATCAACTCGATCGGGCGACCATCGACGCCGCCGAGTTCGGTGTTCACCCATGCGACTCCTGCCTCGACTGCATGACGAAGTTCGGGGTACGAACCGAGCGGCGTGTTCTCCTGGTTGATCATGCCGATCTTGATCGACGTACCGGATGCAGCAATCGGTGTCTCGGGCATCGTTCCGAGGAACCACGATGCTCCGGCAAACTCCGCGACGACGGAGTCGGCCACCGCTGACGTCTCATCCGGAGATGTCGTGCTCGAGGTGGTCGGGGGCGCTGAGGCGGATGGCGTCGGTCCTGTGATCGTCGACTCCCCGGAACATGAGGCGACGAAGAGCCCGACAACCATGAGGGCTCCGTACACGTGGCTGGCTCGGCGCATCGGCCCACACTCCCCGGACGCCGTCTCCACGACGACCCTCTACGCTGCTCGTTGCCGCAGCATCACGGCAACAGCGCCCCTCTAGCTCAACGGTAGAGCAGCGGACTTTTAATCCGTTGGTTCAGGGTTCGAGCCCCTGGGGGGGCACCGTCGACGAGGAGGCCTGCATGACCGCACTCAGGATCACCCGCACCGGTGAGGTCGTCACCGTCGTGCTCGACCGACCCGACACCCGAAATGCACTCGCACTCGACCTGATGGTCGAGTTGACCACCGCACTTCGCGACATCGGCTCGACCGACGCACGCGGTGTCGTGCTCGCCGCTGAGGGGCCCGTGTTCTCAGCGGGTCATCACTTCGGCGACATGGCCGGTGCGTCGATGGCCGACGTTCGTCACCTCTTCGCAGTGTGCACCGACATGATGAACACGGTGCAGGCGATCCCTCAGGTCGTCGTCGCCCGGGTCCACGCGCTCGCCACCGCTGCGGGATGCCAACTCGTCGCGTCGTGCGACCTCGCCGTCGCTGCCGAGAGTGCCTCGTTCGCCCTCCCGGGAGGACGTGGTGGGTTGTTCTGCCACACGCCGCTCGTGGCCGTGGCGCGCAACATCGGTCGCAAGCGCGCGCTCGAGATGGCCCTCACCGGTGATCCGATCGATGCTCGCACGGCCGCTGAATGGGGGCTCGTCAATCGGGTCGTGCCCGACGACCAACTCGACGCAGCAACCGCCGACCTCCTCGCTCGCGCCACACGTGGGAGTGCAACCAGCAAGGCGTTGGGCAAGCGGGGCTTCTACGCCCAGGTCGGACTCGACCAACCGGATGCCTACGCACTGGCGATCGAGATGATGACCAACGCTGCCGTCGGCACCGACGCCCAGGAGGGCATCGCCGCATTCCTCGCCAAGCGGGCCCCGCGGTTCGATCCGCCTGCCGACTGAGCACCCTCGTCCGGCGCCGATACCCTCATGGTGTGATGAACGAACTGATCCTCCACGTGCCGGGAATGACGTGCGGCCATTGCGAGTCGTCGATCAAGGGTGCCCTCGGGAGCCTTCCCGGGATCGCGCGGGTCGACGTCAATCTCGTCAGCAAGGACGTCACCGTCTCGATCACCGACACCGCGACCGACCGCGCCACCATCGTCGCCGCCCTCGACGACATCGGCTTCGAGGTCGTGGGCTGACGATGTCAACGCCAGCCCGCGCCGGTCGGGCTCGACTCGTCACCTTCGCCCTTGTTGTCGTCGGCCTCGGCGTGACCGCCTACGCCATCGGCAATGCCGTTGGTGGTGAGTCGAGCGCATCGCACGACCACTCGGGGAGCACCGCATCGGGCTCGCACGACCACTCGAGCCACGAGCACATCACGTCGAAGCCCGTGGCACCGAGCGAGGAGTCGAACGGCTATCGCATCGAGTCGCCGAGCGCATCCACGTTCAGGATCGTCGATGCGGACGGCGCACCGGTGACCGCCTACACCGAGGCCCACGGCGCACTCCTCCACGTCATCGTCGTGCGTCCCGATCTCAGTGACTTCCGCCATGTGCACCCGACCATCGGTGCCGACGGCACCTGGACCCTCGATGCTCCCGACACGGGTGAGTGGCACGTGGTGTTCGAGGCATTGCCGGCCGACAGCGCCGATGCCGTCGTCGTCAGCACCAGCATCGGCTCACCTGACGGCGCCGAGCCCACAGCGCTCCCCGCGCCGCGCGATCGCGAGGCCGTGGCCACCGACGACGGCAGCCTGCTCAACGTCACGCTCGCACGCTCGCTCGTCGGGGTCGACACATCGCTGAGCTTCTCGATCACCCGGCCCGACGGATCGACCCCCGACGGCCTCGAGGCCTACCTCGGTCAGGCGGCACACCTCGTCGCCTTCGACGTCGACGACCTGTCGTACCTGCACATCCACCCGACGAGCGCCGTCGGTGAGAGCCTGATCTCGTTCTCGGGCACCCTGCCCGCCGGCGGCACCTACCGACTGTTCCTCCAGTTCGGCCACCGTGGCGAGGTGGTCACCGTGCCCTTCACCCTCTACACCTGACCGATGGCCGCCTCGCCCGCCACTGCCGACACCGCCGGAGGCGAGCTCGACCTCGAGCTCACGGGCATGACGTGTGCGGCGTGTGCGCAGCGCATCGAGAAGCGACTCAACCGACTCGATGGCGTCTCGGCGACGGTGAACTACGCGACCGAGCGGGCCCATGTGGTGGTCACGGGTGCGGCGGTGTCGACCGACGATCTCGTTCGCGCCGTCGAGTCGATCGGGTACGGGGCGCGGCTACCCGAACCCGACGACGATGCCGGTGAGCAACGGCTCGCCGACCTTCGACGACGCCTTGTTGTTGCCGCTGTCCTCGGCATCCCCGTACTCGCACTGTCGATGATCGTGCCGCTGCAGTTCCGTGGGTGGCAATGGGTCGCGCTCGCTCTCGCCACTCCCGTCGCCACATGGTCGGCCTTCCCCTTCCACCGAGCTGCGCTGCGCAACGCTCGCCACGGCGAGGCCACGATGGACACTCTCGTGTCGGTCGGTGTCGGCGCCGCATTCGGCTGGAGCCTGTATGCGCTGCTGACGACATCGGCTGGCGACCTCGGCATGGAGATGTCGATGACGCTCCTCGCCTCACGCGACCACGACCACCACCTGTATCTCGAGGTCGCCAGCACCACCGTCGCGTTGATCCTCGCCGGCCGCTGGTTCGAGGCGCGGGCCAAACGACGTGCTGGTGGCGCGCTGCGGGCACTGCTCGCGCTCGGCGCCGACTCGGCGAACCTGCTCGACGACAGTGGGGCCGAACGCACCGTGCCGACGAGCAGTCTGCGCGTCGGTGACCGTTTCGTCGTGCGCCCCGGTGAGCGCATTGCCACCGACGGTGTCGTCGAACAGGGAGCCAGCGCCGTCGACATGTCACTCGTCACGGGTGAGAGCGTGCCCGTCGAGGTCGGTGTCGGCAGCGCGGTCACCGGTGCGACGGTGAACACCAATGGCCGACTCGTCGTGCGCGCTACACGCGTCGGGGCCGACACAGCCCTTGCGCGGATCGCTGCGCTCGTCACCGCTGCGCAGAGCGGTAAGGCTCCCGTGCAGCGGCTCGCCGATCGGGTGTCGGGTGTGTTCGTGCCTGTGGTGATCGGCCTCGCCGTCGCCACGTTCGGCTACTGGGCCGCATGGACGGGTAGTCCGTCCGAGGCCATCACCCCCGCCGTCGCCGTACTGATCATCGCCTGTCCGTGTGCCCTCGGCCTCGCGACACCCACCGCGCTGCTCGTCGGCACGGGGCGCGCCGCCCAACTCGGCGTGCTGATCAAGGGTCCCGAGATCCTCGAGAGCACCCGTCGCGTCGACACGATCGTGCTCGACAAGACGGGCACCGTGACCACCGGGAAGATGGCGGTGGTCGATGTGCGACCGCTCGCCTCGACGACTATCGATGACCTGCTCGCCATTGCGGCGGCGGTCGAACAGGCGAGCGAGCATCCGATCGCGGCCGCCGTGGTGGCCGAGGCACGGCGACGCAATCTGGTCATCGACACGGTCGACGAGTTCGTCGCCACTGCCGGGGTCGGGGCATCCGGTCGCGTCGGCGGACGACGGGTCGAGGTTGGTCGCGCGACCGACGACGAGGCCGGACCGTCTCCCGCTGGCACCTCGGTCGCGGTGCGGGTGGACGGCGCGACGATCGGGGTCGTCGACGTCGCCGACACCGTGCGACCGACGAGTGCAGCAGCGATCGATCGCCTTCGCTCGCTCGGATTGCGTCCTGTGCTGCTCACCGGTGATGCCCGCCACATCGCCGAGCGTGTCGCCGCGCAGGTCGGCATCGACCCGAGTGATGTGATCGCCGGCGTGCTACCCGAGCACAAGGTGGCGGAGGTGACACGCCTGCGCGACAGCGGGGCGGTTGTCGCGATGGTCGGCGACGGTGTGAACGATGCGGCCGCGCTCGCCACCGCGGACCTCGGCATCGCGATGGGGTCGGGTGCCGACGCCGCGATCGAGGCGAGCGACCTCACCCTCGTGCGGCCCGATCTGCACGCTGCCGCCGATGCGATCGTGCTGAGCAGACGAACCCTCGCCGTGATCAAGGGCAATCTGTTCTGGGCCTTCGCCTACAACGTGGCCGCGATTCCGCTCGCCATGTCGTGGCTGCTCTCACCGCTCGTCGCCAGCGCGGCAATGGCCTTCAGCAGCGTGTTCGTGGTGAGCAACAGCCTGCGGCTGCGCACCGTGCGTCCCTGATCAGGCGCCGACCGCGTTGCGCACGCGGTACACCATCGCTTCGCGGTGGTAGCCGACGGTCCGCACACTCACCTGCAGGGCCTCGGCCACCTCGGGGATCGTGCGGCCACTCGCCAACAGACCGAGCAGGTGCAGGTCGTGGTCGCTCAGGGCGGGCCTGGCGAGCTCGACCACCTCGAGCAGTTCCTCGAGCGGCTCGCGCCGCCACGAGTCGGCGGCGACACGATCGAGATCGGAGGGGGCTGAGGCCTCGGTGCGCCACTTGCGTCGCGTCGCCTTGACGAAGGCCTGGTGCTCGGCGTCGCGCAGCAACTTGGCGGCAAGGCGACCCGGTCGACGCTCGACCGGAAACGTGCGGATGACGAGCCACGCCGCCGACACGAGTTCGTCGAGGGCATCGGCCGACCCGCCCGGTCGATCGGCGGTCCATCGACGTGCCGCGCTGCACAGCCCGGGGAGCAACCGCTGGAGGACCACCCGGCCTGCAAGATCGTCGTCACGGGCGATCACGACGAGACGTGCGAGCAAGGCGTCGGCGGCGGCGAGCGCCTCGGGTGTCTCGGTGCCCGGCTCGGCGCCACGTGGCCGGAGGCCCGCGGCGGCAACGAGATCGTCGAGGCTGCTCACCTCGATGTCGAGTCCCCACATCCGCACCTGGCGCAGCACCGACGGACGGTGTGACATCGAGCGCCACTCGTCGGACAATCGTCGGGCCATCGAGACGCCCGCCGGTCGTGCGGAGTGATGGGACGAGGCGGTAGGGGACGAGGCAGGAGGGGACGAGGTGTGATCGTGGAGTCGGGTCATGGGCCCGACCGTCCCGCGCGACCCTCTCCGACCGACTCACCGCCACACTCACCGTGTCGCTCACCGGCTCGCCCCGACACCGCCTCGGACGTCCGGCAGATGGTCGGTGGCGCGTGAACCGCTGCCGATCCGCCGATACGGGTGTGTCTCCGTACACCGATGGATCTCGTGTGGATCTGGCAGACCGGCCCCGATGCCGGCGGCGTCCACCGCCTCGCACCCGGCCGCAGCATCGTCGGCCGCGCCGGCCACATCACGTGCGACGACCCACGACTGCTCGCCCACCACGCGCTACTCGAGTTCGTCGGCGAGCGGGTGTTGCTGACCCAACTGTGCGGATCGGCGGACATCGAGATCGACGGTCGACCCGTCGATGGATGCACCGAGTTCACCGTCGGGGCGCGCCTCTCGATCGCCGGATCGACGGCGACCATCGAGCGGCCGACCACTCCGGCGGCGCGCGCCGTGGTCGACGACACCGGGCGACTCGTGCGTACACCACGCCGGCCACCACCGGTCCCGACGCCACCCCCGGCACTGGATGTTCGCGAGCCACCCGAGCGTGACCGACCCGGCGGGCTCGTCCCCGCCCTCGTCGGTCTGACCGGTTCGGCCGTGATGGCGGTCGTTGCCGACCAGCCGATGTTCTTGGTCGTCGGTGCGCTCGGTGCGAGTGTCGGGGTTGCCAGCTGGGTGTCGCAGTCGCTCGCCTATCGACGACGCCATGCACGCGCAGTGGCCGAGTACCGACGCCGGATCGACGACCACCGACGCGCCCTCGATGTCTTCGGTGCGGCGCATCGCGACTGGTGCCGAACGGTCACGCCCGGCATCGGCGCGACGCTGTGGGCGGCGCGCGGACCCACCGTCGACCTGTGGTCGCGCCGTCCGGACCACGGTGATGCCCACTGTGTCGCACTGGGCATCGGGCCGGCGGTCGTCCACGACCTCACCCTCGACGGACTCCCCGCGACGGTCGACCTCGGTCCACACTCGCGACTTGCGTGCTGTGGTTCGGACGCGCTCGCACTCACCCGATCGCTGCTGTGCCAGTTGATCACCCAGTGCGGTCCGGCAGATGTGCGACTGGTGGTCGCCACGCGACACCCCGATCGGTGGGCATGGCTCGCTGCCGCCCCGCACACGCGGGCCGCCGATTCGACCACCTCGGTGGTCGTACCCGAGATGGTCGACACGGCGGTTACCGGATTGTGCGACGCCGACCCATCGCTCCACATCGTGATCGTGACCGACGACGCAGCGGCGCTCGCCGAACGAACGACGTCACTGCGGCGCACGATCGATGCGACTCGGCACGCCCTGCTCGCCGTGCTCGAGGCCGATCCGCCTCCCCACGTCTGCCACACCGTCGTCGACACCGGCACCGAGCGAACGGGCCGACTCGAGTCGGGTGTGCTCATTGCCGGACTCTCCGAGCGGTCGGCGCAGATCGTCACCGCAGCGCTCGCCGGACTCGTCGATCCTGAAGATCGCATCGCCGACGCGGCGCGACTGCCGAACGAGGTCGATCTCACCGACCTCGTCGGGCCGATCTCCCCCGGGGTCATACGTGACGAGTGGGCGACCCTCCATCGCGGTGCCGTGGCCCCGATCGGTCGCACGGCGGATTCGGTCGTCACTGTCGACCTCAACGCCGACGGACCGCACGCGCTCGTCGCCGGTACCACTGGGTCGGGGAAGAGCGAACTGCTGCGCAGCCTCGTGCTGGGCCTCGTCGTGCGATACCCCGCGGATGAGATGACGTTCATCCTCGTCGACTTCAAGGGCGGTGCCACGTTCGACTGTTGCGCTCGGCTGCCTCATGTGGTCGGCGTCGTCACCGACCTCGACGACGACCTCGCCGATCGAGTCCTGCGCAGCCTGCACGCCGAGCTACGCCGTCGTGAGACCGTGCTGCGCGTGGACGGCGCCACCGATCTCGCCGCACTGCGTGCATCGGGCACCACCTCGGCACTACCCCGTCTCCTCGTCATCGTCGACGAGTTCGCGGCATTGGCGACGGAACGTCCCGGGTTCCTCTACGCGCTCGTCGACGTGGCGCGTCGCGGACGCAGCCTCGGGCTCCATCTCGTTCTGGCCACTCAACGACCTCCGGGGGTCATCAGCGACGACATCCGCGCCAACACGTCGCTGCGCATCGCCCTTCGTCTCAACGATGTCACCGACGCGCTCGATGTGATCTCTGATCGTCGGCCAGCGACGTTCTCGCGCACGCTGCCGGGGCGCGCGCTCGTCGGTCTCGACCAACCGCTCGTCGTGCAGACCGCCCGGTGCCGACGACCCGAACTCGTCGTCGAGGCGGTGTGTGCCGCACACCGCGCCGATCGACGCGCGAACCCGACACCTCCGTGGCTCCCGCCGCTACCGAACATCATCGATGTCTCCACATGCGCCCTGCTCGCCGAGACGGTGGGCACGACGGCGGTCGGCGTCCTCGACGACCCCGATCGCCAGACCATCCTCCCACTCACCTGGTCTCCAGGCGACGGCGCGCTGCTGATCGTCGGGAGCGATCGGACCGCGACGAGTGGCGCCGCTCTCGCCGTGGTCGCCGCCGTGGCGTCACGGCACTGTGTCCACGTGGTCGACGGCACCGACGACGCACGCTGGGACGAATGGGCCACCCACCCGGCGATCGACGTGATCCGTCCGGGCGACGACGGGCGACTCGGACGACTGCAGCGCGAGATGTCGTCACCGGAATTCGACGCAGTGGTCGTCGTCGACGGTCTCGATCGCCTCCGACGGCACCTCGACGTGGCGGCGCACGATCACCGTCCGGGTCACCGGCACGACACCCGCTTCGAACTCTTCGTCGCTGCGATCGACCACCTCCTCGCCGGCGGCGGTCGCGTCGTCGTCACCTCGACATCGGTGCAGGCACTGCCCACCGCATGGCTGGCCCACCTCGCCCACCGATGGATCCTCCACCTCACCGATCCCCACGAGGCCGCCGGCGTCGGTGTGCCGGCCACGCTGGTACCGCCCGCCATCGCTGGGAGGGTGCGGGTCGGTCCGCTCCTCGGCCAACTCGCCGTCGCGCAGCCACCACACGACGACGGTGCAGCGCCGCAGATCGTGCCGACACCGGCGGCGCCGACCTTCGTCGACGTGCACAGCCTCACCCCGCCCACCATGATCGGCCGGGTCACCCGGCTCTCGATCGGCATCGACGTCACGACCGGACGCGAGGTGGCGATCGACATCGCACCCGGTGACTCGGTACTCGTCCTCGGGCCGCCCCGATCGGGTCGCACCGCCACACTCGACCTCATCGCCACCCTGCTCGGCGACAGGGGCCCCGTCGTCGTGATCGACGACGCCGAGTTCGCCGAGGCGCCATCGGCGACCGATGCAGTCCTCGTCGTCGCCGCACGGGTCGACGCACTCGGTGGTCGGCACGGGCACTGGGTCGACACACTGCGCCGCTCGCGCACGGGCATCGTGCTCGCCTCCGGCGACACCACACTGGAGGCCGACTACCTCGGTCGGGTCCTCCCACAGCGATTTCCCGTCACACCCCGACCCGGCAGTGCGTGGATCGTCGATGGCGCACAGGTGACCCCTGCCCAGTTGGCGCACCCGCCGACGACGTGAGCCCCGGGCGCGCCAGTAGGCTCGCTCGCCGTGCATCCGACCACCCCGTCCGTCCGCTCCACTGCCCGCAGGGCACTGACGGCCCTCGTCCCGTTCGCTCTCGCAGCAGGCATCCTCACCGCCTGCGGCGGCGATGACGACAGTTCGACCACGCTCGCACCCACCCCACGGATCATCGTCACCTCCATCGCCGGTGACCCCGAGAGTGCCCTGCTCGCCGCCATCTACAGCCGCGCCCTCGAGGATGCCGGGTTCCGCGTCACCCGTCGCGATCCGGTCAGCCTCGACCGCGACGGCTACTACGCCGCCGTCGAGCGCGGTGAGATCCATGTCATCCCCGAGTGGTCGTCCGACCTGTTGAGCTACGTCCTCGACCAACCCGGCTCAGGCACTGCACCGACGACGATCGTGCCGACCGGACCGGCAACCACCCAGGCCCCCGTCACGGTGCCCACCACGTCGACCACCATCGCACCCACCACCACCGTCGACGGCTCGACGACGACCGGACCGTCGACGAGCGGGCCCACCACGAGCGCATCCACCGACACGACCACCACCGTGTCGCCCACCACCAGCTCTGGTGCCACCGCGCCCACCGAGCCGGCGACGACCACGACCGTGGCTCCGACCACCACCTCGGGTGCCACCACGACCACCACCACCCCTCCGCCCAACGGCCGCGGCGCCGTCGAGCAGTTGGTGGCCCTCAGCGCCCTGCTCCCCGACACGCTCGCGATCAGCAGTGGTTCGTACACCGAGAAGAACGACGCGATCGCCTGCGCCGCCTCGGCCTTCGATGCCAACCCGTCCGTCGAGTTGTCGACCTACACCCACCTCGCCTCCGTCGCGCCGTCGATCCGCCTCGGCGCATCGAGCGCGTGGGAATCCGACGACGAGTTCGGGCTGCCCGCATGGAACCGCTTCTACGGTGGCCAGTTCGCCGAGGTCGCAGCGATCGATGCGACCGACCTGGCCTCAGCGCTCGACGAGGGAACGGTCGACTGCGTGGTGATCGGATCGCTCGATCCGCTGGTCACCTCGGCACGGCTCACGCTGCTCACCGACGATCGGACGATGATCCGGGCCAACGTCGCCGTCGCCCTGCTCGCCGGTGAGGTCGCCACCCCCGATCTGATCTCGGCGATCGACCGCATCTCGCTCAGCCTCACCACTGCACGCTTCAACCGGATGCTGAACGAGATCGTCGCCAACGGGACCGACCCGGTCGTCGTGGCCAACGCCTTCGTCGACACCCTCTGAGCGACGCCCGAGCGTCGTTGCGGTCAGTCGACCCGTTGATCGACCCTGTTCTCAGCTGGCCGTCGTCGCAGCGATGCGTCGGCGTTCGCGGATACTGCTCACCGCAGCGATCACGAACACGAACAGCACGAGCGGCGTGATGATCGCTGCTGCCGCACCCACCTCGTCGGCCGCACCGTGATCACTCGTGTCGAGGACGAGGTACACGACGTAGACGGCGTAGAAGGCCATCAGCACGAACCCCTCCCACCGGCGGATCTCGAACCCGTTCAGGAAGATCGGCAGGAGCACCAGCGTCGAAGCGATCATCACCGGGATGTCGAGGGTGAGTGCGCCGCCGGCGACATCGATCCCCTTGTCGGCCACGAGGCCCGACAGGCCGAGCACAGCCATCAGATTGAACAGGTTCGATCCGACCACATTGCCGACGGCGATGTCGCGTTCGCCGCGAAGCGAGGCGAGCACAGAGGTGGCGAGTTCGGGCAACGACGTGCCGATGGCGACAACCGTGAGACCGATGACGAGATCGCTCACACCGATCGACTCGGCAATCTCCGTGGCCGAGTTGACGAGCAGCTGCCCTCCGACGACCAACAGGGCGAGGCCGACGACGACCAGCAGGATCTGCACCGCCAATGGCCGGCCAGCCACCCCCTGCTCGAGTGCATCGACCGACTCGGTGTACTCGGCGGTGATGTCGGTCCGTTCGCGTCGTGCCGCCTGCACGAGCCACCCCGTGTAGCCGATGATCGCGGCGAAGAGCACGGCTCCGTCGATCCGACCGATCGAGCCGTCGAGTGCCATCAACAGGACGACGATCGACACCACGAGCAGGATCGGCACGTCGAGTTTGATGAGCCGCTGCGACACGGCCAGCGCGCCGGCGACCGCCGACAGACCGAGGATCAGCAGGATGTTGCCGATGTTCGACCCCACGACGTTGCCGAAGGCCACATCGGTGTTCCCCGTGACCGCGGCACTCACGCTCACTGCCATCTCGGGCGTACTCGTCCCGAAGGCCACCACGGTGAGGCCGATGATCACCGGCGAGATACCGAACCGTGAGGCGATGGCCGACGCGCCCTTGACGAGTGAGTCGGCGCCGACCACGAGCAGAACGAGACCAATGGCGAGAAGAACAACCGTGACGAACATGGGGAGATCCTGAGGGGTGAGTCAGCGAGCGCGCAACTCGAGCGCGTCGCGTTTGTGTATCAGATAGTGACGATCGCGCTGCTCGATCCACCCGAGGCGGATGAAACTGCCGATCGCCTTGTTCACACGCTCACGAGACGCACCGACCATGCCGGCGAGCTCTTCCTGGGTGATCGGCAGGGTGAAGTCGTCACGGTCCTCCGACAACTCGAGCAACCGCTTCGCCGTCCGACCCATCACGTCGAGGAACACACTGTCGGCGAGGGCCTCGTCCATCACGCGGATGCGCCGAGCGAGCAGTCGCGTGACACCCCAGAGCATCGCGGGATCACTGCGGAACAACCGGACGATCGGGTCGAAGGGGATCGCCACGACGACCGACGGCTCGAGGGCGCGGGCCGTCGCCGAGCGTGGACCGTCGTCGAGCATGGCCATCTCGCCGAACAGATCGCCCCGGTCCATCAACGCAACAACGGTCTCGCGGTGGTCGACCGGGTTGGTGATCACGATGGCGATCCGACCGCTGACCATCAGGTAGAGCGCCTCGGCCCGATCACCCTCGCGGAACAGCACATCGCCGCGGACGAGGTGCAATTCGGCACCTGTGGCGGCGACATCCTTGACGACCGAGGCCGGTGATTCGGCGAAGAAGTCGGTCCGGGCGAGCAGTTCTTCGTGAGCCATGTCCGACCGAACGGTACTACCCTGCCCCCGTGGTTCCTCAGCGGCACGTCTGGACCATCGTGGTCGCAGGCGGGGCGGGGCAACGCTTCGGCGGGCGCAAGCAGTTCGCCCGACTCGGCGACCGACGGGTGATCGACTGGGCCGTCGATGCCGCCAGAGCGGCGAGTGACGGGGTCGTGGTGGTCGTGCCGGCCGACGAGCCCGACGATCACACCGATGCGATCGTGGTTGCCGGTGGCGCGACCCGCACAGAGAGTGTGCGCAACGGGCTCGACCGAGTGCCGACCGACGCAACGATCGTGTGCGTCCACGATGCGGCGCGGCCCTTCGCCGATGTGCAGCTGTTCGAGCGGGTCATCGCCGCCGTCGCCGACGGTGCCGACGCCGCCGTGCCCGGACTCGCGCTCGCGGACACGATCAAACAGGTCGACGCCCACGGCACCGTGGTGTCGACACCACCGCGCGCGGCGCTGCGTGCAGTGCAGACGCCCCAGGCGTTCCGCGCCGAGATCCTGCGACGTGCCCACGCCACAGGCGGTGAGGCGACCGATGATGCCGCACTCGTCGAAGCCTACGGTGCGACCGTCGTCGTCGTCGAGGGCGATCCCGACAACCAGAAGATCACCGGACCCGACGACCTCGTGTGGGCCCGACGCCATGTGGGAGGCACCATGACCACTCGTGTGGGGCAGGGATTCGACATCCATCGATTCAGCGACGACCCGACACGCCGACTCGTCCTCGGTGGTGTGCACTTCGACGATGCGCGTGGCCTCGACGGTCACAGCGACGCCGATGTGGTCGCCCACGCGGTCACCGACGCACTCCTCGGGGCCGCCGGACTCGGCGACATCGGTGAGATGTTCCCCGACACCGACGCACGCTGGCGCGGCGCCGACTCGATCGAGATGCTCCGCCATGCCGCGGGTGTCGTGCGCGACGCCGGATGGACCGTGGGCAATGTCGACTGCGCACTGGTGTGCGAGGCGCCCAAGATCGCACCCCGGCGTACCGAGATGCAGCAACACCTGAGTGATGCCGCTGGAGGACCCGTGACGGTGAAGGGGCGCCGAGCCGAGGGTCTCGGCGCACTCGGACGTCGCGAGGGCATCGCCTGCTGGGCGGTCGCCGTGCTCGTCGCTGCGGAGCCGACGCCATGACGCCGCGTCGCGACGCTCGCGGAGGCACCGGTCGCAGCAGCACAGGGCGCGGTGGCGCAGGTCGCAGCGGCACCGGTCGCGGGGGCACGGGTCGCAGCACCACGGGGCGCAGCAGCACCAGTCGGGGTCGATCCGATGCCGGTCAGGGTCGGGCTGCTCGGGGTGGCGACACCGGCCGCGTCGGCCGTGGCGAGCCACCGTCGTCGCGCGGTGCGGGGCGTACTGGTCGCGTCGGCGGCCGTGAAGCGCGCCCCGAGCCCACACTCGGGGGTGAACAGGTCGAGGGTCGACAGGCCGTGCGCGAGCTGCTCGTCGCGGGCAATCGCAAGGTGCGTGAGGTGTGGGTATCGACCGACCCCGATCGCAACGAGGTCGTCGGCGACATCGTCGACCTCGCGCGCAGTATGCGAGTACAAGTGACCGAGGTGGCACGGCCACGACTCGACCGTCAGGCGCGTAGCGAGGCACCCCAGGGAGTGATCGCCTTCGCTGCCCCCCTCCAGCCCGTCGAACTCGCCGACCTGATGCGGCGCACCCCGAGCGCGCCGCCGTTCCTCGTCGCGGTCGACGGTGTCACCGATCCGGGGAATCTCGGCGCACTCCTGCGTTCGTGCGACGGCGCAGGCGTCACCGGCGTCATCCTGCCCAAACACCGCGCCGTCCATGTCACCCCGACCGTCGCCAAGGCCTCGGCCGGAGCGATCGAACATGTCCGCATGGCGCTCGTCGGCGGACTTCCCGCCGCGCCCTCCCGACTCCGCGATGCGGGGATCTGGGTGGTCGGCCTCGACGACGCGGCCGAGAGGAGTCTGTCCGAACTGGGTGACCTCGCGACCGGCGGTATCTGTCTGGTCCTCGGCGCCGAGGGGCCCGGGCTGTCGCGCCTCGTGCGCGAACGGTGCGATCTGCTCGTGCGGATCCCGATGCGAGGCCGTCTGAATTCGCTCAACGTCAGCACGGCAGCCGCGCTCGCGACCTACGAGGTCGCCCGCCACCGTCACTGACAGGTGACGCGCACGACCTTCTGCGACTCGACGTCGAAGGTCGAGGTCGCATCCTCCCCGAAGCGTTCGATGAACGCCGTGAGCGACGCAGTGTCCTCGTCGCACCGCCGCTCGACGCGCGGGGCGTGCGGCACGAGCCACCCGTTGGCGAGGGCCACGCGGCCGTCGTCGAGCAGCTCGACCACGGCGGGAAGGGTGAGGTTCGTGCCGCTCGGCGCGCTGACGAGCGCGAACCACAGGACCGCATCACCGAGCAGATCGGCCGCGACCACGCACGAGTCGCCCGACAGCGCGCAGTCGACGGATCCCGTCGTCCCCGCGACGATCACCATCGTCCGCTGCGCGTCGAGGGTGATCGTCAGGTCTGCCGTCGTCACACCGTCGCGGACTGCGAACCCGCTCGCCGCGCTGATCGATGCGACAGGCGTGACAAGATCGACCCGCCGACGTTCGGCCGTGACGACTCCCACACCCTGATCCTCGCCAGCATCGGACGGAACGATCCACGACACCAGGGCGACCAACCCGACGAGCGCGACCAGCGATGCCCAGAACCGGAGACCGAACAGTTCGCGCACGCGGGGCAGCGTAGGTCAGGCGTCCGCGACAGCACAGGCGGCACGACGGGCCGCTACCGCCACCTCGTCGAGCACCGTGTCGTCGTGGGCGAGACCGACGAAGATCGCCTCGTACGCGCCGGGCGCCAAGGCCACACCGGCGCGCAGCATCTCGTGGAAGAACCGGGCATACATCCGCTCGTCGGTCGTCGTCGCCGTGGCGAAGTCGCTCGGCGGCGTGGTGCCGCCGAAGTACATCCCGACGAGCGTCCCGACCACCGGGAACACCGCCGCCAGACCCGCATCCCGACAGGCGCCGGTGAGGATGTCGGCGAGGTGCGCCGCACGAGCGGCGAGTGTGGCGTAGGCCTCGGGTGTGAGGTGCTCGAGTGCCGTGCGCCCAGCGGCGGTGGCGAGGGGATTCCCGGCCAGGGTGCCGGCATGGAACACCGTGCCGAGTGGTGACAACGTCTCCATCACGTCGCGCCGACCACCGACGGCGCCGATCGGCAGTCCGCCACCGATGACCTTGCCGAAGGTGGTCAGGTCGGGCCGCACACCGAGGAACTCCTGGGCGCCACCGCGGCCGAGACGGAAGCCGGTGATCACCTCGTCGAACACGAGTAGTGCGCCGACCCGATCACATGCGGCGCGCAGTCCCTCGAGGAAACCGGGCGTCGGTGCGACCACACCCATGTTCGCGGCAACCGGTTCGACGATGACGGCCGCGACCTGCTCGTCGAGTTCGGGAACCTGGTTGTACGGCACGACGAGTGTGTTCGACACCGCAGCCGCAGGCACACCCGCCGTTCCCGGTAGGCCGAGCGTTGCCACACCACTGCCCCCGGCCGCGAGCAGCGCGTCGGTGGCACCGTGGAAGTTGCCGTGGAAGATGACGAGTCGATCGCGGCCGGTGAAGCCACGCGCCAGGCGCACGGCCGTGCTCGTCGCCTCGGTCCCGGAGTTCATCAGCCGCACCCGCTCGCAACTCGGTACCCGATCGACGATGGCCTCGGCGAGCAGCACCTCACCCGGCGTCGGTGCGCCGTACGACGTGCCGTTGGCCGCCGCCGCCGCGATCGCTGCGGTGACCGCAGGGTGCGCATGGCCGAGGATCACCGCGCCATAGCTCTGAACGAGATCGACATACCGCGTGCCCTCGACATCGAAGATGTGGGCACCCTCGGCACGGGCGACGACGTACGGCGTCCCGCCCACGGCCTTGAACGCTCGGATACTGCTGTTCACCCCACCGGGGATCGCCTCACAGCCACGGGCGAACAGCTCAGCATTCGTCGACGGGAGCGGAGGACGACTCACGAGCACGTCTCCGCGAACCAGCGGGTGAGATAGGTGAGCACGATGTCGGCACCGGCCCGACGGATCGCCGTGAGGTGCTCGAGGGCCACCGTGTCGTGATCGATCCATCCGTTCGCCGCGGCGGCCTTCAACATCGCGTACTCACCACTCACGTGGTACGCCGCCACGGGTACGTCGACCGCAGCGCGCACGGCCGCAATGACGTCGAGATAGGCCACCGCCGGCTTCACCATCACGATGTCGGCACCCTGCTCGATGTCGGCGAGCACCTCGGCCACACCCTCGCGTGCGTTGCGCCAGTCCTGCTGGTACGCCTTGCGATCACCACCACCGACGATCGTGCAGTCGACCGCGTCGCGGAACGGTCCGTACAGTCCGCTCGCGTACTTCGCCGAGTAGGCGAGGACTGCCGTGTCGGAGTAGCCGTGCGCATCGAGCGCGGCTCGGATCACCCCGACCTGACCATCCATCATCCCGCTCGGTGCGACCACGTGCGCGCCCGCCTCGGCCTGGGCGACCGCGATACGCGCATAGACCTCGAGCGTTGCATCGTTGTCGACCGAGGTCGCCGGATCACCCGGTGTGCCGTCGAGGATGCCGCAGTGACCGTGATCGGTGTACTCGTCGACGCACAGGTCGGCCATCAGCACGACCCGTTCGCCCAGCGCATCACGCAGATCGCGCAGTGCGAGCTGAGCGATCCCATCGGGGTCGAACGCCTGCGAGCCCACGGCATCCTTGTGGACCGGGACACCGAACAGCATCACGCCCCGCACCCCGAGTTCGGCGAGTTCGCGCACCTCGGCCACGAGACTGCGGCGGGTGTGCTGCACCACACCCGGCAGCGACGTGATCGGCTGAGGAGTGTCGATGCCCTCGCGCACGAACAGCGGCGCGATGAGATCGGCCACATCGACCCGTGTCTCGGCGACGAGGTCGCGCAGGGCGGCGGTGCGTCGCAGACGGCGCGGACGGGAGGTCGGGAACGCCACGGGCGCATCGTATTGGCGCCATCTGCAAGTGCGTCGGGCCCGATCGACCCGCCCGGTCACGCCCAGTGTGCGGCGAGTGCGTCGACGAGACCCTCGAGCGAATGCCGAGCGGCCGTCACCGTGACCACGAGCCCCGCCCGGCGGGCCGCAGTTGCCGTCTGCGGCCCGATGGCCACGACGACCGGCGGCGTGGCCGTGCCGAACGCTGCGACCCACGCCGTCGCCGCCGAGCCACTCGCGAACAGGACCGCATCGGCGTCGGCGATCGATGCACGCACCTCGCTCGACACCGGGCGCGACACCGTGCGATACGGCATCACCACCGTCGCCTCGGCGCCGCGAGCGCGCAGGCCGACGACGAGGTCGGGTTCGGCGGCGGCCGCCTGCACGACGAGTACCCGACCTAGGTGTGCAGGAAGTTCGGCGAGCAATCCTTCGGCCCGCTGGTCGACCGGCACGAGGTCGACCGTCATCCCGGCGCGGCGCAGCACCTCGGCCGTCGAGGCGCCGACCGCTGCGACGTGTGACGCGCTGGCGCGAAGTGACTCGACGACCGCGCGCGCACCGTTCGGAGACGTGACGACGAGCCAGTCGAAGGCGGTCGGGTCCATCGCCGCAAGGCGGGCAACCTCGTCAGAGTCGTCCATCACCTCCACCAGTGGCACGACCACGGGCACGGCACCTGCTGCAACGAGCAGATCGACGAGCGGACCCGCCTGATCAGCCGCCCGAGTGACGATGACCCGGCGACCCTGCAGCGTCGACGCGCTCAGACATCCCCCACATCGGCACGCATCGACGCCGCGAGCGAACGAGCGACTGCGGCACGATCGGTCGGCGCCTCGGGCAGTGTCACCGTGCGCAGGGCCACCACCTCGTCACGGGCGAGGAATGCATGCAGCGCATCCCCTGCGGCGTGCGCGCCGACCGGCAGTGAGCAGCCGGTGCCCAGTTCACCGAGGAAGACCCGCTCGACCTCGACCGCCGCTCGCGTCGCACGATCGTCGACCGTCGCCACGAACGCCGCCGTGATGTGATCGTCACCACGACACTCGACGGCGACACACCCCTGACCGGGCGCGGGAACGAACGACTCGACCGGCAGGACCTCGGCGATGCGGTCGGTGAGCCCGAGGATCTGCAGTGCCGCGACCGCCATGACGATCGCCCCGTCGGGCGGGATCTGGGCGAGGCGCGTCTGGATGTTGCCGCGCAGTTCGACGAATTGCAGGTCGGGTCGAACGGCACGAAGTTGGGCACGACGCCGTACCGAACCGGTCGCGATCGTCGCCCCGGGCGCGAGATCGTCGAGTCGGGCACCGATCAGCGCGTCGGCAGGATCCCGGCGGGCGCAGAATGCGACGATCGAGAGTCCATCGGTGCCGATGCTCGGCAGATCCTTGGCACTGTGCACCGCCAGATCGGCCGCACCATCCAGCACAGCGCGCTGTACCTCCTTGACGAACACACCCTGACCACCGATCGAGTGCAGCGGAACGTCGGTACGGCGATCACCGAGAGTCTCGACGGTCACCAGTTCGACCGACACGCCCGGATGATCCGCCTCGATCCGTTCGGCCACGGCCCGACTCTGGGCCATCGCCTGTGCACTCCTGCGCGTCGCGAGGCGGAGTGTGGCCACGCGTCAGCCGAGGTCGAACAGGTCGCGGACCGCTGCCGAATTCCGCTCACCCTGCGGTGTGCCCGCATCGTCCTTCAGGCGTACCGACACCTGGTGGAGCAACTTGGCCACGATGCCCCTGCTGAGTGCATCCACCGCATCGCGCTGCGCGGGATCGAGCGACGACAGACGCGACGCGAACCTGTCGAGCTCGGCCTGACGGATCCCCTCGGCGCGTTCGTAGAGCTGGGCCACGAGCGGCGCCGCCTGACGAGCCGTCGACTCGAAGGCGAATCGCTCGACCTCCTCGTCGACGATCTCGCGCACCTTGTCGGCCTCGGCGGCGCGCAACGCACGCCCACGTGCTGCCCAGTCGCGCAGGTCGTCGAGGTTCAACAGGGTGACCCCGTCGACCGATGTGACATCGGAGGCGACATCACGAGGAACAGCGATGTCGACGATGAGGAGCGGCCGATGGGCACGCGACGCGCCGATCAGTTCGCGGTCGATGATGGTCGAACCGGCACCCGTGCACGTGACGAGCACATCGGCCGACGCGAGCGCCTCGTCGAGTTCGCCGAAGGGCACCAGCACACCACCGACGCGCTGGGCGAGTTGCATCGCCCGATCGGCCGTCCGGTTGGTGACGACGATGTCGGTCGCGCCCGCACCGACGAGCGCAACGGCGACTCCTTCACCCATGTCGCCCGCACCGACGACCAAGACGCGACGGCCCCGGACGCCACCGAAGCGCTCGTCGACCATCTCGACGGCCGCATGGCTCACCGATGCGGTGTGTCGGCCGATCGATGTCTCGGTGCGCGCCCGCTTGCCGGTCTCCACGGCATGGCGCATCAGCAGGTTCAACGTGGCCTTGGCGCCACCCTCGGCCTGGGCGATCTCCCACGCCGTGCGCACCTGCCCGAGGATCTCACTCTCGCCGAGGACCACCGACTCGAGACCGGCGGCGACCTCGAAGAGGTGACGCACCGCTGCGTCATCGTGCTGGCTGTAGAGGTGATCGTGCAGTTGATCGGGATCGAGGCCACCGAGCTCGCAGAAGAAGTCGCGGATGTCGGCATATGCGCCGTGGAACCGCTCGGCGACGGCGATGACCTCGGTGCGGTTGCAGGTGCTCAGCACCAGTGCCTCGCGGATGTTCTGACGCTCGACGAGTCCACCGACCGACTTGCGAAGCGCGTCACCGGTGAGCGACACGCGCTCGAGAAGCGCGATCGGTGCCGTGCGGTGATTGAGACCGATGACGACGATGCTCATGCCGACCCCACCTTATGCACTCGCCGGCCGGGCGGTACCGCCGGGCACGGCACGCAGGGCGTTGGCCGCCCGACGCTGCTCGTAGTAGCTGAGGATCTGCAGTTCGAGCGCGAGATCGACCTTGCGCACCTCGACCGACCGGGGCACGTTCAGCACGACAGGCGCGAAGTTGAGGATGCTCGACACCCCGGCGCGCACGAGCCGATCGGCCGCGTCCTGCGCCGAGGCGGCCGGCACCGCCACGACACCGATGTGCACCTGCTTGGCCCTGACGATCTGGGGCAACTCGTCGATGTGACGCACTCTCACCCCACCGAGGACCGAACCGACCTTGGAATCGTCGACATCGACGACGCCGGCGACCGGGAACCCGCGTTCACCGAACCCGCCATAGCCGGCGAGGGCCTGACCGAGATTGCCGGCCCCGACCACCACCACCGGCCAGTCGTGGGTGAGGCCCAACTCGCGGCGGATCTGGTACACGAGGTACGGCACCTCGTAGCCGACACCCCGCGTGCCGTAGCTGCCGAGATAGCTGAGATCCTTGCGCACCTTGGCCGCATTGACGCCGGCCAGTTCGGCGAGACGGTCACTCGACACGCTCTCGATGCCCTCGTCGGCCTGCTCGGACAGGATCCGCAGGTACACGGGCAGGCGCAGCACGGTGGCATCGGGGATGCGACGACGGGTGCGCTCGGTGGCCATGACACCGATCACGCTAGGCACTCGTGCACTCGTTCACAAAGTCGTCCGGGCATCGCGCATCGACCGCCGTACGCTCGTCGGTCGATGGACCTCGCCCTCGCCTCGGCGGCAACCCTCGTCGCCACGGCGTTCGCCCTCAGCACCCTCGATCGGTGGCAGCGCCGCCGTCGGGCACACGAACTCGCCTGGACCGTGTCGCTCGCCCTCTTCGCGACCGGCTCGGCTGCCCTGTGGTGGGCCCAGGCCGACGGATGGTCGAGCGGCACCTTCCGCGTGTTCTACGCCGCCGGTGCCATTCTCAACGTGCCGTGGCTCGCGCTGGGCACCGTGTACCTGCTCGCCGGCCCGCGTATCGGCGATCGGGTGCGCACATGGCTGATCCTCGTCAGTGGATTCGTGATCGGCGTGATCGCCGTCGCCCCCATGCGCACGGAGATCGAGCCCGACGTGCTGCCGGCGGGCCGCGAGGTGTTCGGCATCGTCCCGCGTGTACTCGCCGCCGTCGGCTCGGGTGTCGCGGCGGTCGTGATCATCGCCGGAGCACTGTGGAGTGCATGGCGCGTGGCGCGTCGGCGCACGCCATCACTCGGACCCGACCGATCGGTCGCCGCGCCACGTCGGCTCGTCGTCGGCAACCTGCTCGTCGCCGCCGGCACACTCGTCCTCAGTGCCAGCGGCACACTCGCCGGACGACTCGGCAAGGAACGCGCCTTCAGCGTCACCCTGCTCGCCGGCGTGTGCATCCTGTTCGTCGGCTTTCTCGTCGCCACCGCATCGTCGGCGAGACGGGCCGGCAACCGCAGCGACACCGCAACTAGGTGAGACTTCGCCTCAGCAACTTGCCGTTGGCGTTGCGCGGCAACTCGTCGACGAACACGATCTTCGACGGACACTTGTAACGGGCCAGTCGATCACCGCACCACGACACGAGCGCATCCTCGTGCACGTCGGTGCCGGGCCGCAGCACGACGTACGCCTTCACCGCCTCGCCCTCGTGTGGATGCGGCACCCCGAGCACACCGACCTCGGCCACCGCCGGATGTGCGGCGAGGACCTCTTCCACCTCCGCCGGATAGACGTTGAACCCGCTGACGATGATGAGGTCCTTGGCCCGGTCGACGAGCGAGAGGTTGCCGTCGTCGTCGGCCACGGCGATGTCACCCGTGCGAAGCCACCCGTCGGCGGTGAGGACGCGTGCGGTCGCCTCGGGATCGTCGAGGTAGCCCTGGAACACATTCGCGCCGCGCACCCAGATCTCGCCCGCGTCGCCTGCCACCACATCGACGCCGCCCTCGTCGACGAGCCGCACCTCGATGCCGGCGAGCACACGACCGACCGACCCGAGTGGTGCCCCCGTTCCCGCCGACGATGTGACCACCGGTGAGGCCTCCGTGAGCCCGTATCCCTCGTGGAGAGTGATGCCGAACCGCTCGGCCAGACGCCGGGTGGCCTCCGTCGGCATCCGCGCCGCGCCGGTGAGGGCGAGGCGCACCGAGGCCAGGGCATCGGGCGGTGCCTCGGTGAAGTGGCTGAACGCGACCCACATCGGCGGTGCGCCGGGCACCACGGTCACACTGCGCTCACGGATCGACTCGAGCGCGGTTGCCGGATCGAAACGGCGCACCAGCACGACCGTCGCCCCGCGCTCGAGGCTGAGGCCGAGGACGACGTTCAGCCCGTAGATGTGGTGCAGCGGGAGCACGCCATACACGACGTCACCGGCACCGACGTCGACGCCGGTCGAGCGACCCTGCTCGATGTTGGCGAGCAGGTTCCCGTGACCGAGCATGGCCGCACGGGGTGCACCGGCCGTGCCACTCGTGAACAGCAGGACGACGAGGTGATCGGGAGCCACGTCGACGACCGGCAACGGTGGTGCGGCCAGAAGATCGTCGAGCGTCGAGTCGAGCACCGCACGTGCCGCCTCGCTGGTCATCGCCTCGAGCCCCACCACGCGACGCACCGTCGGCACTCGCGAGCGATCGACCTGTGCCCACGTGGGTGCGGCGACCGAGTCGAGCGCGACGACCGCAGCGCCCGTGGCGCGCACCTGATGTTCGAGTTCGGGCGCGGGACTCGAAGGATTGAGCGGCACCGTGACGACACCGAGACCGGCGGCAGCGAGATACATGATCACGAACGGTGCGTCGTTGCCGCACACCAGCGCGATCCGATCACCGGCGACCAGACCGAGTCGAGCAAGACCACCGCGCGCCCGCGCCACCTGATCGCGCAGTTCTCCATAGGTCGTCGTGCGGCCGCGACACACCAGCGCAGCCCGTTCCGCCGGGTGAGCATCGATGATGTGGGCGAGGTTCATCCCGTCCGCCGTCCCTCGCGCCTCACAGTCGCAGCAGCGACACGATGCCTGCGATCAGGATCGCCCCGAGGAGCAGGCCGAGGGTGAGGGTGGTCGCCGGGCGCACACCCGACACGCTACCCCGCGGCCTACGACACCTCGGGCGGACGGAGGACGACCGGTTGTGCGCCGACGCCACCACCCTCGACACGCTGCACACTCAGCTGCTCACCGGGGCCGAGCGACAACTCGGCAGCGGCAGAACGTCGGGCGAGCACCACGGCGACCATGCCGTAAGGATCGACCGTGAGACCGAGCGCACCGGGCACCAATTGATCGGCGTGCTCGACCCACTCGGCGACACGAACGACGTCTCCGGCGTGCACCTCGAACCGTGCGCCACGGCTCGGCGCACCCACCTCGTCGGGACCGACATTCAGTTGACAGTCACCGAGGTGGTTCACCCACAGCACATCGGCGACGAGTGCGCCGCCGTCGTCGCGCGGCAGGGGCAGCACACCGGGGAGGAGAGCGTCGATGTCGACGGGTGAGCCGATGTCGGTCAACTCGGCTCCCGTACACAGCAACGCCGCCACCGGTGCGTAGATGTCGCGCACCGGGAGCGAGCCACCCGCGCTGACGAGGTGGTGGGTGGCGACGTCGAGCACCACGGCGCGCTCGGCGCCACCGACCATCGCGACCGCTGGTGCGAGCAGCCCGTTGTCGGGGCCGATGAGCACACCCTCACCGCCGGCCACCTCGAGGGCCACATGACGGCGGGCCGGACCGGCATCGACGGCCGCGATCACCACACCGGACGGGACGTAGCCGATCGACCGGGCCAGGGCGAGGCTGCCGGCACGCACGTCGTAGGGCGCAATGCCGTGGCCGAGATCGATGACCACGGCATGCGGTGCGTGCTCGCGCACGATGGCCCGCACCACACCGACGGTGCCCGAGTCGGTCCCGAGGTCGCTCAGGAACGAGACCGTGTCGAACCGCCGACCCATCGACCCGAACCTACCCGGACACAACGCAAAGGGCCGGTGCCAACCCCCCGATGGCACCGGCCCTTCTCGGCGCAGCCCTTGTGGGGCGCGACGTGGTGTGACGCATCACACAGTCGTCAGACGACTACGCGCACAATAGGCCCTTCGGCCCACCCCGGAAAAGGGGTCGATGGCCGATTTCTGACGCACCCGCTCAGCCCAGTTCGGCGCTCCGACGGGTGGCCGCAACGACCGCCTCGAGGAAGGCGGCCCGCACCGCTCGGTCCTCGAGCACCCGCAATCCCGCCGCCGTCGTGCCACCGGGTGAGGTCACCATCGCCCGCAGATGGGCGGCGTCGCCACGGTCGCGCAGCAGTGCCGCCGACCCGACGAACAACTGGGTCACCATCGCCTCACTCGTCGCCCGCGACAGTCCGGCGAGCACGCCGGCATCGATGAGCGCCTCAGCCACGAGGAACAGGTAGGCAGGGCCACTCCCGACGAGTCCGGTCACTGCGTCGAGGTGCGGTTCGCCGACACGGACCACCGTGCCGACCGAGCCGAGGATCTCCTCGGCCCACTCGAGGTCCGCCGCCGTGGCTGTCGGACCCCCGCACACGCCGGCGACACCCTCACCGACGAGTGCCGGTGTGTTCGGCATCGCGCGGATCACCACCGCAGCACCCGCCACCTCCTGGAGCCTCGCCAGGGTGACCCCGGCGGCGATGCTCAACACCCGCCGAGCTCCTGCGGCCACACCGGCGCGCACGGCACCGGCGACATCGGGCGGCTTCACCGCCACGAGCACCGCCTCGCACGGTGGCACCTCGCTCGCCACATGAACACCGGGGAACTCCTCACGCAGCACCGCCGCACGGGCAGCGACCACCTCGACCACCGCGAGGTCGCTCGGGTTCCATCCGGCGCGCAGCATCCCGCCGACGAGCGCCGCACCCATGTTGCCGCCACCGACGACGGCCAGGCGGAAGGTCATGCGCCGAGGCTAATGCCGCATCCGGGTGACGGGTGGGTGCCACGGCTTCCCCGACGTCGACACCCACCCGCAGACGACTGGGCACACTCGGGTCGCCCCCTCTGCAGCACGCGCTGCGCGACCTCAGGAGAAGCGACTGGCGAACCCGAGGCGGACGAGCATCGGGAACGACTGCTCGACATAGGCGTAGAGCGAGCCGATGATCCGATCGAGTTCGGCCTCGTTCAGTGCACCGAGCGGCAACTCGCCGCGCAGGTACAGCGCATCCTCGTCACCGATCGCGAAGTGCGCGCCGACGAGTCGCTGATTGCGCCGCAACGCGGTCTCCCACACCTCGGCGGTGTGTTCGGGGGGAAAGGGCATCACGTAGACCTCGTAGCGAAGTGTCCGCTGACCGAGTGTCAACCACACCGTGATGTGTTCCTTCTCCTCACCCGCCAGTCGCACATACCAGCGCGGCTCGGCGGTCTCCGACGGATCACCGCGATCGATGGCCTCGAACTTCGGGCTCGCGGCGGCAAAGCCGGCCAACCATCCGTCGATGGACGCCTCGATCGCCGCGAGCGTCGGCGGCAGGTGGTAGTCGGTCATCGGCAGACCACCGGCTCGCGTGTGCCGAGGTCGGCGTACAGACGACGGAGTCGCGCCGCAGCGAAACTCCACGTGTACCGCCGGGCCCGTTCGGCGCCGCGACGGCCGAGTGCCGCAGCATGCGAGGGGTGATCGATGATCTCGTGCAGGTAGTGGGCGAAGGTGACCGGATCGCGATCGGGCACGAGGTAGCCGGTCTCTCCGTGGTCGATGAGGGTGAGCAGTCCGCCCACTGCGCTCGCCACCACCGGCACACCGCACGCAGCGGCCTCGAGCGCAACGAGCCCGAAGCTCTCGCTCCGGCTCGGCACGACCACCGCGTCGGCCGCCCGGTAATAGGTACTCAGGATGTGGTGCGGTTGCGGGGGGACGAAGCGCACCTGAGCACCTACGCCGAGCGAGTCCGCGAGGGTCACGAGGCGCTCGAGTTCGGCGGCACCCTCGAGTCCACTCGCACCACCAACCACCAACAGGAGCGCATCGTCGCGACGCAGTTCGGCGAGCGTGCGAACGGCGATTTCAGGCCCCTTCAACGGCTGGATCCGCCCGACGAACAGCAGCACCGGCGCATCGATCGGCAACTCGAGTGCCCGACGCGCGCCACCTCGATCCCCGGGAGCGAAGAACGCATGCTCGACACCGGGCGCGACGATCTCGACCCGACCGGGCGGGTCCCCGTAGAGGCGGCGGAACTGGAGTTCCTCCTCGCTGCAGTTCACACAGATCGCATCGGCGCACCCGATGATCTGCTCCTCGGCGCGTTGACGCCACGCCGACTCCGGATCTCCACCCTCGGCCTTCACATTGGCGAGGGTGTGGAACGTGGTGACGAACGGGATCTCCAACTCGTGCTTGAGACGGTGGGCGACCAGACCGCTGAGGAAGTAGTTGGCGTGCAGGATGTCGACCGCATCGTCGCCCCGCAGATGCTCGGCGACCCGGTCACCGAACTCGTCGAGCACCTCGGGGAGATGCTCTTTCCCGAGGTCGT
The DNA here is from genome assembly GCA_046086305.1 of Ilumatobacteraceae bacterium. Lineage (GTDB taxonomy): Bacteria > Actinomycetota > Acidimicrobiia > Acidimicrobiales > Ilumatobacteraceae > UBA668. Next base: position 46,910 of record JBJSXI010000109.1, read on the forward strand.
ACGCACCCGCCTCGATGTGCACCACACGGTGACCCGGCTCGACGTTCACCACCTCGGGCTGGTCAGGAGAGGTCCGCCGGGTGAAGGTGGTGCACTCAACACCGGCCTGCGACAGCGCCGAGACGATCTCGCGGACATACACGTTCATGCCGCCACTGTCACCCGACCCCGGTTGGGCCAGCGGCGACGTGTGGAGCGAGAGCATCGCGACCCGTTGCACAGCGGCCTCCAACGCTATCCCCCGGCCCCGCATTCCGGACCGGGGCCGAGATCAGTCGTCGGCCAGCAATCCCGCCACGTCGGCCTCGCCGTCCCGATAACGGCGGACCAGTTCGGCGCTGAGCGCATCGATGCGGTCGAACAGGGCTCGACGCTCGGTCGATCGCCGACTCTCGAAGTCGGCAAGACCGGCCTCGAGGGCATCGAGATCGGCCTCGTCGAGTTCACCGAGCTGTGATGCACCGAGCGTTGCGCACAGTTCGTCGAACTCGCGCGACAGCGGATGGTCGCTGAAGTCGTCCGCCGGACGCGGTGGACGCGCCGAACCACCGACGAGATGTGAGCCGAGGATGGCCGACAGATCGTCGGACACTGCACCCGCGCCGCCTGCACTGCGTCGCGAGCGCTCGGCGCGCACGAGGTCGAGACGCGCCTGAGCGAGCCGGCGAACGTAACTGATCGCGTCGTCATCGCGCTGCAGTGCAGCGCGCTCGGCGCGCAACGCGTCGAGCGTCAGCGCGGTCGGATCTTCGGAACTCATCTGCACCCCCCACTCACGGGCGGGAGCACCGCCACCTCGTCGTCGGCGTCGACCTCGGTGGACGACTCGGCCGGTTCACCGTTCACCCACACCCGACACGACGGGAGGACCGCGCCGAACGACGGGCCGAACGAATTCACGGCAGCACCGAGCACCTCTTCGACCGTGCGGCCGTCGACGATCGACCGACCCGTCCCGGCTGCCTCGCGAGCAGCAGCGAACAGACGAAGGACGGCCACCTGCGTCAGCGTAGTGTCGCCCGAGCCGCAGATACCCTCGCATCGATGGACGGCCGCACCACCCGACTGCTCGTCGTGCGACACGGACAGAGCGAGTGGAACGCGCTCGGTCGCTGGCAGGGTCAGGCCAACCCGCCACTCACCGAGACCGGTGTGCGCCAGGCCGAAGCTGCCGCAGAGCAGTTGGGCATGTTCGACGCAGTCTGGGCGAGCTGCCTCGAGCGTGCCCACGTCACGGCGGCCATCATCGCCGAGCGGCTCGGGATCGGACCCGTGGTCACCGATGAAGACCTCATCGAGGGTGCATTCGGTCCGTGGGAGGGTCTCACCGTGCACGAGATCGAAGCCGGGTGGCCCGGCTACCTCGCCGCACATCGGCGACCTGACGACGCCGAGACCATCGAGCAGATCGCCACACGCGCCCTCGCGGCGTTCGGCCGGGTGGCTGCCGCGACACCGGGGGGACAGGTGCTCGTGGTCAGCCATGCGGGTCTGATCCGGTGTGTGCGGCTCGCCCTCGGCGCCCCCGACATCCGCTTCACGAATCTCACCGGGTGTTGGTTCGACGTCCACGTCGACGGCCGCATCGTGGCGGGTGAGAGCGTCGGACTGATCGATCCGACCAGCTTCGGCGACACCCTCTGAGTACACACCATGACCTCGGCCGGAGAACCCACCTTCGTCGTCGAGGTCGTCCGGTCGAGTCGCCGTCGCCGCACCGTCGATGCCCGCCTGCGCGGCGATGTGCTGCAGATCAGGATCCCCGGCTGGATGTCGGACGACGAGGAGCGCCGCTGGGTCGAGAAGATGACGACCGGGTTCCAGCGTCGCACGAGCGCCGAACGTCTCGACCTTCCCGGCCGGGCGCGCCGCCTCGCCCGCCGCTACTCGCTGCCCGAACCGGCCACGATCGCGTGGAGTGATCGGATGACGATGCGGTGGGGAAGTTGCTCGGCATCCACCTCGTCGATCACGCTGTCGACTCGCCTGGCCCGCTTTCCCGACTGGGTCGTCGACGGGGTGATCGTCCACGAGCTGTGTCACCTCGTCGCGGCCAACCATGGCCCGCGGTTCCACGAACTGGCGGCTCGATACCCCCTGATGGAGCGATCGATCGGATTCCTGATCGCCAAGGGCGGCGACGCCGATCTCGACTGACATCACCGACGCAGCGTCACGGCGCGGGCTCGACGACCGTCACCGCGGGTCGTTCGGCGATCCGCTCAGTGATACCGGTGTCGGCCGGAACCGAACTCGCGATCACCCCGACGAGCGCGATCGACGCGAGCACCGCTGATCCCCGGTTCGCCGAGCGATGACCCACGAGCCCCGGACGCGGTTGGCGCAGCAACTGCACGGCCACCGACAGCAGCCACACCGCAGTACCGAGGAGCACCCAGCGCGGACCATCGGCGATATGACCGAGGGTGTGTGTGACCCGATCGCTGATCCCGCGCATCACCGACACCGTGCCGAGCGCGCCGACCACGGCGACGAGTCCCTGGTGCACCGGTGGCACATCGATGATCGGTGCGTGCCTCGGTCGATCGCTCAGCGAACGGGCACGAAGCGCAGCGAACGCCGGGCCGATCGACCGCACGCTCGCACGCACACGATCGCCGAGGCGCAGGGTTCCGCGGCTCGTTCCCACCACACCGAGCGCCGTCAACGCGACTGCGGGCAACCACAGCGCACCGAACACTGCCGTGGCACCGGCCAGGTGTGCGGGTGCGTGTCCGGCGACGAGCGAAGCGACGATCACCGCGACGAATGCCGCGCGTCGCGCACCCGCGAGCGGGCGCACCGACCACGCGAGCAGCGCGAGACGCTGGTCGAGTGATCGACGTGACCGAAGCACCCCACCCCTCCCGAGCACCGTGCGGCATGCCGCATGTACGCGGGACGTCCGCTCGGTGTGTACCACCATCGCTGATCGCTGCGCCACACGCTCGACGACCGGCAGTGAAGTGGCCGTGATGCGCCATCCGCGCCGGTGCAGCAGCGCCGAGAAGGCCATCTGCGCCTCGACCGCCGAACTCGAGGCGCTGGGTGAGGAGGACTGCGCGGCGGCAAGGTCGGCAAGGGCTGCCGTCCGCAGCCACGCACCAGAGCCGATCCACATCGCAACACCACGGGCCCCGAGCGCCGGCCCGAGCGCGGCGTACTCGAAGTCGAGCTCGTACC
>JBJSXI010000110.1:0-22933 GCA_046086305.1 Ilumatobacteraceae bacterium
CGAACGTTGCGCAATCTCGATCTCGAGGGCATGTTGCAAAAGCTGATGGATGCGAGTCGCGCCGAAGTCGGTGGCGAACTGACCGCCCTCGAGGAACGTCTCGAACGCGATGAATACGAGAGTCGGATCGATCAATTCAAGAAGGAGATCGAAGCCGAGATCCGCCGGCGTTTGGTGGCCGACCGTGGTGCCGAGGCAATGGCCAAGACCCTTCGCAAACCGCTGCCCGAGGACGTCGAGTTCATGCACGCGAGCCGCGATGAGATGCAGAACCTGAAGAAGGCCCTCCACCCGCTCACCCGTAAGTTGGCGGCACGTCTCGCCCGCAAGCGACGCCACGGACGGCGCGGCCCGCTCGATTTCCGCAGCACGGTGCGCCACAGCCTCAGCTACGGCGGAGTGCCGGCCGAACCGAAGTTCAAGTATCCGCGTCCGGCCAAGCCGGAGTTGATGGTGATCGCCGACATCAGCGGGTCGGTGGCCGCCTTCGCCCGCTTCACCCTGATGCTCGTCTACGCCCTCCAGGGGTCGTTCTCCAAGGTGCGTTCGTTCGTCTTCATCGACGGGATCGACGAGGTCACCGACTACTTCAAGGGTGAAGAAGACCTCGCCAATGCGATCCACCGGGTGAACACCGAGGCCGATGTGGTGTGGGTCGACGGTCACAGCGACTACGGCCATGCCCTCGAGGTGTTCTGGGAGCGGTACGGGCGAGATGTCGGGGCGAAGACGACAGTGCTGCTCCTCGGCGACGCCCGGAACAACTACCACGCCAGTCAGGCGTGGGTGGTCAAGGAGATCCGCCAGCGGGCGCGGCACGTCTACTGGCTGAACCCTGAGCCGCGGAGTTACTGGAACACGGGTGATTCGATCGTCGGCGACTACGGCATCCACACTGATGGGGTCTACGAGTGTCGGAACCTGCGTCAACTCGAGGCGTTCGTCGGGAAACTGGCCTGATCGGCGGGCCCGATGGGCTCGCCGATCGCCAAGGGAAGGGGACCGAGGGTGTCGTCCCTCGGCCGGTCGTGCGGTAGTCTCGGCGGCCATGACCGACTACGCAGACGACGAGCGCGCCCTTGCCGATCCGTTGTTCGGCCGAGGTGATCCGACGGCTCCGGTCGCCCTCGACGTCGTGTCGGTGCCGCACACCGACGACCTGCTGAACGGCCTGCGGCGGATCCGCAAGGGGTTCCTCGCCGAGGACGTCCAGGCGCTCATCGGATCGCTCGTCACCCGTCTCGCCGAGGCCGGCCGCGAGATCAATCAGCTGCGCACCTCGCCGCCCGTCGGTGCCCAGATCCGCGACCTCGACGAGGCCGAGATGCTGGCCGTCGTCGGCTACGAGGGGGCACGGATCATCCGCTCGGCGCGCGAACGGGCCACCGTCATCCAGGGCGAGGCACGTCGCGAGTTCGACCGGTTGCTCGCCGAGGGCGAGGAGTACGTCGCCCGGGCCCGGGAGGACGCCGCAGCGGTGGTCGACGGTGTGCAGGCCGAGTGCGACGCGATTCGTCAGCAGGTCGAGGACGAGATCGCCCGGCGGCAGGCCGAGGCATCGACCATCACCGCCGATGCCCGGGCTGAAGCCGAGCGGCTCGTCAGCGAGGCGCAGACGTCGAGCGAGCGGCAGGTGCGTGAGGCCAGCGAGCAGGTCCAGCGGATGATGGCCTCGGCGACCCAGGAGTCGGCCGAGATCCGCGCCGAGGCCGAGGCGGCCCTGAGCAAGGCGGAGATGACCGCCGTGGCGCAGATCGAGAATGCCCGGGCCAAGGCGGCATCGATCCTCGCCGAGGCAGAGGACACCGCCGAGCGCACGTCGACGAACCTGTCCAAGCAGGCGGAGACCCAGCGCGAGGAGATCGCCGCTGAGCGTCGCGAGATGCTGGCTGATGCGAACGCACGGATCGCCGAGATCAAGGAGCGCTACCGCACGATGGTGGCTGCCTACGAGGAGCAGCAGCGCCTGCTGGCGAGCGAACTCGCGCACCAGCGCGATGTCGTCGTGTCGTACATGCAGCAGGTCGACCAGCTGCGCTCGCAGTTCTTCAAGGCCTACCACGGGGTCGCCGCCTCGGTCGAGAATGCGCTCGGCAGCCTCACGGCGCCGGTCGGCTGGTCGACGAATCTCGTCGCCAAGATGGACGAAGACCTCAAGGTCCTCACCGCCGGCCACGACGACACCAGCCCGGCGCTGCCCAGCAGCGACTGACGTCCCGGCCGTTCGGCCGCGCCGATAGCGTCGACGATCGTGAGCCGTCTCATCCTCGTCCGCCACGGCGAGTCGAACGTGACGGTCCGGCGGGTCATCGGGGGTCTGCGCACTTGCACCGGCTTGTCCGATCTCGGTCGTGAACAGGCAACACGCCTACGCGACCGGTGGATGGCCCACCCCGAGTTCGAACCCGATCTCGTCGTTGCCAGCACGTATCCACGGGCCATCGAAACGGCCGAGATCGTGGCCGACGCGTTTGCCGGTGTCGCGGTGGAACAACGTGCCGCGTTCGGCGAGCACGATCCCGGACCCGAATGTGACGGACTGTCGTACGACGAATTCGTCGCCCGCCACGGGTCGTTCGGCTGGCAGCAGGACGACCCGTTCGCCACGACGTTCCCCGGGGGTGAGACGATTGCTGCGTTCCACTATCGGATCGGCCGCGCCGTGCGTGATCTGCTCGACGAACATCCGGAGCGGCGCGTCGTGGTGGTGTGCCACGGCGGTGTGATCGATGCAGTCCTCCGCCAGGTGCTGCGTGCGCCGGGGACCGGGTCATTCCAGGTGTACACGCGCAATACGTCGATCACCGAGATCGAGCGACTGCCGGTGGGGATGTGGCGACTCCTGCGGTACAACGATGCCGCCCATCTCGCCGGACTGCCGTCCGCCACTCCCGCGCCATGAGCGCCATGGCCGCCGCCTTCGACCTGATCGTCGTCGGCGGAGGTACCGCAGGAAGTGTCGTCGCCGCGCGCTGCGCCGGCGCAGGTCGGCGGGTGCTGTTGCTCGAGGCGGGCCCTGCACCCGAGCCTGGGGACCGTGCGGCCGCACTGGCGGGGCCATCGTTCCATGCGGCCCTCGCCGTGCCGGGTCGGGCGTGGCGACTCGACGTGGCGCGCTCGGCGGGTGGTCCGCCGGTGCCCTACCTCTGCGGACGAGGACTCGGCGGTGGGTCGTCGGTGAACGCGATGCTCGCCGACCATGCCGACGGCTTGCCGATCGAACTGCATGCCGCCGCACCGGGCGAACGGGGTGCCCTGTCGCGGGCCCTGCTCGATGCGGCGCCAGGTGCAGGACTCGACGTCGAGCCGGCTCTGCTCACACGTGATGCGCAGGGCCACCGCCACTCGGTCGTCGAGGCATACGTCGATCCGGCGGTGCGTGACGACGGGCTCGTCGTGTCGGGTGACACGCTCGTCGACAGGGTGCTCCTCGATCGACACGGGATGGTCACCGGTGTACGTGTCGCAGATGGGCGCGAAATCGGCGCGCCCTGTGTGGTGATTGCTGCGGGAGCCCTGCACTCGCCCGGCATCCTGCTGCGCAGTGGGATCAACCGCCCCGGTGTCGGCTCAGGCCTGCAGGACCATCCGTCGATCACCCTTCCCGTGCAACTTCGCAAGGGCGAGCCGTCGACCGTGGTCCCGGTGAGCGTCGTGTGCCGCGGCACGGCGCGGGTTGCTGGCGACATCCGGATGATGCCGGTCGACCAGACCGATCCGACCGATGCTCGGCGGGCGGGGCTCCTCGCGGCGGTCATGCACGTCGAGTCACGTGGGGCGGTGCGCCTCGTCGACGATGACCCCCATACTCCGCCACGCGTCGAGTTTGCGTCGCTCAGCCACCCCGATGACGTCGCCGCACTGCGCACAGCGATCGACCTGGCCCGCAGGTTCGCCGACACCGAGGCGTTCGAGGCGGTCGGTGAACTGTGCGACGTCGACGTGTCGGTCGAGGCGCTGCGGGCCGCAGTGGGCGGGATCTATCACCCCACGTCGACCTGCCGGATGGGCCGACCGGATGATCCGCTCGCAGTCGTCGACGCGGAGTGTCGGGTGATCGGCGCCGAAGGGCTGTTCGTGTGCGATGCGTCGGTGTTCCCGAGAGTGCCGATGGCGAATCCGAACCTGCCGGTGATCCGCCTCGCCGAACGTGTTGCGGCGATCGTCAGAGCGACGACTACAGGTACTGCTCGGGAATGAGCGCTCTGCGTCGACCCGATGGGCCGCCACGGCGCACTGCGAAGACCCAGCCGACCGCCACGCTCAGACTGAACACGTACCACTGGATCGCGTAGCTGAGGTGCGGGCCCTCGTCGAGGGTCGGGGCGGCGATCGGCTGGAGGCCATCGACCGGTGCACCGTTCTCGAGGAGCAGCTCGAGGTAATACGGGCGCAGCGGCATGTCGAACTGGCCGGCGAGGATGTCGAGGTCGACGCGGCGGATCTCGACCAGCAGGGCGTTTGCATCATCGACCGGCTGGCCCGTGCGCGCCTCTTGCGACGCGCGCACGCGTCCGGTCACCTCGACCTCACCGATGGGCAGGGCGGGGAAGCCGGCGGCGCCGATGGCGAAGCCTCGGTTCACGATGAGCAGGGTGCCATCGGCGAGCGAGAGCGCGACGACCTGGTTGCGTCCGCTCGTCCCACCTTGGCTGACGTTGACGACGATCAGTTCACGCTCGAGGTACGAGCCGCTCACCGTCACTCGGCGGTACTCGTCGACGTCGTCGCCGAGGTCATCGAGTTCGGCCACGGGTGCGTCGGTCGTCGTGCGGACGCGATCGTTGAAGTCGCGCTTGTCGTCGAGTCGACGAAGTTGCCAGCCCCCGAGCGACACCATGGCGACGATGGCCGCGGCGCAGACGATGTGGAACGCGAGCCACTTCGGACGGAGGAGATCGCGGCGCACGGCGGCGACGGTAGCGGCCGCCGGTGCCGTCGCCTCTGCGGCGGGGTACCGTCGGTGTTGATGGAGCCCGACGGCGTGCGCCTTCCCGACTTCCACATCCCGCACGACGAGAAGATCGACTGGATGATCGAGACCCAGGGCTGGGCGATCGAGGTCGTGGCGGCGCAGCCCGCTGCCGAGCCGCCGACGGGTGGACATGTGTCGACCGTCGGATTCCCCGAGGCCTTCGGATTCCCCGAGGTCGTCGTGTTCGGGTTGACCCCGGTGGCCGCCCGCGGACTCGTCGACCTCGTGGCCGAACTGCTCGCCGGGGGGACGCAGATCCCCGTGGGCGTCGAACTCACCGGTCTGCTCGACGGTGAGTTGCGCTGTGTGTTCGCGCCGATCGATCCTGCCGTGGCGATGGATCTGCTCACGTCGGCGCGACGATGGCGGGGCGGCCGCCCCTTCGAGGCGGTCCAGCTGCTGTGGCCCGACCGCAACGGGTTCCTCCCGACCGAACCGGGCTTCGATCGACGTCTGGTCCTCGCGCAACCGGTCGTAGCCTCAGTGCCGTGATCGCGCTCCCGGTGCTCGTGTACGACGGCGACTGTGCGTTCTGCACGGCGTCGGTCGATCGTGCCCGGCGATGGATCGGTCGGATGCCGTCGGTCGTCTCCTATCAGGCTGCCGAGGCAGATGGCTCGCTCGCCCGTCTCGGGCTGACGGTCGACGAATGCGCGGCCGCCGTGCAGTACGTGGCGCGCGACCACCGCGTGTATCGAGCCCACGACGCAGTGGCTGCGACGCTGCTCGGGGCCGGCAGGGGCTGGTGGGTGCTCGGGGCGCTCCTCCGTGCACCCGGAGTGCACTGGCTCGCCGGGCACGTGTATCGCTGGGTGGCCCGCAATCGTCACCGGTTGCCGGGTGGCACACCGCGCTGTTCGTTGAGTTCGGCGGCCAGTCCGTCGAGTGTCGACTGATCACCGGCCAGCAGCAGCGCTCGACGCGCATCGTCGAATGCTGCACGGCGCACGAGTTCGGCCCAGGTGGCCGTTGGTGCGTCGAGGACGATCCGCAGCGCGTCGGTGAGCGCAGCGAGTGGGTCGGCGTCGTAGTCGCGGAGCAATCGTTCGACCTCGGCCTTGCGCAACACGGTCACGTCAGGCGTCTGTCATTCGTGGAGGGCACTGCTGCGGCATCGCCACGACGGTAGTGGCCCGACGTGCAACGCCGGACGGAGTGACGGCGGGGATGGAGCGCGCTAGTGTTCGCCACTGCACGCATCACGAGAGACCTCCGCTTCGGCGGTGGTCCGGCAACCGGGGTGGAAGCTCCACGGTGCCTAGCCCGCTCGAGCGGGGATGTGGTCCGGTCCGCCGGGCAACGACAGCTTCCCTCGTGCTGCGTGAACGACCAACATCGAGACGCGCGAAGGAGGAACCGCATGACCGGGCCGTCGAGCCCTCGGCGCTCACACCCACCGACGGGGGCGTGGATGCCCGGCGACCCGTCGGGGAGTCGCCAGTTCTTCTCGATCCCTGTCGAGCGTCCCGTGGCCCTCGACGGCGGTGTCGCGCTGCGCGGGGTGACGGTCGCCTACGAGAAGTGGGGCACCCTCGCCCCTGGCGCCACGAACGCCGTGTTGCTGTGCCATGCCTGGACGGGGGACAGTCATGCGGCCGGCCCGGCCGAGGAGGGGCATCCCACACCGGGCTGGTGGGAGGGGATGATCGGCCCTGGCGCACCGATCGATACCGAGCGGTGGTTCGTCGTGTGCGCCAATGTGCTCGGCGGGTGTCAGGGGTCGACCGGCCCGGCGTCGGCGCATCCTGATGACGGACGCCCGTACGGCAGCCGCTTCCCGGTGATCACCGTGCGCGACATGGTGCGTGTGCAGGCCCGACTCGCCGACCACCTCGGGATCGCGACCTGGCACAGCATCGTGGGCGGCTCGATGGGCGGGATGCAGGTGCTCGAATGGGCGATCACCTTTCCCGATCGTGTCCGATCGATCGTGCCGATTGCCACATGCCTGCAGGCGACCGCCCAGCAGATCGCGTGGGGAGCGATCGGCCGTCGCGCCGTGCGGCTCGATCCGCGATGGCGCGGTGGTGACTACTACGACGCCGACGATGGTGACGGTCCGTGGGAGGGTCTGGCGATCGCGCGGATGATCTCGCAGGTGACGTTCCGTAGCGACAACGTGTTCACCGACCGCTTCGGCCGGGAGATCGCCGACGGCGGATCCCTCGCCGAGGGCCTCGATCTGTGGCAGCGCTTCGAGGTCGAGCGTTACCTCGACTATCACGGCGACAAACTCGTGCGTCGCTTCGACACGAACAGTTACCTGGTCATCGGGAAGGCGATGGACCTGCATGACGTGGGCCGCGGTCGATCGGGGCTCGGCCGGGCGATGGCCCGCGTCGCAGCACCGGCACTCGTGATGGGGATCTCGAGCGACATCCTCTATCCGACCTATCAGCAGCGCCAGATCCACGACCTCCTCGTGTCGATCGGCCGTACGTCGGAGTACGTCGAGATCGACTCACCGCATGGACACGACGGGTTCCTGATCGACCTCGATCAGGTGGGGCCACCGATCAGTCGGTTCCTCGAGCGGTCGGCGTGACATCGCCGGTGTCGCCGAGGACTCCGTCGAGGATCGGGACGCAGCGACTCGACCGGGGGATCCGCAGGGCCAGCTCGTCGGTGACCGACTGACCGTCGGACACCCGCCGAGCGAGATAGACGTCCACCTTGGAGCGATTCGACGGGGCCTTGCCGACGAGTCGCCACAGCGAACTGCGCCGCCGCATGAGCTCCTTCTGGGTGACCTGCAGCGACCCGTCGGGGAGCACGGCGATCTGGGCCTCGCGGAGCCGGCCACGGGGCTGTCCGGCGAACAGTTCCTGGGTATTGCACACGAAGCGCCGTCCGTCGCGGGTCGACCAGTGCGGCTCGATCCGATAGGCGAGGTACCACAGACCACCGACCCCCATCAGGATCAGCACCATCCACACGACGTCCATCGCCCAAGTGTGCCCCATCAGCGGTGGCATCGGGCCTCCGACCTGCGACACTGGGGCACGTGGTGGCTGCCGCCGTCGATGGCTCGTACGTGGACCCGGGGAATGCGCGGCTGATCATCGGCGCCGCCATTGCGCTGGTGGTGTTGGGGATCGGCCTTGCCGTCGGCACGGCATGGTGGTGGGTGCGGGCCCGCCCGGAGCACCCCGCCCTCGCTGGTCTCGAGGAGATGAGTGTGCGCCGTGGGCGGTCGTCGAGCGCCCCGCCTGCCTCGGTGCCCGTGCGGAGTAGCGCACCGTCCGCACCGACGGCGTCGGTCACCCCGTCGCCTCCCGCCGACCCGCTCCTGTGGGGTCGCGGCTCGGACTGACCGCTACCGTTGAACCATGGCCGACCAGTTCGACGTCGACGAGATGATCTCCCGGTTCAAGGAGCGGGCCGCAGCCGTGAAGCGCCGGCCGCTTCCGCCCGTGGCGGGTGAAGAGCGCGCCCAGTTCGTCCGCCAGGCGCAGATCGACTTCCGCGATTTCGCCATCGTCGGGGATGCCGTGGGTGCCGTCGAGGATGGAATCCTGGTGCTGCGCGTCGATCTGCGTCCACCCGAACAGCGCTCCTGAGGGGCAGCGTTGCCACCCCGTGCCGCTGATCGGTAGCGTGGGGTTCCATTGCGGACGTGGCTCAGTTGGTAGAGCATCACCTTGCCAAGGTGAGGGTCGCGGGTTCGAATCCCGTCGTCCGCTCCAAACTCAACGGCCCGGGGCTCACGCCCCGGGCCGTTGTCATTCATGCCCGTCCGGCCTCGCAGTCGAGTGTTGCGACGGGCTGAAACATTTCGGATGCTCGTGGGGTTTCGTGGAGAGATGGAACCAGTGGCGGCGTCGCATGGACCAGCTTCGATCGATGAACTGATCGTGCTGGTTCGTGCCCGACTGCTGCCCGTGCTGCGTGCGAAGTGGGGGATCGAGGTGGGTAGCGATCTTGCGTCTGAGGTCGAGGAGTACGCCTGGGCTCACACCGACCGCCTGCTACGAATGTCGAACCCGCTCGGATACCTCTATCGGGTGTCTCAGTCGAGAGCTCGGCGCTATGTGCGATGGTCGCGGCGTACCACGTTCCCGAGCAGGTTCCCTGATGTCGTGCACGAGGACCCGATCATGCACGATGTCATGCAGTTGCTCAGCGCGCTGACCCCTGATCAGCGTGCCTGCGTGCTGCTCGTCCACGGCTTCGGTTGGAGCTACGACGAGGTCGCCGACCTGCTGAACATGCGCCGCACCTCAGTCAACAATCACGTGCATCGCGGTCTGGCCAGGCTGCGGCCAGCTGAGACGCATACCGTTTCCGGACAGCCGTGCGAACCCTCTCACATCTCACCTACGCCGACGGCGTCTGACCCCTTCATCCCCTCGAGCAGGAGAACACACGATGAGCCCTGACCAGCATCGCGACAATGATCTCGACAACACGCTGCGGCGTGTTGCCGCTCATCTGTCGACACGGGGTGATGAGTACCTCGAGCGCCCGATCGTCGCGGCCGTCGGCGCGAGGTCGGGGCGTCGTTCGGCCCCTTGGCGCGTTCGAGTCGTGATCGGTGTGTCGGGAGCAGCGGCGCTGTTGGGCTCGGCGGTGGTGGTGCTCGGTGGTGGCGGCGCTGCGGGCCGGCTCGAGCCACAGACCTCCAACGGCGGCAGTGTGGAGTCATCGGCACAGGACGACGACACCTCACCCGGCACCGGCGAGCCGGCAGCGGAAGTCACGTCGCGCCCCGACAGCACGTCGACAGACGGCGCATCCTCCGACGACACGTCGGTTGGCGACCCGAGGCTGGAGCCGCCGGTGATCACCGTGCTGCCCCCACCGACGGTCACCTCGCCGGGCGAGCAGACCAGCCCGGTCATCTCCGAGGTCGATGTCCCGACAGTGGTCACGGCAGGGCAGACGTTCTTCGTTCGTTGGCGGGCAGCCGATCCCGACCTGATCTCGAGCACGGGCGTCACCATCGGGTGGGCGAGCGGCCTGTACTCGGCGTGCGGCATCGGTACGCCGGGCCGCCTCGAGAGCGGCACGTTGGTCGACGGCAACTGGGTCTTCACATGCACGATGCCGGTCAATGCCGTGTCGACTGAGTACTCGGTGAAGGTGAACGCACAGGACACCTTCGGCAACTTGTCCGAGTCGGGGTGGTTCAACTTCACCGTCGTGGGAGGCAACCCTGATGCGTCACCTCCCACCTACAGCAATGTGACCGTGGTGAGCGGGGCGCAACTTGGTGCGGTGTTGACGGTGACATGGACCCTCGTGGACGCCTCGGGAGTCGAGAGTGCGGTCATGTGGATTGCTGGACCGTCAGGTGGGTTCACCGATCCAGCCGGCAATCGCTATGCGCTCTACGACACGATGGTGATCTCGAGCAATTGCGTCGGCGACACGTGCAGCTACACCCAGACGGTGCAGTTGTCGTCAACATCGCCGGCGGGCAGTTACTCGCTGTGGGTCAGTGCCACCGACACCCTCGGGAACAAGGTCCTCGAGGAGGCATTGTCATTCGCCGTCGTTCCGTGAGATGCCATCGGGTCGAGGGTCCGAACCACGACGCCTATGTCACCTCGAGTAACTGAATCAAGGTCAGTTGTCACAGACGCGCAGGAATCACATCGCTGCGCCGCGCGCACGTCACACCCGACAGTTACCTTGGCGATATGGCGATGCGTTCGGTGCCGCGTCGTGCCGCACGTGCCGCTCTCGTCGAGTCGACGCTGCGTCACTTGATGTCACGTGGGCCGGTCGCGGTGCTGCCGAAGGAGATCTGCGAAGAACTCGGCCTCTCGAAGGCGCTCGTCAACTATCACTTCGGGAGCCGGAGCGGTCTGGTCGCCGAAGCCATGGTGCTCGGGAGTCGACGCCACTTCGACGAACTCTGTGCGGCGGTCGAGGCGGCGGGCGCCGATCCTGCGCATCGATTGTTCGCATGGGTCGAGCGTCAACTCGAGTGGGCCGTCGACAACCCGGGGCTCGTTGCCGCACTCGACTTCGTCGACATGGTGAGTGGGGCAGACGATGAGCTCCCTGCTGATGCCCGAGCGACGCTCGTCGATCTCGGTGCGCAGCATCATCGGCTGCTCGCCTCGCTCGTCGCCGCAGCCCGCTCACCCGGGCGACCCGGTTCGGTCGCCGACGATGCCGCTGCGATCAGTTGGCTCGTCGCCGGTGCCATGGTGGCGCTGGCCGCGCAGGGTGCGGTTGGACTCGAGTCGCCGGGTGTCGACACGGCACGTCGAGGGGTGCGTGCCGCAGCCGAGGCGATCCTCAGCGGGTGACGCAGTTGAAGGCCGCGCTCGTCAGCGTGGGCTGAGCACGAGTCGCTCGCCGTAATCGGGCACGACGGCCGTGAGGTCGAAGCGACCTTCGATTGCCGAACGCAATGCCTCTGACGCGCCGTTCTCGCCGTGGACGACGAACACAGTCGGATCACCTGTCGCGGATGCAACCCAGTCGAGGAGTTCGCCGGCGTCGGCGTGCACCGAGAACCCGGTGAGGTCACACACCTCGGCACGCACCCGCGTGTATAGACCGTGGATCTTCACGCTCGTCGCCCCGTCGAGGAGCTGTCGGCCACGTGTACCCACCGACTGGAATCCGACGAGCGCGACGCTGTTGACCGGATCGGGGAGGAATTGCTTGAGATGGTGGACCACACGTCCACCGGATGCCATCCCGGCGCCGGCGATCACGACACCCGGCCCACCTCGTCGTGTGACGCGCTTGGAGCCCTCGGCATCGAAGACCTCCTCGAGATTCGGCAGATCGAACAGCTCACCGGCGTCGTGCAGTTCGGGTCGCACATCAAGCGCATCCGACTCGAACGCATCGCGGTAGATCTTCAGCGCGGCGAGTGCCATCGGGCTGTCGACATAGATCGGAACATCGGGCAGTGATCCACTGTCGGCGAGCTGCCGCAGGTGGTAGAGCAACACCTCGGTGCGATCGACGGCGAACGCGGGGATCACCACCATGCCTCCCCGGGCCACGGTGCGCGCGATGAGGTCGGCGAGGCGCTCGGGTGCATCGGCGTCCTCGTGCTCGCGATCGCCGTAGGTGCTCTCGACGAGCAGGTAGTCGGAGAAGCCTGCAGGTGCGGGTGGCACGAGCAGCGGGTGCCACGGCCGACCGAGATCGCCGCTGAAGGTGACGGCCGGGCCGTCGGCGAGTCGGACTCGGACCGATGCCGACCCGAGGATGTGTCCGGCGGGCGCGAAGGACACGTCGATCCCCGGCGCCGCAGCGAACTCCTCGCCGAACGGACGGGTCTCGAGCAGTTCGAGCGCAGCCCACGCATCGTCCTCGGAGTAGAGCGCGAGGGCGGGCCGGTGCCGCGAGTAGCCGGACCGGTTCGCGTACTTGGCCTCCTCCTCGAGGAGTCGGCCACTGTCGGGTAGCACGACACCCATCAGTCGGGCGGTATCTGCGGTGACGTACACCGGGCCGCGGAAGCCGTGCTTGACGAGACGCGGCAGGTGTCCGCAGTGGTCGAGGTGGGCGTGGCTGATCACCACGGCGTCGATTGTGTCGGGTTGCACCGGGAAGTCGGCCCAGTTGCGCTCCCGTAGTTCGCGAAGCCCCTGGTACAGCCCGCAGTCGAAGAGCACCCGTCGGCCACCGTGCTCGAGGAGGAACTTGCTGCCGGTGACGGTGCGCGCCGCACCGAGGGGAACGAGGGTGGATGCGGCTCGCACGAGATCAGTCTGCCATCGGCGGGCACACTCGGCGCCGCGTCCGTACCGCGAGTGGAACACTCTGTGTCATGGACTTCGACCTACCCGCTGACGTACTCGAGTTCCTCGCCGAAGTCGACCTGTTCATCGAGCGTGTCATCCGTCCGCTCGAGGCGCAGGACGACAACATGCGATTCTTCGATCACCGCCGTGAGGACGCACGAACCGACTGGGAACGCGGCGGACTCCCCAACGAGGAATGGGAACTGCTCCTGTACCGCGTGAAGCGACTCGCCGATGATGCCGGCATCTACCGATACCCGTTCCCGGCGGCGTTCGGTGGACGCAATGGCACCAACCTCGGGATGGCGGTCGTGCGTGAGCACCTCGCTCGTCGCGGACTCGGGCTCCACAACGATCTCCAGAACGAGCACAGCGTGGTCGGCAACAACGTCGGGCTCCTGCTGATGATCCACTACGGCACCGAGGCGCAGAAGACCGAGTGGATCGACGACCTCGCCGAGGGTCGACGAGGATTCGCGTTCGGGATCACCGAACCCCAACACGGGTCGGACGCCACCCATATGGAGACGACCGCGGTGCGCGACGGCGACGAGTGGGTGATCAACGGGGAGAAGACCTGGAACACCGGCATCCACCGCGCCCAGTACGACCTGATCATGGCGCGTACCGACGGCGTGCCGGGTGACGCCCGGGGGATCACCGCGTTCTTGGTGCCGACCGACAGTCCGGGTTTCGAGGTGCTCGAGTACCTGTGGACGTTCAACATGCCGACCGATCACGCCCACATCCGCCTCACCGACGTGCGGGTACCCGACTCGGCGGTGTTCGGCGGTGAGGGAAGGGGGCTGCAGGTCGTGCAGCACTTCTTCAACGAGAACCGGATCCGTCAGGCTGCTTCGAGCCTCGGTGCGGCGCAGTTCTGCATCGACCGATCCGTCGAGTACGCGAAGGAACGTCGTCCGTTCGGCAAGGCACTGGCGAGTAATCAGGGCATCCAGTTCCCCCTCGTCGAACTGCAGACCCAGTGCGAGATGCTGCGCGCCCTCATCCACAAGACGGCATGGCTGATGGATCGTGACGGTGCGTTCAGCCAGAGCGAGCGCGTGAGCATGTGCAACTACTGGGCCAATCGTCTGTGCTGTGAGGCGGCCGACCGGGCGATGCAGGTGCACGGTGGCCTCGGATACTCGCGCCACCTGCCGTTCGAGCACATCTACCGTCACCACCGTCGCTACCGGATCACCGAGGGGTCCGAGGAGATCCAGATGCGCCGCGTCGCCGGCTACATGTTCGGCTTCATGGGGCAGCGCGCTCCGAAGGGCGTCGACGAATGATCCTGTTCGCCCAACTGGTCAGCTGAAGGCCTCGGCGAGGAAGTCGACCATCGCTCGCCACGAACGCAGGTCGGTCCGCTCGTGGTAGCGGAAGCCGGGCCGATCGGCTGCCCGATTGGTGAAGCTGTGCTCGGCCTGGCTGTAGAGCACCATCTGCCAGTCGACTCCCGCAGCAGTCATCGACTCCTCGAACTCGCGCCGCTGCTCGGGTGGGATCGACGGATCGTCGGCGCCGATGAGCACCAGCACCTTGGCGGTGATGTTCGCCGCATCGGCCGGGTCGGCGTTCTGGAGTCCACTGTGGAACCCGACGATGGCCCGCAGGTCGACGCCGGCGCGCCCGAGCTCGAGCGACATCGTGCCGCCGAAGCAGTACCCGATCGAGGCGACGCGTGAGCGGTCGACGCGGGGTTGCGCGGTGAGGACGTCGAGACCAGCCATCGCTCGGCGTCGTGTCAGCGCCTTGTCGCCGCGCAGGGCCTCGAAACGCGGCCATACCTCGTCAGCGGGGAGTGGTTGGCCTCCGCCCCAGTAATCGAGCGCAAAGGCGACGTAGCCGAGCTCGGTGGCGATGCGCTCGGCGCGACCCTTGGCGTGTGAGGTGAGGCCGGGTGCCTCGTGGCAGACGAGGACGGCGGGGCGGGGGTCGTCGCCGGCGGGTACGGCGAGATGCCCGACGTAGGTGACGCCGTCGATCTCGTACTCGATGTCGGTGCTGTGCATGGCGCCACGCTAGTGGTGCCAGGTGCGGCGACCGAGAGGCGTCAGCGGCCGCGCCACACGGGTGGGCGCTTCTCCTCGAAGGCCGTCGTGCCCTCGACCGCGTCCTGTGAGTCGATAGCGGCGCGGTACGACGCGAGGTGGCGGATCGCCGCGATGGCCTCGATCGGGTCGGTGGTCGCGGTGCGTCGTCCGATGTCGAGGATCGCCGCGACGCTGAGGGGTGCGGCGGCGATCACCTCGGCCGCAAGGGTCGTGGCGGTCGCCATCAGGTCGGCGGCGGGCACCACCTTGTTGACGATCCCCCAGCGAGCTGCCTCCGTCGCGTCCATCCGCCGGCCGGTGAGCAGCAGTTCGCGGGCGATGTGCGGCGGGACGAGTCTCGGCAGGCGCACGCTCGCGGCATCGGGGAGGATCCCGAGCCGCGCCTCGGGGAGGAAGAACTGTGCGTGGTCGGCGGCGACGACGAGATCGGCGGCCATGGCGATCTCGAAACCGCCACCCACGGCCATTCCGTTCACTGCGGCGATCACCGGTGTGCGGCGGTCGGGCAGGTCGGGGAAGCCTCCGAATCCACCTGCTCCGTTGTCGACGTCGAAACTCTCGCCCTCGGCTGCCGCGCCGAGATCCCATCCGGCGCAGAAGAAGCGTTCGCCCGCCCCTGTGATGATCGCCACCCGCACGGTGTCGTCGCGCTCGAATCCGACGAAGGCCTCACCGAGTGCCCGGCTGGTCGTGGAGTCGATCGCGTTGGCCTTGGGTCGATCGATCGTGACGACGGCGATGCCGCCGTCGATCTCGACATGGAATCCGGATGTCACGATGGCTCCTCTACGGTGAGCAGGGCATCGACGGCGACGACGCCCGAGCGGCCGACGAGCACGGGGTTCAGTTCGATCTCGACGATGTCGGTGCCGACGACGGTCGTCGCAAGACGGACGACAAGGTCGACCAGCGCATCCACATCGGCGGCCGGCCTCCCGCGGAACCCGTGCAGCAGGGGACTGCACCGCAGCCCGGCGATGGCGTCGCGCACGGCGTGATCGTCGAACGGAGCGAGCAGGTGGGTGACGTCGCCCCACAGTTCGGTGGTCACCCCGCCGTGGCCGAGGGTGACGAGCCAGCCGATGGGGGCGTCGCGGCGCACGGTCACCAGCATTTCGGCGACGACATCGGTGATCGTTCGCTCGACGAGGAATCCGTGGCTCGTGTGGGGCATCTCCCCGAGTGCGGTGGCGAGCGCATCGGGATCGGCAATGCCGACGCGCACGGCCCCGGCCTCGCTCTTGTGGGCGACACCGAGGGCCTTCACCGTGACTGGGTAACCGACCGCCACGGCGGCCGCCGCCACACCTGCAGCATCGGTGGTGCGACCCTCGGGCACGGAGATCCCGAGTGCCGCGAGCCGGTGCTTGGCAGCCGCCTCATCAACGACTCTGGTGTGCAGGGCTGCGGTGACAGGCGCATGGCGACGCACGTCGCGGGGCAGCGGCCGGGCCGCCGCATCGATCGCAGTGAGCGCCTCGCTGAGCCCGAGCAGCGGTGTGAGACCGCGGTCGTCGAGATGGGCCCGGAAGGGCTCGTTGATGCACTCGGCCATCGTCGCCACGACGACACCGCGTCGACCCGTCTGTGCGGCGGCATCGGCGAGCGCGTCGGCCGCCGTGTACCACGCTGCGGGGTCGTTGCCGGGGGCGGGTGGCGCGTCGAGGACGAGCATGGTGAGATCCTGCGGACCCTCCATGACGGCGCCGAACGTGGTCGCCATCGCGATTCGGTCGCCCCACATGAACGTGTGATAGTCGAACGGATTGCTCACCGACACGAGTTCGGTGAGCGTCGACTCGATACGGGCGCAGTGCTCCTCGCCGAACGGCTCGAAGCGCAGCCGGGTGCCCTCGGCGCGGTCGGCGACGAGCGACGCCTCACCACCTGAACAGCTCAGCGACACGATGCGCGGTCCGTCGAGACGGCCGTCGCGATCGAGCAACTTGAGGGTCTCGAGCAGTTCCGACGGCGTACGAACGGTGGCCACGCCGTAGCGGTCGAACAGCGCGTCGTAGGCGGCGGCCCGTCCGGCAAGAGATCCGGTGTGCGAGGCGGCGATCGCCGCCCCTGCATTCGAGCGCCCGGTCTGCAGAGCGACGATCGGGACGCCGCGCACGGCCGCCCGCTCAGCGACCTCGGCGAAGCGCTGTGCATCGCGCACCGCCTCGAGGAACAGTCCGATGGCCGTGATCCGTGGATCGTCGAGGAGCGCGTCGACGGCATCATCCGAGCCGAGCGAGGCCTGGTTCCCCACGGTGACCATCGCCCCGAGGCGGAGGCCACGCTGTTGGAAGGTGAGGTTCACCGCAACGTTGCCGCTCTGCGACACGATCGCCGCGCCCCGTTCGTGCATCGTGCAGCCATGTTCGTCGGGCCACAGGGCGACCCGGTCGAAGGTGTTGACGAAGCCGTAGCAGTTGGGGCCGAAGAACGGCATCCCGTCGGCGGCCTCGAGCAGGGTGGCCTGCAGCTCGGTGTCGCCGGTCTCGGCGAAGCCCGAGCCGTAGCACACCGCGCCGCCTGCGCCCATGCGGCGCAGCTCGCCCATTGCCTCGACGGTGGTATGGCGATTGATGCCGAGGAACACCGCATCGGGTATGTCGGGCAGGTCGGCGAGCGAGCGCACACACGGCACATCGCCGAGGTGGCTGCGCGTCGGATGCACCGCCCAGATCGGCCCGGCAAAGCCGAGTCGCCGACACTGGACGACCACCCGCTCGGCCGGCGCACCACCCACCACCGCGATCGAGCGCGGCGCCAGCAGGCGACGGATGTCGACGGCTGCAACCACGTCAGCCACCGAACGGACGCAGCATGGCCCGGGAGATGATGTGTCGCTGGATCTCGCTGGTGCCGTCCCAGATGCGGTCGACGCGGGTGTCGCGCCACATCCGCTCGAGCGGTAACTCGTCCATCAGTCCCATCCCACCGAGGATCTGGATGGCCTCATCAGTGACGAACTGACACATCTCACTGCTGTACACCTTGGCCATCGCCATGTCCTCGTCGGTCGCCGTGCCTTCGACGTCGAGCCATGCGGCGCGCAGGGTGAGCAGTTCTGCCGCCTCGAGGCGGGTGCGCATGTCGGCCAACTTGAACGACACACCCTGGAACTTGCCGATCTGCTGACCGAACTGCACGCGGGTCGCGGCCCACTCGGTCGCGATCTGCAGGGCGCGACGGGCGCGGCCCACACAGACCGCTGCGACCTGCAGGCGTGTCGAACCGAGCCACTCGTTGGCTGCGTCGAAGCCGCGGTGCTCCTCGCCGAGGATGTTGCGCACGGGCACGCGGCAGCCGTCGAAGTTGATGATCATGTTGTGGTAGCCGCGGTTCGACACACAGTTGTATCCGTGCACGACCTCGCAGCCCGGCGAGTCGAGGTCGACGAGGAAGCCCGTGATCCGCTTCTTGGGTCCGCGTGGAGTCTCCTCCTCACCGGTCGCGGCGAACAGGATCACGAAGTCGGCGAGATCGGCGTGGCTGATGAAGTGCTTCACGCCGTCGATCACGTAGTCGTCACCGTCGCGGACGGCCGAGCACTTCATGCCCCGCACATCGCTGCCGGCATCGGGTTCGCTCATCGCCATGCAGTCGACGCGTTCGCCCCTGATCGTCGGCAGGAGATATTCCTCGATCTGATCGCCGGCACACGCACGAAGGATGTTGCTCGGGCGGGCGACGATGTACTGGAGGGCGTACGACGTCACGCCGAATTCGCGATCGACGAGCGTCGTCGCGAACGAGTCGAGGCCTCCACCACCGAGCTCGGCGGGCATGTTCGCCGCGTAGAGGCCGGCTTCGATACTGCGTCGCTTGATCTGGGTCACGAGGTCGGGTGGCACGGTGCCATCTCGCTCGACCTGCTCCTCGTAGGGCATCAACTCGCGTTCGGTGAACGAGCGAACCGTGTCGACGATCATCTGGTGTTCGTCAGTGAGCTGGAAGTGCATCCTGGGTGCTCCTTGGGGCGGCGGCAGGGAGACGCATCACCGAGCCGACCTGGGTCGGGATGGTGAGCGAGGCGTGGGCGGCGGCGATGGCGTCGAGTGCGGCCTTGACCTCGGGGAGGATCGGCGCCGACCGACCGGCATGCATGTCGACGTGCACGAGCATCTGCTCGACGGTGCACAACAGCCCGCCGTCGGTGCCGTGGTGCATCGAGTGGATGAAGTGGACGCGCTTGTGATCGACCCCGAGGAGCTGGGTGGTGAACTCGATCGGTTCGTGGACGGCCACCTCGCGCACGTACTGGATGTGGGTCTCGACGGTGTAGAAGCTGTGGCCCGCGGCGCGGTACGCCTCGTCGTCGCCGATGTAGCGGAAGAGTTGGTCGCTGGCCCATCCGGCCGCCGTGAGATACGCCGACTCGGTCATGTGGCCGTTGTAGTCGACCCAGTCGGGTTCGACGGGTGTGCGGTAGAGCCGCAGGGGAGCGTCGGGTACCTCGCCCGGTTGCCACCGGCGCGGTGCGGCCGCGGCAAAACGCAGGGCTTCGTGCGCGGCGAACGCGGCACCCGCCCCGCGGCCGGTGGCTCGCAGGGCGCGCACGATGGCGATGAGTGTGTCGGGATCAGCCTCGCTGAGCCGGGCGAGCCCTTCGCCGAGTCGCCATGTCTCCTCGGGATCATCCGTGGGTCGGCGCGGCGCCATCCCGAGTGAGGCGTAGAACGCAGCGAGCCGTTCGCAGTCGGGACCGTCGACCACGACGAGGGGCACGAGGTGGATCGGCGAGCATCCGTGTGCCGTCGACTCGTCGGCGCGGAGTGCTGCGGCGGGGGTCTCACCGCCACCGATACGGTCGTCGGTCGACTGCACGACGGCGGCCGAGCGGGTGTCGCCATCCACGCGCACTCGGTCGAGCGCCGCACCCGGGAAGAGTCCGAGACGATCGGCGGCGGCCCAGCGTGCACGTACCCCGTCGATGACCGAGACGTCGTCGACGACGACATCGTGCCCGGCGGCGGCGTAGCGGGTGGCCCACTCGGCGGCCCGTACGCCCGACCCCCTGACGACGATCAGCGCCATAGACTAAATATACGTTCAGGATTGGATCCGCTCAATGGCCCGACCCCGTCTCGACCATGTCCGCAGGGCGCAGATCATCGCCGCTGCGGCGAGCATCCTGAGCGAACGCGGCTACGCGAACACACGCGTCGCCGACATCGCCAGGGCGGCCGGTACCAGCCCGGCGGCGGTCCTGTACTGGTTCTCCGGGAAGGACGCCCTCGTCGCCGAGGCCCTGCGTCTGCGCGAGCAGGAGTTCCATGATCGCTACACCGTGCTCGCCGAGGAGGCCACCACTGCCGCCGAACGCCTCGCCGTGCTCGTGCGGGCCATGGTGCGGCACTACGACTGGGGGTTGTGGATGGAGCTGTGCGTCCTCGCCCTGCGCGACGAGGCCGCGGCTGCCGAACGCGACCGGATGGACCGCCGGTGGCGAGCAGCTCTGCGCGCCGCAGTGCGCGACGGTCAGCAGTCGGGTGAGTTCGTCGGCGACGACCCCGACGGGGCCACCTTCCTGCTCGCCGGTCTGCTCGACGGCCTCGCACCGCTCGTCGCGGTGCGCGCCCGCGGTGTCACGCGCGACCGCGTCGAGCGAGTGTGGTTCGCCGAGGCGTCGCGGATCCTCGGCGCACCGATCGGGTGAGCGAGGCCGTTACCTCGAGCCGATTGCCCGCCCGGCGTTCGTCGGTGCGACGAGCGTCGAGTGGTGCGCTGCGATCGCCTCGAGAGCGGCGGTGATCGCCTCACCTGCCGGCACCGTGCGACCGGCTGCGGTGTCGACGTGCAGGAGCATGTGCTCGGACGTTGCCACCACGGCATCGTCGGAACCACGATGGATCGATGTGAAGAGGCGGATCCGCTTCGCATCGTGCGAGAGCAGTTGCACCGTGCAATAGAGGTGATCGCCGGCGCGGGCCTGGTCGATGAAGTTGAGGTGGCTCTCGACCGTGTAGAAGCTGTGACCACCCTCGAGATACGACGCATCCATGCCGATGTGACGCAGGAACCGGTCGATGGTCTCGCTGGCGAACTGCATGTACCGGCTGTCGTTGACATGGCCGTTGTAGTCGACCCACTCGGTGGGCACCCGCACGTCGTGGAGACGGAGCGGGCCCGTAGCCGGATCCGGCAGACTTCCCTCACCCATGCGCTCGACGAGCATCCGCTCGTAGCGGTCGAGCACCCGTCCCGCGGCATAGTCGTTGGTGCGGAGCGACTGGATCACCGACACGAGACAGTCGTCGCGGAGCATCTCGAGTTCGCGCAGTCCGGCCCCTGCGGCTTGCGCGTCGCTCTGGGCGACGAGTTTGTCGAGCAGCTCGTCGGTGAGCTCGGGGACGTCCATCAGCTTCGTCCACGGCCACTTCAGCGATGGTCCGAACTGGGCCATGAAGTGACGCATGCCGGCCTCACCACCGGCGATCCGGTAGATGAGGAAGGTCCCCATGAAGCTCCAGCGGATGCCGGGACCGAAGCGGATCGCGTCGTCGATCTGCTCGGCCGTTGCGACATCGTCGTGGAGCATCCACAGCGCTTCGCGCCACAGTGCTTCCATCATCCGGTCGGCGACGAAGCCGTCGATCTCCTTGCCGAGCACGAGCGGATGCATCCCGATCGACTCGTACACCGCAGCGGCTCTCGTCTTGGCGGCGTCGGAGGTCGCCGTCCCGCCGACCACCTCGACGAGCGGCATGAGGTAGACGGGGTTGAACGGATGTCCGACGACGAGACGCTCGGGGTGGGTCATGGCCGACTGCATCTCGGTGGGCAGCAGCCCTGATGTGCTCGAGCCGAACACGACATCGGCCCCCGCGACGGCGCTCGCCCTGCCGAGCAGCATCTGCTTCAACTCGAGACGCTCGGGTGCGCTCTCCTGGACGAAGTCGACTCCCTCTGCCGCCTCCTCGGGGGTGCCCACGAAGGTGATCGATCCCTCGGGTGGGAGCGTCGGCATGACGAGTTTGCGCGTCGCGCGCCGTGCGTTGTCGAGGACCTCGCCGATCTTGCGCGGGGCCTCAGGGTCGGGATCGTAGAGACGGACATCGACACCGTTGAGGGCGAACCGGGCGGCCCAACCGCCGCCGATGACGCCGCCCCCGAGCAGACCGACGGTCGACAGACCGGGGATCGGGCTCATCTCAGCGCTTCACCAGGGCGAGCTTGTCGCGCACGGCCTGCGGGCTCATCACCCGCACGTTCATCCCCTCGAGGATGTTCTTGGCCCGCTCGACGAGCGAGGCGTTGGTGGCGAGTTGGCCGGGTCCCGAGTAGAGATTGTCCTCGAGGCCGACGCGCACGTTGCCGCCCGCCAGTGCCGCCATCGCGACGAACGGCAGCTGCATGCGCGAGATCGAGAACGCCGAGAACACGCAGTCGCGCGGCAGGTTGTTGACGAGCGCCATGAACGTATTCGGATCGTCGGGTGCGCCGTAGGCGATGCCCATGCACAGCTGGATCATCACAGGATCGTCGAGTAGCCCGTCACGGATGAGTTCCTTCACCTGGACGAGATGGCCGGTGTCGAAGACCTCGAGCTCGGGCCGTACGCCGAGGGCTTGCACCTGGCGGGCCATACTGCGCAGCACGCCCGGGGTGTTGACCATCACATAGTCGCCGCCCGACGCGAAGTTCATCGTGCCGCAGTCGAGGGTGCAGATCTCGGGGAGGATGCGTCGCACGTGGTCGAGTCGCTCGGTGGCGCCGGCCATGTCGGTGCCGTCGGGGTCGAGGGGCAGCACCTGCTCGTCACCGCCGAGCACGAGGTCGCCGCCCATTCCGGCAGTCAGGTTGACGACCACATCGACGTCGGACGCACGGATCCGCTCGACGACCTCGGCGTAGTAGTCGGTATTGCGACTGCCGCGTCCGGTGTCTGGCTCGCGCACATGGATGTGCACGACGGCTGCACCGGCGCGTGCGGCGTCGAGCGCCGACTCGGCGATCTGCGCGGGCGTGACCGGGACATGCGGGCTCTTCTTGGTGGTGTCGCCCGCCCCGGTGACCGCACAGGTGATGAACACGTCCCAGTTCATGGCACTCCCGTCTGTCGTCGGCCATACCTGAACGGCCGGTCAGTTCGATCGTAGTCCGATAGGCGTCACGCGCTCGGTGGCGCGACGAGCACGGCCCGCACGGTCGCCGCGCCGAGTCGCTTGGGGGCGATCGCCCGG
>JBJSXI010000111.1:0-3485 GCA_046086305.1 Ilumatobacteraceae bacterium
GACGAGCGCGAGGAGTTCCCGTGGCCGATCGTGCAGGAGGCCGCCGACATCGGTCTCTACGGCTGGGAGTTCATGGCCGCCAACCTCGCCGACCCGACCGGGCTGTCGATCGTGCTCGCCCTCGAGGAACTGTTCTGGGGTGATGCAGGTATCGGCATGGCGATCATGGGCTCCGCACTCGCGGCGGCCGGTATCTCGGGCAACGGCACACCCGAACAGGTGATGGAGTGGGTGCCGCAGTGCTACGGCGATGCGTCGAAGGTGCAACTCGGTGCGTTCTGCGTGAGCGAACCCGATGCGGGCAGTGACGTGAGCAGTCTGCGCACCCGCGCCGTGTACGACGAGGCGTCCGACGAGTGGGTGCTCAACGGCACGAAGGCATGGATCACCAACGGTGGGATCGCCGATGTGCACGTCGTCGTGGCTGCCGTCGACCCCGAGCTCAAGGGTCGCGGTCAGGCGAGCTTCGTCGTGCCTCCGGGCACCAAGGGTCTCCGTCAGGGACAGAAATACGCGAAGCACGGCATCCGTGCGTCGCACACCGCCGAGGTGGTGCTCGACGACTGCCGGGTGCCCGGGAGATGTCTGCTCGGTGGCAAGGAGAAGCTCGATGCCAAGTTGGCTCGAGCACGTGAGCGAGGTCGCACCGGAGAGAAGCAGCCGGCGATGAGCACGTTCGAGGCCACTCGACCGACGGTGGGTGCTCAGGCGCTCGGCATCGCACGCGCCGCGTACGAGTTCGCCCTCGAGTACGCCAAGGAACGTCACACGTTCGGCAAGCCGATCGTGCAGCACCAGGCGATCGCGTTCAAGCTCGCCAACATGGCGACCGAGATCGACGCGGCGCGACTGCTCATCTGGAGGGCCGCATGGTTGGGCCGCAACGGAGGCTTCAAGAACGGTGAAGGCTCGATGAGCAAGTACAAGGCCAGTGAGGTGGCCGTGCGGGTGACCGAGGAGGCCATCCAGATCCTCGGTGGGTACGGCTACACGCGTGAGTATCCGGTCGAACGGTGGCACCGCGACGCGAAGATCCACACGATCTTCGAGGGCACGAGCGAGATTCAGCAGCTCGTGATCGCAAGGGCGATCTCCGGCATGCGCATCGAGTGACGGTGGTCCACCGGTCGCTCACGCCCAGGCTCTAGGGTGCGCGACGCCCATCCCGGGATCACCAAGGAGTCAGGTTCATGGACATCGTGCTCGTCATCGGACGCATTCTCTTCGCTCTCATGCTGCTCAACGGCGGTGCGATGCACCTGATCAAGTCGGGCCCGATGATCGGCTACGCCACGCACAAGAAGGTTCCGGCTGCCAAGGTGGCCGTTCCCGTCTCCGGCGTGTTGATGGTGCTCGGAAGTCTGTCGATCGTCTTCGGTGTTGTTGCCGACCTCGGCGCACTCGTCCTGGCGGTCATCCTTGTCGCGATGGCTGTCAAGATGCACGACTTCTGGGCCGCCGATGAGCAGTCGAAGCAGATGGAGACGATCCAGTTCCTCAAGAACCTCTCGATGGCCGGCGCAGCGCTCGTCATGTTTGCGGCCATCGCAGGCGCTGATGCTGGCGCGCGGGTTATCGGCCCGATGGTGACGGACGGCTTCTTCTCGAAGTGACGCAGAGCCGCTGAGTTGTCGACACGATGTCGAGGGTGGATTTCGATGGGCATCGCTGATCAGATCCGATCATTTCACCGGCGTCGTATCGACATACCCGTCGGTGCAGCGGGTCTCGTGCTCGACGTCGGGAGTGGCGACAAACCGCATTGGCGAGCCGATGTGCTGCTCGACAGGTACGTCGATGCAGAGCATGCGCTCCAGCGCTCAGGCCGGGCGTCTGCGAGGGTGAATCGACCGCTGTTCGACGCAGACGCTGCCGACATGCCCTTTGCTGATGGGGTCTTCGACTACGTGATCTGTTCCCACATGCTGGAGCACGTTCCCGAGCCGGGTCGCGTCATCGACGAGATGGTGCGTGTTGCGCGGGCCGGCTACATCGAGGTGCCCGAAGCCGCGAGCGCGAAGATCGTCGACTTTCCGAGCCATCTCTGGTGGTGTCGACTCGTCGACGGGACGTTGGTCTTCACGGCCAAGACCGACCGCTACTTCGATCCGGAGATTGACGCGTTTCTCGATCGCAGCCGGATGCGTCAGCCGATCGCTGACCTTCTGGACCGCCATCTCGATCATCGTGTCATCGAACTCCGATGGGCCGGCGCAGTTTCCTACCAGGTCGATGGACGGGCGAGTGATCGTCTTCTGAGCGAGGTGGCCGACGGCGAGTTCCATCACCGGGGCAGTGAGGCGTTGGCCTCGCGTCTTCTGACCATCGCCCTGACCGCCCCGCTCTGGCGAAAGAGACGGCGGAAGCCGATCTACTTCGACGACGTCGTCCGTCCTGAGTTCCGACGCGGTCGGCCCGAGGTTCTCGACCGGCGGGTGTACCGGCTCGACACGTGACGCAGCGCGCCGAGCGCAGCTACACACCGTGGACCGGGTGCGGCCGATAGCCACCCGGGACTGGACAACCCGTAGACTGATAGATCGTGCAGCACGCCCGCATCGCCGGGTTCGACGGTGTCCGTGGGATCGCGGTTGCTCTTGTCGTTGCGTTCCATCTTTGGCCTGACGTCGTCCCGGGCGGGTTTCTCGGGGTCACGCTGTTCTTCGCGTTGTCGGGCTACTTGATCACCTCACTCCTTCTCGATGAGGTTGATCGATCGGGGTCGGTGTCGCTCCGTGGGTTCTACCAGCGGCGGGTACGCCGAATCCTTCCCGCAGCACTCGCCACGGTCTCGGTGGTGGCCGTGGTGTGGTTCATCGCCGGTTGGGCGACGTCGACGACGCGGCGCGAACTCGTGGCGGCTCTGCTGCAGGTCACCAACTGGCAGCAGATCGTCGACGGTGGCGTGTATGGCGCGTCGACGGATCGGTCTCCTGTGCTGCACTTCTGGTCGCTCGCGATCGAGGAGCAGGTGTATCTGGTGCTCCCGCTCGTCGTGCTGCTCGCCCGGCGTCGGTGGGTGATCGGGTTCACTCTTGGTGTCCTCGTGTCCGCAACGGCGCTGGGCACCTGGCTGGTGGCGGGAGACACGTCGCTCGTCTATTTCTCCACCTTCACCCGGTCGGGAGAGATGCTGGTCGGCGCAGTGCTCGCAACTGCGCTGCACCGACGGTCGGTGCCGACTGGCCGAAATTCGAGAATGCTCATTGCAGGTCTTGGCATCGCGTCGCTCGGCGGGCTCGTTGCGCTCGGCCTGACGACATCGCTCGGCACCGAGGGCTACTACCGGGGTGGTCTGCTCGCGTGTGGGGTCCTTGCTGCGGTCGGTGTGGCTGCCGTCGCCCACCAGTCGGATCTGGGGGCTCGTCTCGACGTGGCTCCGCTGCGCTGGGTGGGTGAACGGTCGTACGGGATCTACCTCGTCCACTGGCCATTGCTGCTCGGCTTCACGGCAGCGGGAATGAATGCATTGGTCCTGCCGGTCG
>JBJSXI010000112.1:0-24722 GCA_046086305.1 Ilumatobacteraceae bacterium
CTGGCTCGGCTACGGCGAGCGCCACCGGCTCGGCCTGCGGTTCAACGAGATGGTGCGTCGCGGCGAGTTGTCGGCACCCGTGGTGATCGGACGCGACCACCTCGACTCGGGATCGGTGGCGTCGCCGTATCGCGAGACCGAGGCGATGCTCGACGGTTCCGATGCCATCGCCGACTGGCCGCTGCTGAATGCGCTCGTCAACACCTCGAGTGGTGCGTCGTGGGTGAGCATCCACCACGGTGGTGGTGTCGGCATCGGCCGGAGCATCCACGCCGGCATGGTG
The DNA here is from genome assembly GCA_046086305.1 of Ilumatobacteraceae bacterium. Lineage (GTDB taxonomy): Bacteria > Actinomycetota > Acidimicrobiia > Acidimicrobiales > Ilumatobacteraceae > UBA668. The sequence continues at coordinate 284 of JBJSXI010000112.1, forward strand.
TGCCTCGCCGACGGCACCGACCTCGCCGCCGAGAAGCTGTCACGCGTCCTCATCAGCGATCCAGGGATGGGAGTCATCCGCCATGCGGATGCTGGCTACGACCGGGCCGTCGAGGTGGCCGACGAGCGGGGTGTTCGCGTTCCGATGCGCGAGGTGCCGCGATGAGTACCGGCTGGACCGTCGAGGGCGATTTCTGGCGCGATGGGGTCGTCTGTGTGCGCGGCGCATTCGATGCCGACGAGGTCGCGCTCGCCGCCGAGGCCATCGAGGCCAATCTCGCGGCCCTGTCGCCCAACGCCAAGCGCGCAAGTGCGGACGACGACGGCGCGTTCATCGAGGACTTCTGCTCGTGGCAGCGGCTGGCGGCGATGGAGCGCTTCATCCGCACCTCTTCGGCGGCGCGGATCGCCGGCGAGTTGATGGGGGCGACGTCGGTGCGTCTCTATCACGACCATGTCCTCGTGAAGGAGCCTGGTACACGCCAGCGCACGCCCTGGCACCAGGACCTGCCGTACTACAACGTCGACGGTCGACAGAACATCAGCATGTGGTGTCCGGTCGACCCGGTGGGTCGTGAGTCCACACTCGAGTTCGTCGCCGGCTCGCACCTCGGGCCGTGGTTCATGCCGCGCTCGTTCCTCGACGGTCAGGCGAAGTGGTTCCCCGACGGTGCGCTCGCCGAGCTGCCCACCATCGACGAGCACAGTGACACGATCCGCGGGTGGGCGCTCGAACCCGGCGACGCCGTGTTCTTCCACATGCTCACCCTGCATGCGGCGCCCGGCACCGACCGTCGCCGCCGGGTGCTGTCGGTGCGGTTCCTCGGTGACGACATGGTGCACGCGGTGCGACCCTGGACCACGTCGCCAGCATTTCCGGGTCTCGCCGACGAGCTCGCCGACGGAGCGCCGCTCGACCACCCGCTGTTCCCCGTACTGTGGCGGGCCGCATGACCGTACGCGACATCCTCCACGTCGGGAACCCGCTCCTGCGCGTGCCGTGCCGTGAGGTGTCGGCCGTCGAACTTGCGTCGTCGGCGATGCAGACACTCATCGACGATCTGATCGACACGATGCACGCAGCGAACGGTGCAGGAATCGCCGCGCCTCAGATCGGCGAGTCGGTGCGCATCGCGACGATCGAGGTGCGGAACAACCCTCGTTATCCGTACAAGCCGCCGATTCCGCTGACGGTCGTGGTGAACCCGGTGATCACCTTCCTCGACGACGAGCTCGTCGAGATCAACGAGGGCTGTCTCTCGGTGCCCAACATGCGCGGCAATGTGATGCGCCACGTGAACATCAGGGTCACGTACGTCGACCGCGACGGGGTCGCCCACGACGGGATCAAGCGCGGTCTCACGGCCGGCACCTTCCAGCACGAGCTTGATCACCTCGACGGGCTCTTGTTCCTCGATCGGGTGCACGACACGCGCTCGCTCACCACCTGGGAGCAGTTCGAGCGTTTCCACCGCGACGACTTCGTCGCCCGTATCTCGGCGTTCGTGGCCCGGGTCGGCTCGTAGTGCAATCGTTCTGGTGCGAGCGCGCCTGGCTCGGTGGCGACACCGCAGCGACCGGTGTGCTCGTCGGTGTGGACGGTGACCGCATTGCCTCGGTCTCCACGGCCGACGCGGCCCCGACGGGTGCCACCGTGCTGCGCGGTGTAGTCGTGCCCGGTCTCGCGAACGGGCACAGTCATGCCTTCCACCGGGTGCTGCGTGGCCGAACTCACCGCGGCGCCGACTCGTTCTGGTCGTGGCGCGATCAGATGTATCGCGCTGCCGCCGTGCTGCAACCCGACTCGTACCATCGTCTCGCCCGAGCGGTGTTCGCCGAGATGGTCAGTTCGGGAGTGTCGTGCGTCGGCGAGTTCCACTACCTGCACCACGACACCGGTGGTGCGCGCTACGCCGACCCGAACGCGATGTCCGACGCACTCGTGTCCGCAGCGACCGAGGCGGGCCTGCGGATCACCCTGCTCGACACCTGCTACCTGTCGGGTGGCCTCACATCCGATGGTCATCGCGTCCCCCTCGAGGGTGTGCAACTGCGCTTCGGCGACGGTGATGTCGACGCTTGGCGCACGCGTGCCGATGCCGCTCGACGTCTGACGGGCCCCGCGGTCGCCCTCGGGGCCGCGGTGCACTCGGTGCGCGCCGTTGACCCGGAGGCGATCGCGGCGGTGGTGACGTATGCGGCCGATGCCGGCATGGTCGTCCATGCCCATGTCGCCGAGCAGCCCGCCGAGGTCGAGCAGTGCCGAGCCGCCCACGGCGCAACACCGGTCGAGGTCTTCGCCCGGGCGGGCGCGCTCGGCCCGGCGTTCACCGCGGTCCACGCCACCCATCTCACCGACGTCGATATTGCGTTCCTCGGCGACACGCACACCAACTGCTGCATCTGCGCGACGACCGAGCGCGATCTTGCCGATGGGATCGGCCCGACGACCCGGCTGCGCGACGCGGGTGCGTCGCTGTGTGTCGGCACCGACTCGCACGCCGTGATCGACCTGTTCGAGGAGACGAGGGCGGTCGAACTCGACGAGCGTCTCGCCACCCGCCGACGGGGGAGCCATACGGTGACCGACCTGCTCGAGATGGCGACGTGGCGTGGCCACGCCGCGCTCGGGTGGTCGTCCGCAGGGCGTCTCGAGGTGGGCGCGATGGCCGACCTCGTCGCCGTGCGCCTCGACTCGGCGCGCACCGCCGGGGGAGATGCCGACCCGCTCGGTGCGGTGGTGTTCGCGGCGTCGACGGGTGACGTGACCGATGTGGTGATCGGTGGGCGGCACGTGGTGAGCGATGGTCATCATCGTCTCGTCGACGTCGAGCGCGAGCTCGTGGCCGCGATCGCCGAGGTGGACCGATGAGTTCGCCGACCACGGTGATCGACGGGATCGGGTTGCTCGTGACGAACGATCCGTCGCTCGGCGAAGGTCCGCTCGGTGTACTCCACGATGCCTCGGTCGTGATCGAGGGTGATCAGGTGGTGTGGGTGGGCCGAGCCGGGCAGGTGGCCGACGAGCGCATCGACGTCGCCGGACGATGCGTCATCCCCGGGTTCGTCGACAGCCACACGCACCTGGTGTTCGCCGGGGATCGCAGCGCCGAGTTCGCGGCCCGGATGGCGGGCCGTCCATACGAGGCCGGCGGCATCGCGACCACCGTTGCGGCCACCCGCGCGGCCGACGACGACGAACTGCGTCGTCTCGCGGCGGCGCGTCGTGTCGAATCATTGCGTGCCGGTGTGACGACGGTGGAGATCAAGTCGGGCTACGCGCTCGACCCGGCGGGCGAGGCGCGCACCCTGCGGCTCGGTCGTGAACTGACCCCCGAGACCACCTTCCTCGGCGCGCATGTCGTGCCGCCCGAGTTCGCCGGTCGGGCCGACGACTACGTCGAGCTGGTGTGCGGGGCGATGCTCGATGCGGCGCGTCCGTTCGCCAAGTGGGCCGACGCGTTCTGCGAGGTCGGTGCCTTCGACGTCGATCAGTGCCGAGCCGTCCTGCGCGCCAGTCGCGCCGCGGGTCTCGGACTTCGCCTCCACGCCAACCAGCTCGGTCATGGCCCCGGAGTGCGGTTGGCGGTCGAGGAGGGGTGCGCGTCGGCCGATCACTGCACCTACCTCGACGACGACGATCTCGCCGCGCTCGCCGCCAGCACGACCGTAGCCACATTCCTCCCGGCGACCGACTTCAGTACGCGCCAGCCATACCCCGATGCGCGCCGGGCCATCGATGCCGGCGTGCGCGTTGCGTTGGCGACGAACTGCAACCCGGGCAGCAGCTACACGACGTCGATGTCGTTCTGCATCGCGCTCGCCGTACGCGACATGCGGATGACACCCGATGAGGCGATAGCCGCAGCAACGATCGGGGGAGCGGCGGCGCTGGAACGTTCCGATGTCGGGCGCCTCGTACCCGGTGCACGTGCCGATCTCGTCGTGCTCGACGCACCGTCCTACACCCATCTCGTCTACCGCCCCGGGGTCCCGCTCGTGCACCGCGTGATCCACGGCGGGCGATCCACGTGACGGTGTCCTCCACCGTGGTGAAGTACGCACCGGGACTCGCCCTCGCTGCGGCTGCCGCCCTGATCGGGCTCGTTGCCCACGACCAGGTCGACGCACTCTCGCCGCACGTCGTCGCCGTCGTGCTCGGTGTGGCGGCGGCGAACGCGGGTCTGCTCGGTACCCGACTGCGCACCGGCACGACGCTTGCTGCGACGCGTGTGCTTCGCATCGGCGTCGCACTGCTGGGTCTGCGGCTGTCGCTCGGTGAACTCGGTGCCCTCGGTCCGGCGACACTCGCGGCGGTGGCTGCGGTGGTCGTGTCGACGTTCTTCGGTGCACAGTGGCTGGCCTCTCGCCTCGGACTCAGTCGGGGTCTCGGTCTGTTGGTCGGCACGGGATTCGGCATCTGCGGTGCGTCGGCCATCGCCGCGGCAGAGCCGCTGTCGGATGCGACCGAGGAGGAGGTCGCCTACTCGCTCGCCATGGTGACGCTCTGCGGCACGCTGTCGATCGCGGTCCTCCCGATGCTCGGCTCACTGTTCGGGCTCGGCGATGCCGACTTCGGTTCGTGGGTCGGTGCGGCGGTGCACGATGTCGGACAGGTCGTCGCGACCGCCTCCACCCGCGGTGACGAGGCGCTGAAGACGGCCGTGGTCGTGAAGTTGACCCGCGTCGCGATGCTCGCACCGCTCCTCACCATGCTCGCGATTGCCGCACGGCGGCGCGGACGTGAGGTAGCGGATGCGCCGACACCGCCGCTCGTGCCGCTGTTCGTCGCGGCGTTCCTCGTCGCCGTCGGTGTGCGGACGGCGGGCGTCCTCGACGACGACCTGGTCGCCACGGCCAAGACCCTCGATACGTTCCTCCTCGCAATGGGTCTGTTCGGACTCGGTGCGAATGTGCGACTGCGGGCGCTGCGGGCGGTCGGTGGCCGACCGCTGCTGCTCGGCCTCGCGAGTTGGGTGCTCGTCGCGGGTGTCTCGGTGGCCGCCGTCGCCCTCGTACCCGCCGGGTAGGGTGCCGGGCCGATGGCCCGCACCCCCGATCTCGAGCGTCGTCAAGAGCTCCTCGACCGGATCGTCGAGTACCTGTCGGTGCACGGCCTCGCCCATGCGACGCTGCGTCCGATGGCGCGTGAGCTCGATGTGAGCATCAACCGGCTCGTCCACCACTTCGGATCGAAGGAGGAGCTGCTGTCGGCGGCGATGGAGCGTGCGATCGAGCAACAGATCGAGGTGCTCGAGGCGTGGCTCGCGCGCAATCCGCGACTGACCCAGATCGAGGTGTTCCGCAAGTGGTGGCGGTGGATGAACGAATCGCCGACCAACCTGGCCCTCGTCCGGCTGAACTACGAGGCTGCGGCGCTCGACCCATCGGTCACCGGTCTCACCGGTCAGGTGCGCGCCGACCAGATCGGCGTGTGGCGCCAGGCGGTCGAGCAGCGCTTCGTCGCCGAGGGACTGAACCCCGAACAGGCCGCCCTCGAAGCCTCGCTCGCCAAGGCCACCTTCACGGGTCTGGCGATGGACCTGTTCGCCACGGGCGACCGGGTCCGCCTGAATCGCTCGTTCCAGGAGTTCGTCGCCAGGCTGCGGGTGCGCCTCGACGAGTGCCTCGCGGCACGCTGACGACACCCCCGGGGGTATAGTGGCAGCGTGGAACTGCCCGAGGAGACCTCTGCCGATCTCGTCCGCCGTCTGGCGCGAATCGAGGGGCAGGTACGTGGGGTGCAGGCGATGATCCGTGACGGCCGCGAGTGCCGCGAGATCATCGCCCAATTGTCGGCGGCCGGGAAGGCCCTCGACCAGGTCGGGTTCAAACTGCTCGCTGCGGGGATGGCCACGTGTATGAGTGATCCCCAGCGCGCTGCGGCAGCCGGCTTCGATCCCGACGAGGTCGAGCGGCTGTTCCTCAAGTTGGCGTAGGTCGAGTCTCCGCCTCGGGGAACCCGCTGAACGCGCGAAGTCTCCGCGCATCGGCGGTGCGCTCGCCGTGCGCGTCGCGCAGCACGAGGGTGTGATCGACCAACTCGATCTCGGCGGTGTGACGCATCGCCCACACGGTGAACAGTGGGGGGCGGCCCGCTCTCGGGATCACGACCCAGCGAGCGACGAGATGCAGATCGAGTTCCTGCGCCGCCGTGAGCGCGCGCCCCTCGGCATCGGCGTCACCGCAGACGACGAGACACCCGTCGTCTGCCAGCAGCGGTGCACCTGTGGCGATGTAGTCCTCGACGCCGCCGCATGTCTCGATACGTGCCCGTGTGCGCTGCTCGTCGACCGCGCGCGACGCGGTGCCCGGTGGGAAGTACGGAGGAGTGCCCGTGATGAGGTCGAACGGCGCGCGTAGCGCAGAGGTGATGGAGCGGTCGCGGAAGTCACCGTGGTGGATCGACACCCGCTCACCGATGTCGGCGACCTGCGCATTGTGCGCGAGGTTGCGGTCGAGCAGCGAGTACGACACCTCCTGCACCTCGACCCCGTCGAGGAGTGCATCGGGAACCGACCACGCGAGGTGCAGGAGCACCGAACCGAGTCCGCACCCGAGGTCGAGCACACGACGGGGTTCGGGGCACACCTGGAGGGCCGCCCACGCCGTCACCATGTCGTCGGACGAGAAGCGGTGACCGTCGCGCCGCTGGAACACCGAGATGTCGGCCGTGAGACGGTCGAGGGTGAGCTCGTCGGACACGTCGGCGGTCGGTCAAACGACGATGTTGACGGTGCGCCCCGGCACGACGATGACCTTGCGCGGCGCCGCGCCGTCGAGGGCGGCGACGATGCGTTCGTCGGCGAGGGCGACCCGCTCGACCACCTCGGCCGGGGCGTCGGCGTCGACGATGATCCGCGTCCGGACCTTGCCGTTCACCTGCACCGGATACTCGACGGTCTCCGAGCTGAGCCAGCGTTCGTCGGCGACGGGGAACGGCTCGTGCACGAGCGATGTGCCGTGTCCGAGGCGTTCCCACAGTTCCTCCGCGACATGCGGGGCGAACGGCGCGAGCAGGCGAACGAGCGGGTCGGCGATGACCGCCGGGCACCCACCGAGCTTGGTGAGATGGTTGTTGAGCTCGATGAGCTTGGCGATCGCAGTGTTGAACCGGAGGTGGTCGAGTTCGGTCCGTACCGCGTCGATCGTCACGTGCAGGAGACGCACCGACTCGTCGGTCGGCGCATCGCTCGTCACGCGTAGGGCGCCGGTGTCCTCGTCGACGAGGTTGCGCCAGACCCGTTGGAGGAACCGATGCACCCCGACGACGTCCTTGCTCTCCCACGGGCGGCTCGCGTCGAGCGGCCCCATGCTCATCAGGTAGAGCCGCAGGGTGTCGGCGCCATAGAGGTCGCAGACCTCGTCGGGTGCGATCGCGTTCTTCAGGCTCTTGCCCATCTTGCCGTACTCGCGCCGTACTGGTTGGCCGTCGTAGATGTACGCCCCGTCACGCTGCTCGACTGCGTGGGCGTCGACATACATTCCGCGCTCGTCCTGATATGCGGCCGCGAGGATGTAGCCCTGGTTGAACAGGCGGTGGAACGGCTCGCGCGAACTGACGTGGCCGAGGTCGAACAGCACCTTGTGCCAGAAGCGCGCATACAGCAGGTGCAGCACTGCATGTTCGACGCCACCGACGTAGAGGTCGACACCCCCCGGGTGGCCCTCACCGAGCGGGCCCATCCAGTAGCGCTCGTTCTCGGGGTCGACGAATGCGTTGTCGTTACTCGGGTCGAGATAGCGCAGCTCGTACCAGCAACTGCCGGCCCACTGGGGCATCACATTGGTGTCGCGTCGGTAGCGACGCAGTCCATCGCCCAGATCGACCTCGACCTCGACCCAGTCGCCGAGTCGGTCGAGGGGGCTCTCCGGATCGCTCATCGCGTCGTCGGGGTCGAAGGTGCGCGGTGAGAACTGGTCAGTGTCGGGCAGGACGACGGGGAGCAGGTGATCGGGGAGAGCCCGGGCGATGCCGTGCTCGTCGTAGACGATCGGGAACGGCTCACCCCAGTACCGCTGACGGCTGAACAGCCAGTCGCGCAGCTTGTAGGTGACCGTCGCCTCGCCGTGGCCGTGCGCGGAGAGCCAGACGGTCGTCAGACGTTTCGCCTCGTCGACAGAGCTGATCCCGTCGAGGTGCAACGAGTCGTTGGCGCTCTGCACATAGGGCGCATCGCCGACGTACGCGTCGTCCCAGGTGGCCGTGTCGAGGCTGCGGTCGGGTGGCGCCTGGATCGCGACGATCGGCAGACCGTGGGTGCGGGCGAACTCGAAGTCGCGCTGGTCGCCGCACGGGACGGCCATGATCGCGCCGGTGCCGTAACCCATCAGGACGTAGTCGGCGACCCACACGGGGATCTCTGCCCCGTTCACCGGGTTCACGGCAGACGCGCCCGTGAACACGCCTGTCTTGGGTTTCGTCGCATCCTGACGATCGTGGTCGTCGGTCGTCGCAGCACGGCGGCGGTACGCGTCGACGGCGTCGCGACGGTCGGGGGTGGTGAGGGCGTCGACGAGCGGATGCTCAGGCGCGACGACCATGAAGGTTGCACCGAACAGGGTGTCGGGGCGCGTGGTGAACACCGTGAGCGTTCCCGCCGGCGACGCGAAGTGGACGGTGGCGCCCTCACTGCGACCGATCCAGTTGCGCTGCATCGACTTGATCGCGTCGGTCCAGTCGAGCAGATCGAGATCGTCGAGCAGACGATCGGCGTACGCAGTGATGCGCATCATCCACTGGCGCATGTTGCGCTGGAAGACGGGGAAGTTGCCGCGGTCGCTGCGACCATCGGCAGTGACCTCCTCGTTGGCGACGACGGTTCCAAGACCCGGACACCAGTTCACCGGTGCGTCGCTGACGTAGGCGAGGCGCCAGTTGTCGAGTTCTCGGTCGCGTTCGGCAGGTGACATCGACGCCCACACACCGGTGGTCGGTGTCCGTGTGCCGGCCTCGAACTCGGTCACGAGCTGCTCGATGGGTCGCGCACGACGCTGGTCGGGGTCGAACCATGCGCCATGGATCTGCAGGAAGATCCATTGGGTCCAGCGGTAGTAGTCGGGATCGGTCGTGCTGATGCTGCGTCGCCGATCGTGACTGAGGCCGAGTCGACGCAGTTGTCGGCGGATGTTGGCGATGTTGGCGTCGGTCGTGACGGCCGGATGCTGGCCCGTCTGCACCGCGTACTGCTCGGCGGGCAGACCGAATGCGTCGAAACCCATCGTGTAGAGCACGTTGTGCCCGGTCATCCGCAGATACCGGGCGTAGATGTCGGTCGCCGTGAAGCCGAGCGGGTGCCCCATGTGCAGCCCGGCGCCGCTCGGGTACGGGAACATGTCGAGGATGAACTTCTTCGGCCGTCCGGCCACGGCAGCCGGATCGCCGAGGGGACCGGTCGGGTTCGGTGTGTCGAAGGTGCCCTCGGCGTCCCAGCGGTCGTGCCACTTGGCTTCGATCGTGCCGGCCAACGCCCCGCTGTAGCGGTGCGAGGGTGCGTCGGCAGCAGGTCGGTCGGTCATCGACGGGCGAGTCTACGGATCGGCCGGGTCGCCGGGCCGCGCACTACGGTGGCCGCCATGGCTGACGCCGACAGCATCGTGGCCCGCATCGTCGCCTCTGCCGACCGTCCCACCGGGGTGCGCTTCGTCGGCCAGAGCGTGTTGCCACCCGACGGCGACGGGTTCGTCTCGTGGGCGCAGATCCACGACGAGGCGCGGATCGTCGCCGCATCACTGCAGGCGCGCGGGCTGGTGCCCGGCGATCACGTCGCGATCCTCGGTCCGACCTCGCGCGGACTGATCACGATCGTCCAGGGGTGTTGGCTCGCCGGCATCGCGAGCATGGTGCTGCCGTTGCCGATGCGAATGGGTTCGCTCGAGGTGTTCGTCGAGAGCACGCGCACGCGAATCCGTCATGGTGATGCGAAGTTGGTGCTCGTCGACGACATGCTTGCGCCGTTCTACGAGTCGGTGGCCGGTGATCCGCCGACAGAGTCGATGGCGGCGGTGCTCCCCGGATCGCCGACGGCGTCGTCGGGTGAACGTGTCGAACTCGCGCCTCACGATCCCGACCGACTCGTCATCCTCCAGTACACGAGTGGCTCGACGAGTGAGCCCAAGGGAGTGATGATCCCCGACCGCGCGCTCCGGGCGAACCTCGATGCATGTTGTCAGGCAGCTCAGTTGGACGAACACGAGGTGATGGTCAGCTGGCTGCCCCTGTATCACGACATGGGGCTCGTCGGTTTCCTGTCGATCCCGATGACCACCGGTGTGCACCTCGTCCAGGCTGCACCGCAGGACTTCCTCGCTCGCCCCGGGGCGTGGATGCAGTGGGTCAGCGACTGGCGCGGCACGGCCACCGCCGGACCGAACTTCGCATGGGTGCTCGCCACCCGGGCCCTCGGGCGCATGGAGGGCCTCGACCTGTCGTCGCTCACCCTCGCCCTGTCGGGTGCCGAGCCGGTGGATCCGGCGGCGGTCGAGTCCTTCGTCACCGCGGCGTCGCGGTTCGGCTTCCGTGCCGAGGGGGTGTTCCCCGCATTCGGGATGGCCGAGGTCGCGATCGGCGGGGCCTTCCCGCCGCGCCATCGCGGCATGCGTGTCGACTCGGTCGATCGCATCGTGCTCGAGCGTGAGCGGATCGCCAAGCAGCTCGAGGTGGCCGATGCCGAGGAGGAGCTCGACGTGCGTCGCCTGCCGCTGCTCGGACGTGCGGTCCCGGGTCTCGAGATGAAGGTCGTCGACCCCGACACGCGCGAAGAGTTACCCGAACGCCACGTCGGCGAACTGCTCCTGCGCGGGACGTCGGTGACCCCCGGGTACTACAAGCGTCCCGATGCGACGGCGGCCCTGTTCCACAACGGCTGGCTGTGCACCGGCGACCTCGCCTATCTCGTCGATGGCGAACTCGTCCTGTGCGGGCGGATCAAGGACGTCATCATCGTCGGCGGTCGCAACGTGTTCCCCGAGGACATCGAACGTGCCGTGGGTGCGATCGAGGGTGTGCGCGCCGGCAATGTGATCGCCTTCGGGGTCGATGGCTACAAGGGTAAGGAGAGTGTGGTCGTGGTCGCCGAGACCAAGGCCGACGATCTCGACGAGGTGCGCCAGCACGTGCACCACCGCACGCTCGACGTGTGTGGGCTGCCGCCGCGCGACGTGATGCTCGTGCGCCCCGGGACCCTGCCGAAGACGTCGAGCGGCAAATTGCAGCGCGCGAAGTGCCGCGAGTTGTACCTCGACGAACAGCTCGAACTCGCAGGGGAGTCGTCATGAAGGTCGTCCACACACCGGTCCATCGCCTCCACGACCCGCACGTCGAGTTCGAGTCGTCGTCGACGCACACACCCTTCGAGCACGTCGGACGCGCCGAGGCGATCCGTGAGACCCTCGCCGCCGATGACCGGTTCGATCTCATCGGTCCGTCGCACTGGGGTACTGCCCCGATCGAGGCCGTCCACGATCCCGGATTGGTGCGCTTCCTCTCCGAGGCGTGGCAGCTGTACGCCGCCGAACACCCGGGCACCCGCGAGGTCGTCCCCGACGTGTTCTACCGTCCGGCGCTGCGCGACAAGATGTCGCCCGGTCGCGAGCCGACGGCGATCGGTGGACGACTCGGGTGGTGGTGCTTCGAGACCACGACCCCGCTCACCGAGGGCACCTACGAGGCGGCCCGCGGCGCAGTCGACACCGCGCTCACCGCTGCGGCCGTGGTGCTCGGCGGCGAGCGCGCCGCCTACGGCCTGTGTCGTCCGCCGGGTCACCACGCGACCTCGTCGCTCTACGGCGGGTACTGCTTCTTCAACAATGCGGCCGTGGTGGCACATCACATCGCCGCCACCACGGGCACCAAGGTCACGGTGCTCGATGTCGACTACCACCACGGCAACGGCACCCAGCAGATCTTCTACGACCGCGACGATGTGCAGTACGTGTCGCTGCACGGCGATCCGGCGCGCGCCTACCCGTTCAACGTGGGCTTTGCCGATGAGACGGGCTCCGGGCGTGGACTCGGGAGCACGGTCAACGTGCCGCTCGCCGCGCGTACCGACGACGATGCCTATGTGTCGGCGCTCGCGGCGGTGTGCGACTCGATCTCACGATTCGGTCCCTCGACCATCGTCGTGTCGCTCGGCCTCGACACGTTCATCACCGATCCGATCGCCGATCTCGCCGTGACCACCGACGGGATGCGACGCTGCGGTGCGGTCGTCGCCGAACTCGGTCTGCCGACGGTGGTGCTGCAGGAGGGTGGCTACGACGTGGCGGCCCTCGGGGCGAACGTGCAGGCCTGGCTCGTCGGTCTCGGCGCCTGAGAGGCCAGTTCGCTCAGCCGTTCGACGGTTCGGCGCCGCGCAGGTCGGCGAGCACCCGGGCCCACCGCTCGGGGTCGCTGCGGTACGGCGCGTAGAAGCTGATCCGATCGATGACATCGCCGTAGCGCCGCCGGAGCTCGGGGGCCACACCCTCGGGCTCGGCGACCACGGCAAAAGCGTCGAGAATGTCGTCGGTGACGAGGTCGCCCATCTCGGCCCATCGTCCCTGCTTGCTGAGGGCATTCAGATCGTCCTGCAGCGCGCCCCAGCCGTGCAGTTCGAGCACACCCCGGTAGGCGGGTGTGCTGCCGTAGAACGCAATCTGTTGACGGGTCGCTGCGGCCGCCGCCGCCATCTCGCGTTCGTTGTTGCCGGTGACCACGAAACTCGGCCCGACGATCTCGAAGCCCTCCATCGTGCGTCCGGCGGTGGCCCGGCCGCGCTCGAGCGCGGGCAGGGTCACCTCACGCAGGTAGCGCTCGGTGGTGAAGCCGTGGCAGATGAAGCCGTCGCAGACCTCTCCGGCCACCTCGGTCATCAGCTCGCCGACACCGGCGAGGAAGATCCGCGGGACGCCGAACCCGGCGAGCTCGGCACGATCGGGTGCGAAGAACGGGGTCATCAGGGTGTGGCTGTAGAACTCGCCGCGGAAGGCGAGTGGTGTGCCGTTCTCCCAGGTGTCCCAGATCGCCCGCACGGCGAGGACCAGTTCGCGCATTCGCGCTGCCGGCTTGCTCCAGGGCATCGAGAAGCGCTTCGTGATGTGCGGCTTGATCTGGCTGCCGAGACCGAGGATGAAGCGACCGCGCGAGAACGCCTGCAGGTCCCATCCGATGTTCGCGAGGAGCATCGGGTTCCGGGCGAACGCCACGGCGATCGAGGTGCCCAGCTCGAGCTGCTCGGTCTGCTCGGCGGCGAGCAGCAGGGGGAAGAACGGATCGTGCGACGTCTCTGCGGTCCACGCGCCGTCGTACCCGGTGGCCTCGAGTTCGCGAGCCTGCGTGCCTGCGGCCCGCAGGTCGCCTCCGATCCCTCCGTCGACCTTCATCGCCGCTCCTTGCTCGCGTGCTCGAACTCGTGTCGTTGGCACCCTATTCGTCGCGGTCGCGCAGGAAACGCTCGAACTCGGCCGCGATGTCGTCGCCGGTGGGGAGCCGCTCCGGCGCGAGGTCGATGATCGCATCGTGGGCCGCCTCGAGCTGGCGCAGCATGGTGAGGTGTTCGTCGTTGGCGGCGACGAGACGGTCGATCCGCCGCACCAGTTCGGCGGCCTCGCGTTGGAGGGCGGTGGTGTCGACGACGAGGTCGGCGACCTCGCGCAGGCCGTCGAGGAGCGCGATCACCGCCGGCGGATACGCGGATGCGGCGAGGTAGTGGGGTACCTGCACCCACAGTCCGAGCGACGGGATGCCGGCGTCGGTGAGGGCGTGCTCGAGGAGCGCTGCCACGCCGGCAGGGGCGTCGACCGAACTGCGCTGATGGGCGAGACGTTCGACGACCTCGAGTGATGGTGAGGTGACCGACAGTCGGGACGCTCGGGTGTGCGGGGTGGTGAAGGGGTACGCGCCGAGGCCCACCATCTGGCGGATCCCGAGGCGCTGGGCGAGGCTCGTCACGTGGCGGGCGAATGCGTGCCATGCGGCGTCGGGCTCGGGACCGGTGAGCAGCACGAGGTCGTGTCCGGCCGCGTCACGCCCCCACGACATCTCGATCGCGGACCACACCAAGCGGGTGTTCACACCCTCGCGGACCTCCATCACCGGCCGGCGTGCCCGGTAGTCGATGAACACGTCACTGTCGAACGTCACGATCGGCCGGGAGTCGCACGCGCGTCGCAGGTGGGTCATCGCCGCCTCAGCCGCGCTGCTGGCGTCGATCCACCCCTGCATGGCCACGACGAGGGTCGGGGCCTCGAGCGACGGGAGGTCGCCGTGCACATCGAAGGGGTCTGTCATCACATGGTCTCCAGCAACTGCTCGGCACGCGACGCGGCGGCCTCGACCTGGGTGCGGAAGGCGGTCAACTCCGCTGCGTCGCGTTCGCCGAGCGCGCCGGCGCGATAGCGGAACAGGACACCCTCGATGATGCAGGCCAACTTCCAGTTGGCGAACGCGACGTAGTAGTCGAGCAGCGACACGTCGCGTCCGCTCCGTGCGGCGTAGCGCTCGACGATCCCGGCGCGATCGGGGAACCCTGCAGCCGTCGTCGGTCCCGATCCCCATGCCGACTCCGCGTCGCCCGGCCCCGTCCAGTACACACAGAGCAGTCCGAGGTCGGCCAGTGGATCGCCGAGGGTGCAGATCTCCCAGTCGAGAACAGCGATCACCGTGCCGTCATCGGCGACCATCGTGTTGTCGAGGCGGTAGTCGCCGTGGACGATCGTCGCAGGTCCCTGCGGTGGGATGCGTTCGACGAGTCGGTCGTGGACGCGGTGGATCGCGGCGAGGTCGTCGGTGTGCTGAGAGTTCCACTGGCCGTACCAGCGGCGGAGTTGTCGAGCGATGTAGCCGTCGTGGCGACCGAGGTCGGCAAGGCCGACGGCCTCGACATCGACCGCATGGATCGCGACGAGCGTGTCGACGAGCGAATCGGCGGCCCGTCTGCGCTGATCGACCGACAGCACCCGCTCGGCGGTCGCTCGGTCGCGCACCACATGACCATCGACGAAACCCATCACGTAGAACGGCGCATCGCTCACCGCCGGGTCGTCGCAGTAGCCGAGCGCTGGCGCCACGGGCACGGGTGTGTCGCGCAGCGCACTGATGATCCGATGCTCGCGCTGCATGTCGTGGGCCCGCGGTAGGAGGGGGCCGAGCGGTGGCCGACGCATCACGAAGCGATACCCGTCGACGCCGGTGACGGCGAGTGTCAGGTTCGAGTGGCCACCGGCGATGACCTCGAACGACAGGGGAGCGACGGCACCTGCGATGTGCTCGACGAACCACGTCGAGATCGGGCCGACGTCGATGCCGACGGGGCCGTTCTGATGTGCCGCACTCATCGGGGTTTACCGTACCGGCGGTATCGTGCGCTCATGGCACTCGACGTCACCGACGAGTCGTTCTCGACCGAGGTCCTCGAACGCTCCTATCAGGTTCCCGTCATCGTCGACCTGTGGGCACCGTGGTGCGGCCCGTGCCGTCAGCTCGGTCCGATCCTCGAGAAGGTCGTCGACGCTACGGGGGGCAAGGTCGTGCTGGTCAAGGTCGACACCGACCAGAACCCCCAGATCGCCCAGGCCTTCCAGGTGCAGTCGATCCCGGCGGTGTACGCGTTGCGAGACGGCAAGGTGGTCGACGGATTCATGGGCGCCTATCCCGAGCACGTGGTGCAGCAGTTCGTGGATTCGTTGATGCCCACCGATGCCGAGACCACCGTGCGGACGCTCATCGCCGAGGGCACCGAGGGCTCGTACCGTGCCGCACTCGAACTCGAGCCCGGCAACGAGGACGCGATCGTCGGTCTGGCCGAACTGCTCGTCGCACGTGGCGAGAACGAATCGGCGCTGCAGTTCCTCGCGCGGATCCCCGAGACCGACCGCACGCGCCATGTGGCCGCGCTCGCACGCACCACCATCGCGCCCGACGACGACCACGATGCGACGCTGACCGCACTGCTCGACAAGGTGAAGACCGACGACGACGCGCGCCAGCAGTTCCTCGACATCCTCGAGCTGATGGGCCCGCACGATCCGCGCACGGCGGCGTATCGCCGCCAGCTCACGGCCCGACTGTTCTGAGTCGGCGCGGTGGTGATGCGCCGGTGACGCGGGTGGCCGAGCGATCCGGTCGTGCGTTGCGCGTCGGCATGGTGTGCCCCTACAGCCTGTCGGTGCCCGGCGGTGTGCAGGCCCAGGTGATGGGACTCGCCCGTGAACTGCGCCGTCGGGGTGTCGAGGTGCGTGTCCTCGCCCCGTGCGATGGTCCTCCGCCTGCGACGTTCGTGACGCCGCTCGGCGACAGTCTGCCGACATCGGCGAACGGGTCGATCGCGCCACTCGCGCCCGACGCGCCGGCCGCGCTGCGCACGATGCGCGCCCTGCTCGACGAGCAGTTCGACGTCCTCCACGTCCACGAACCCTTCGCCCCGGGCGCCACGGTGACGGCGGTGGTGCTGCACGTCTCTCCGATCGTGGCGACCTTCCACGCCGCCGGTGACAGCGCCGGATACCGCTACCTCAGCGGACTCATCCGGCGGTCGGCCGAGAACATCGACGAGCGGGTCGTGGTGTCCAAGGACGCCAGGGCGCTCGTCGAGGGGTACATCGGGGGCGAGTACACCGTGCTGTTCAACGGTGTCAAGATCGAGTCGTTCGCCTCGGCCGCACCGTGGCCGACGACGGGGCCGACGATCTTCTTCTGCGGTCGACACGAAGAGCGCAAGGGCCTCGACGTCCTCCTCGACGCCATGGGGCGGCTCGGCCCGGAGGTGCGGCTGTGGATCGGCAGTTCGGGGCCCGACACCGAGCGGCTCCGCGCACTCACCCGGTCGGATTCGCGCATCGAGTGGCTGGGCCGCCTGTCGGATGCCGAGAAGGCGTCACGGCTGCGCGGTGCCGACGTGTTCTGTGCGCCGTCGTTGCGCGGCGAGTCGTTCGGTGTCGTGCTCGTGGAGGCGATGGCCGCGGGCACCGCTGTCGTGGCGAGTTCACTCGACGGGTACCGCAACGTGGCCACCGATGGCGTCGACGCAGCACTCGTCGAACCGGGCGACGCCGTAGCCCTGGCCGCAGCCCTCGAGCGGGTGCTGTCCGACCGCCAGCTCGCCGAGGCGCTCGTGACTGCCGGGACCGCCCGGGCGCGCGACTTCTCGATGGTCACCCTGGCCGATCGCTACCTCGAGATCTACACCCGGCTGGCCCGTGCCACGGCCGGTCCGGGTGAATGGCTCTCGTTGCGCCCCCCGTCACCCCTGCGCGGGTGGCGCGCTCGTATGATGGCCCGAGTGCGCCGTCCCGAGAGAGTGAGGTCCGAATGATCTGGGTCATCCTCGCCGTGGTGGTCGTGCTCGCCCTGTTCGTCGTACTCGCGTACAACGGGCTCGTGCGGGCCCGCAACCAGGTCGACAACGCGTGGTCGCAGATCGACGTGCAGTTGAAGCGGCGTCTCGACCTGATCCCCAACCTCGTCGAGACGGTGAAGGGCTACGCCGCCCACGAGCGCGAGACCCTGCAGGCCGTCATCGAGGCACGGAACGCGGCGATCGCCGCTGCTCCCGATCCGCACCACCAGGCGGCTGCCGACCAGCAGGTCACCGGAGCGCTGCGCCAGCTGTTCGCGTTGGGCGAGGCATATCCCGACCTGAAGGCCAATCAGAACTTCCTCGCCCTCCAAGAGGAACTCGCGGCGACCGAGGGCCGGGTCGCCTACGCGCGGCAGTTCTACAACGACAGCGTCCTTGGCTACAACAACCGTCTGCAGTCGTTCCCGACGGTGATCATCGCCCGGACGTTCTCGTTCACCGCCCGCGACTACTTCGAGACCGACGACACTGCACGAGACGTGCCGAAGGTGCAGTTCTGAGTCCATGTTCGAGTTGATCCGCGCCAACAAGCGGCGCAGTGTGATGCTGATGGTGGGGTTCGTCGTCGTCCTCACCCTCGCCGGCGCGGAGTTCGGCTGGGCGATCGGCAACGGCGCGGCAGGAACCGTCATCGCCCTCGTCGCGAGCGCAGTGATCGCGTTCGGCTCGTACTGGAAGGCCGACACCATTGCGCTCGCCGTCAGCCGTGCGCACCCAGCAGATCCGCAGCAGTACCGGCGGCTCTACAACCTCGTCGAGGGACTGTGCATCGCGAGCGGTCTGCCGATGCCGCGGATCTACATCGTCGACGACCCGGCGCCGAACGCGTTCGCGACGGGCCGCAATCCGAAGCACGCCGCCATTGCAGTCACATCGGGACTGCTCGAGTCACTCGACCGGGTGGAACTCGAGGGTGTCATCGCCCACGAGCTGTCGCACGTCCGGAACTACGACATCCTCGTCAGCACCCTGGCCGTCACGCTCGTCGGCGCTGTTGCACTCCTCAGCAATATCGGCATTCGCACGATGTGGTGGAACGGCGGCCGAGTGCGCAGGTCGGGCGACCACGGCGACCACAACAATCCGCTCGCCCTCATCGGGTTCGTGCTCCTCCTGCTCACGCCGCTCGTCGCCAAGGTGATGCAGGCTGCGGTGAGTCGTCGACGCGAGACCCTCGCCGATGTGAGCGCGTGCCAGCTCACCCGATACCCACCCGGACTCATCTCGGCGCTCGAGAAGTTGAAGGCTGACACGACGGCCACACATTCGGCGACCACGGCGACCGCTCACCTGTGGATCGAGCAGCCGATGTCGGGCGTTGCCGACGAGGGCCGCCTCGGTGCATGGAACCGCCTGTTCGACACCCATCCACCGCTCGACGAGCGCATCGCCCTGCTGAAGGAACTGTGACCCCCGACCAGCGACGGCTCGACCGGCGCACCCTTCTCGGCATGGCGGTCCTCGCCGTGAGTGGCGCGGCGTGTGCCACACGGAGCGCCGACGACACGAACACCGTGCCCACTGCGCCGGTGAACCCCTCGCCGCCGGAAACGGCGACGCCCACGCTGCCCAGTCCGTCAACATCGACGACGGCGGTACCGACCGAGGTGTACCCGCTCACCGGGCTGCCGGTCTCCGATGCGACATCGGCGGCGCGTCCCGCACTCGTCGTCAAGATCGACAACAACGCCAAGGCCCGGCCGCAGACCGGACTCGGTGTCGCCGACATCGTGTTCGAGGAGATCGTGGAGACCCAGACTCGCTTCGCCGCGGTCTTCCACAGCCGGGGGAGTGATCCGGTGGGGCCGATCCGCTCCGGTCGCACCCAGGACATCGACCTGCTCGGCTCGTTCGACCGACCACTGTTCATGTGGAGCGGAGGGAACGACGCGGTCACCGCGGCGATCGAGTCGAGCGACCTGCGCAGCCTGAGCGCGCTCGAGTCGGATGCGGCCGAGGCGGCGGGCTTCTTCCGCGATCCCGATCGCGAGAAGCCTCACAACCTGTATGCCACGTGCTCGGGTGCGTGGTCGGCGGCGCCGCCCGACGCCGGTGCACCACCCGCCCAGTTCGTGTATCGGGCGCCGGGTGTGGCGCCTGTCGGTGCGTCGGCGAGTATGTGCTCGGGCGAGATGGATGGCCTCGAGGTGATGTGGCGCCACGATGCGGGCTCGGGTTCGTACCTGCGGTGGACTGCCGGCAAGGAGCACCGCGACATGATCACCGGGCAGATCGCCGCAGAGAATGTGGTGGTCATGTACGTCGAGTACCGGGCCAGCGCCGCCGATGCGCGCAGTCCTGAGGCCGACACGATCGGCTCGGGTGATGCCTTCGTGTGCACGGCGGGCGTCGTGGTCGAGGGCACGTGGCGCCGCGACGACCGGCAGTCCCCGGTGGAGTTGACGGCGGCCGACGGGACGCCGATCGCCCTCACTCCCGGGCGCACCTGGGTCGAACTGGCCCGCGCGAACACGTTCTCCGTCGTCGCCTGACCACGGCCTCACCGGTACGATCTCGGCCATGAACGAGTCGCGCGCCACCGGAACCCTTCCCGTCAAGCGGGGTCTTGCCGAGATGCTCAAGGGTGGCGTCATCATGGACGTCGTCACCCCCGAGCAGGCCACGATCGCCGAGGATGCCGGTGCCGTGGCCGTGATGGCCCTCGAGCGTGTACCGGCCGACATCCGCCGCGATGGTGGCGTGGCCCGGATGAGCGATCCGGAGATGATCGAGGGGATCAAGGCGGCGGTCACCATCCCCGTGATGGCCAAGGCGCGTATCGGCCACTTCGTCGAGGCCCAGATCCTGCAGTCGCTCGGTGTCGACTATGTCGACGAGAGCGAAGTGCTCACCCCGGCCGACGAGGCGCACCACATCGACAAGTGGGCCTTCACCGTGCCGTTCGTGTGCGGGGCGACGAACCTCGGTGAGGCGCTCCGGCGCATCAGCGAGGGTGCCTGCATGATCCGCAGCAAGGGTGAGGCCGGTACCGGCAACATCGTCGAGGCCGTGCGCCACCTGCGCAGCATCATCGGCGACATCCGCCGTATCACCCAGGCCGACTCGGTCGAGCTGTTCCAGTGGGCCAAGCAGTTGCAGGCGCCGCTGCCGCTCGTGCAGGAGATCGCCGCGACCGGATGGCTGCCCGTGCCACTGTTCTGCGCCGGCGGTATCGCCACCCCGGCCGATGCGGCGCTGGCCATGCAACTCGGCGCCGAGGCGGTGTTCGTGGGATCGGGCATCTTCAAGAGCGATGATCCGGCCCGTCGGGCACGCGCGATCGTCGAGGCGACGACGCACTTCCGTGATGCCGCCATCCTCGCCAAGGTCAGCAAGGGCCTCGGCGCGCCGATGACGGGAATCGGGATGGACGAGATCAACCAGCGCTACGCCGAGCGTGGCTGGTGAACCGACGTCCGGAGCCCCCAGGTGGATCCGCTCGTCGGCGTTCTCGCCCTGCAGGGCGCATTCGCCGCGCATGAACGCGCCCTGACCCGCCTCGGTGTCGCCACGCGCCAGGTGCGCACCCCCGAAGATCTCGCAGATGTCGATGCCATCGTGCTGCCCGGTGGCGAGAGCACGACGATGTCGCACCTGCTCACGACCTCGGGGTTGTTCGACATGCTCGATCGTCGTCTCGCCGACGGGATGCCGGTGCTCGGGACGTGTGCGGGCATGATCCTGCTGGCGTCGCACGTGCTCGACGGACGCGCCGATCAGCGCACGTTCGGCCGTGTCGATGTGACGGTGCGTCGCAACGGCTACGGCCGTCAGGTCGACAGCTTCGAGGTCGACCTCGACATCCCCGAACTCGCAGCCCACGGCCTCGGCGCAGACCCGTTCCATGCCGTGTTCATCCGTGCACCGAAGGTGGAGTCGGTGGGTCGACGTGCCGAGGTGCTCGCCTCGCACGAGGGTGTGCCGGTACTGGTGGCCGACGGTCCGTCCGTGGTCGCAGCCTTCCATCCCGAGCTCACCGACGACGGTCGTGTGCACTCGCTGTTCCTGCGTCGCGCAGCGATCGTCGCTGCGTAGCCGATCACTCGATTCACCACTGGAGGATCACCGATGTCCGGTCACTCGAAATGGGCAACGATCAAACACAAGAAGGGTGCCGCTGACAAGGCACGCGGCAAGTTGTTCAACAAGATCGCCCGACAGCTCGAGGTCGCCGCTCGCGAGGGCGGCCCCGACGTGACGGCCAACGCGACGCTGCGCACGGTGGTGCAGAAGGCCAAGGCCGCGCAGATGACCAACGACGCCATCGATCGGGCGATCAAGCGCGGTGCGGGGGTGGCCGAGGGCGGCACCTACGAGTCGATCACCTACGAGGGCTACGCGCCCGGCGGTGTGGCGATCCTGATCGACGTGCTCACCGACAACCGCAACCGCACGAGCGGCGAGGTGCGCAACGTGTTCAACAAGCTCGGCGGAAGTATGGCCGAACCGGGTGCCGTGTCGTGGCAGTTCGCCCGACGCGGTGTCCTCCTCGTGCGAGGTGACGAAGATGCGGTGATGCTCGCGGCGCTCGAGGCGGGGGCCGACGACGTCGCGGCCGATGGCGACGGATGGAGGGTCACGACCGATCCCTCGGTGCTCGACGAGGTGCGCACTGCGCTCGTCGCCGCCGGGCTGCAAGTGGTGTCGGCCGAGAGCACGATGGTGTCGAGTCTCACCGTCGAGGTGGTCGATGCCGACGACGCTCGCAAGATCCTGCGCATCATGGATGCACTCGAGGACAACGACGATGTGCAGGACGTGTACAGCAACTTCGACATCAGCGACGAGTTGATGGAGTCGGTCGGCTCGTGACCGTCGGTGTCGGCGACGTCGCCCCTGCGTTCCGACTTCCCGCGACCGGCGGACGCGAGATCGCGCTGGCCGACTTCGTGGGTCGGCCCGTGGTGCTCGTCTTCTACCCGGCCGACGACAGCGCGGTGTGCACGCGACAGCTCAACTCGTACAACGACGATCTCGCCGACTTCGAGACACTCGATGCCCAGGTGCTCGGCATCTCGTCACAGGACGTCGCCAGCCACGAGCGGTTCGCCGACCGTCATGGGCTGCGCTTCCCGCTGCTCGCCGACACCGACAAGGTCGTCGCAGCGGCGTATGGCACCCTCGGCCCGCTCGGCTTCCCGCGACGCAGTGTGGTGATCGTCGACCGGTCGGGGATCGTGCGCTACGTGCACCGGGCCATCGCCGGGGTCACCTACCGCCCGGTGGGTGAACTGGTCGACGTGTTGGCCTCGTTGGCCCCCTGAGATGCGCCCCGGGGCAGCGCCGACCGGGTAGTGTCGTACGCGTGTTCGTCCGCGACGGTCTCGTGGTGCTCGGCATCGATCCCGGTCTCACCCGCTGCGGCTATGCGGTGCTGCGGGCCGAGGGGTCGACCGTGCGGGCGGTCTCCTTGGGTGTCGTGCGCACACCGGCGGCCGATCCACTGCCACAGCGCCTCGCCGCCCTGCGCGCCGAGCTCGCCCGGCTCCACGACGACTTCCGGCCCGAGGCGGTGGCGGTCGAGCAGGTGTTCTTCCAGACCAACGTCCGCACGGCGATGAGCGTGGGCCAGGCAAGCGGCCTGGCGTTGGCCGAGGCCGCCGCCCGGCGCTGCGATGTCGTGCAGTTCACCCCGAACCAGGTGAAGGACACCGTGGCCGGCTGGGGTGGCGCGTCGAAGGAACAGGTGCAGCGCATGGTGCAGGCCCGCCTCGGTCTGTCGACACCGCCGCGTCCGGCCGACGCGGCCGATGCCGCAGCCCTCGCGCTGTGCTACCTGGCCGCCGCCCCGCTGCGCCGGCGTCTCGCCGCTGCGAGTCCACCGCGATGATCGGGTCGCTGCGTGGCACGGTGCTCGAACGCACCGGGGATGCGACGGCCCTCGTCGAGGTGAACGGGGTCGGCTACCTCGTCACCATGCCCCCGCGTGCCCTCGCTGAGTTGACTGTCGGGGCAACCGCCTTCGTCTACGTGCACCACCACATCCGCGAGGACGGCCAGACCCTCTACGGGTTTCTTCGCCGGAGCGAGTTGGCGACCTTCGAGGTGCTCATCGCCACACATGGTGTCGGCCCGGCACTCGCGCTCGCCATTCTCGGCACTCATGCGCCGAGCAGCCTCGTCGACATCGTTGCGGCGGGCGACACCGCCGCGCTCACCCTCGTGCCCGGTGTCGGCAAGAAGACGGCCGAACGTCTGCTCGTCGAATTGCGCGGCCGGCTCGACATCCCCGTCCTGCCTGCGGCGAGCGGTGTCTCGAGCGGCGGTGGCGTCACCGAGACGGTTCGTGAGGCGCTCACCGGCCTCGGGTACGGCGCCGAAGAGATCCGCAACGCCCTGCGCGAGGTGGGCGGTGGCGGCGACAGCGACCCCGCCGATCTGCTGCGTGCCGCGCTCACCCATCTCGGAGCAGCCCGTGCGCGATGAGTTCCTCGACGCCGCGGCGGTCGACGCCCACGACGAGAACGACGATGCAGGTCTACGGCCGCGTCGCCTTGCCGACTTCGTCGGTCAGCGCGAACTGAAAGAGCACCTCACGTTCGTCCTCGAGGCGGCGCGTCGTCGCGGTCAGCCGCCCGACCACCTGCTGCTCGCAGGCCCGCCGGGCCTCGGCAAGACGAGTATGGCGGGCATCGTCGCCGCCGAGATGGGTGTGCACCTGCACATCACCTCTGGTCCCGCGCTCGAACGGGCTGGCGACCTCGCGGCGATCCTCACCAAGCTCGAAGAGGGCGACGTCCTGTTCATCGACGAGATCCACCGCCTGTCGCGGGCGGTCGAGGAGATCCTGTATCCGGCGATGGAGGACTTCCAGATCGACATCGTGGTGGGCAAGGGGCCGGCTGCGTCGAGTATCAGACTCACCCTGCCGCGCTTCACCCTCGTCGGCGCCACCACGCGCACCGGCATGATCACGGGTCCGCTTCGCGATCGCTTCGGCCTCGTCGCCCGCCTCGACTACTACGACGACGACGAACTCGAGGCCATCGTCCGCCGGGCGGCGGGCATCCTGCGCGTCACCGTGTCGGCGGAGGGCGCCTGGGAGATCGCCCGACGCTCGCGCGGCACGCCGCGTATCGCCAACCGACTGCTGCGCCGCGT
>JBJSXI010000113.1:0-8797 GCA_046086305.1 Ilumatobacteraceae bacterium
GTCGAGACCACTCTGGAGCATCACCGCCATCTTGTACCAGTTCTCGAAGATGCGCCGTCCATAGATGCCCTGGATCTCGAGACCCTTGAAGATCACGTCGTTCACATCGAGGGTCATCGGGCCCGCCGGAATGCCGAGGACGGCGATCCGACCGCCATGGTTCATCGAGTCGAGCATCTGGTTGAACGCCGCTTCGGCGCCCGACATCTCGAGGCCGACGTCGAACCCCTCGGTCATCCCGAGCTCGTGCATCACGGGACCGAGCTGCTCGGTCCGCACATCGACCACCCGACTCGCCCCGTGGTCGAGCGCCATCTGCAGGCGGAACGGATTCACGTCGGTCACGACCACATGACGTGCGCCGATGTGCCGGACGATCGCTGTGGCCAGTACGCCGATCGGTCCCGCACCGGTGATCAGCACGTCCTCACCGACGACGTCGAAACGCAACGCCGTGTGCGTGGCATTGCCGAGCGGATCCAGCACGGCCGCAACGTCGTCGCTGACATGTGGGGGCACGACGAACACGTTCTGCGCGGGGATGACGATGTACTCGGCGAATGCGCCCGGGCGCGTCACACCGACGCCGGTGTGGTTGTGGCAGAACTCGCGACGACCCCCCTTGCAGTTCCGGCAGTGACCGCAGGTGACATGTCCCTCACCGGCCACTCGCTGACCGACCTCGAGGCCAGCCACACCGTGCCCGAGCCCGACGATCTCACCCATGAACTCGTGCCCGACCACCATCGGCACCGGGATCGTCTTCGCCGCCCACGCATCCCAGTGGTCGATGTGCAGATCGGTCCCGCAGATCGACGTCTTGCGCACACGGATGAGCACATCACCCTCGCCCGGTGTCGGCACAGGGACCTCGCGCATCCACAAGCCGGCCTCGGGTCGCTCCTTCACGAGTGCCCGCATCGTCATCGCACGACCCCCATCTCGCGCCCCACCTTCGTAAAGGCGTCGACTGCGACATCGATGTCGTCGTCGCTGTGACCTGCCGACATCTGCGTACGGATCCGCGCCCGGCCGTGCGGCACGACCGGGTAGCTGAACGCAATGACGTAGACACCCTGGGCGAGCAGGCGTTCGGCCATCTCGACGGCCACCCGTGCGTCACCGAGCATGACCGGGATGATCGGATGCCCATTGCCACCGAGGCTGAAACCGGCACGCTCCATCCCGGCGCGGAACCGCTCGGCATTGCGGTTCAGGCGGCGGCGCAGGTCGTCTCCCGACTCGAGCAGCTCGAGCACCGTGAGCGTCGTCGCTGCGATCGCCGGGGCGAGGCTGTTGCTGAACAGATACGGCCGCGACCGCTGCCGGAGCCAAGCGATGATCTCGCGCCGCCCACTCGTGTAGCCGCCACTGGCCCCACCGAGTGCCTTGCCCAGCGTGCCGGTGATGATGTCGACCCGATCGATGACCCCGTGGAGTTCGTGCGTCCCTCGACCCTTGTCCCCCACGAACCCCACGGCGTGCGAGTCGTCGACCATCACCATTGCTTCGTAACGCTCGGCGAGATCGCAGATCGTCGGCAGATCGGCGATGACGCCATCCATCGAGAACACGCCGTCGGTCGCGATCAGTCGGTAGCGCGCATCACGCGCCTCCTCGAGTCGTTCCTCGAGCTCTGCCATGTCGTTGTTCGCATAGCGCAGGCGGCGCGCCTTGGAGAGTCGGATGCCATCGATGATCGACGCATGGTTGAGGCTGTCGCTGATCACACAGTCGTCCTCGTCGAGAATCGTCTCGAACAGTCCACCGTTGGCGTCGAAGCACGACGAGTAGAGGATCGTGTCGTCCGTGCCCAAGAACGCACTCAACCGCGCCTCGAGCTCACGATGGACGGTCTGGGTGCCGCAGATGAACCTCACCGAGGCCATGCCGAACCCGTGCTCGTGCACCGCGGCCGCAGCCGCCTCGACGAGCGCCGGATGGTCGGCGAGACCGAGATAGTTGTTGGCACACAGGTTGAGCAACCGCGTCCCGTCGGCCATCTCGACATGTGCGGCTTGCGGCGACGCGATCACTCGCTCGGCCTTGAACAGCCCCTCATCGACGAGCGCGGCAGTCCGCGCCGAGAGATCAGACAACAAACCGGTACGCACGTACCGAGAATACGTCACGTACCACCTCGCCCGCTCCGTCGGATGGGTCCGGCCGTCCATAACCTCTCCCCGTGTCGGTCGAACGGATCGCCGAGCGCGACGGGTGGTGGTGCTGGCTCTGTGGTGGCGCCGTCGACCCCGTCGCCCCCGCCGGCTCACCGGGGCGTGGCACCGTCGATCATCTCGTGCCGCGATCGCGAGGAGGCTCGAGCGAGCCGACCAACCTTCGTCTCGCCCACCGGCGGTGCAACATCCGTCGCGGGAGCCACCTGCCCGAACTCGAATGGCCCGGGGAGTGGCCACTGATGATGAGCGTCCACCTGTGGACTGCGCTGGCCCGGCTTGCACCACGACCCGGCGCCGCCGAGGTCGTCGCGATCGCACCGCTCGACGAACTCGCCGACGAGGCAGCCAGCTGGGTCGTCGAGCGCGCTGAGGAATTCGTTCCCGGTGGCTGGGAGAGCTGGTGCGTCGCCGACCGCGCCGGGCCGGTCGCCGTGTGGTTACGGCGACCCGCCACGTCATCACCGGGTGTCACGGGACGGCCGCGTGTGATCGTTCCCCGAGATCACTGACGATCTCGCGCATCGACCTCGCTAACGTCCGCCCATGACCGGACTCGAGATCGAGACTCCACCCGAAGCCGTCGGCATGTCGAGCGAGCGACTCACCCGCATCGACCGCCACTTCCAGCGCTACATCGACGACGGTCGCCTCACGGGATGGCAGGTCGTCGTGTCACGTCGCGGATCGATCGTCCACCACTCGGTCGCCGGTCTGCGCGACGTCGAGCGAGGTCTCCCCGTCGAGGCCGACACCATCTGGCGCATCTACTCGATGACGAAGCCCATCACGACCGTGCTCGCCCTGCAGTTGTGGGAGGAGGGGGCATTCGAGTTGAACGATCCAGTGCACCGATTCATCCCCTCGTTCGGCGAGACACGGGTGTGGAGGAGCGGCAGTGTGAACGCGCCGATCACCGAGCCGATGACCGAGCCGATGACCATCTGGCAGTTGATGTCCCACACGAGCGGGCTCACGTACGGGTTCATGTACGCCCACCCCGTCGACGACCTGTATCGACGTGCCGGCTTCGAGTGGGGGCTTCCAAAGGGTCGCGATCTCGCCGGCGTGTGTGACGTGCTCGCCTCTCTGCCCCTGCTGTTCCAGCCAGGTCGAGAGTGGAATTACTCGATGGGACTCGACGTCCTCGGTCGAGTGCTCGAAGTGGTCTCCGGCCAACCGCTCGACGAACTGCTCCGTGAGCGGCTGCTCGATCCACTCGGCATGCACGACACCACGTGGGGTGTGCCGCCCGAGAACCACGGCCGCGTTGCCGCGCTCTATGGCGCCGAGCCGACGACGCTCACGGCCGTGCACCTCGGGTCGATGGGAGACGCCGCACTCCAACCGCCGCGCGCGCTACTCGGCGGCGGAGGTCTGCAGAGCACAGCAGCCGACTACCACCGCTTCATGCACATGCTTGCGAGCGGCGGAGCGCTCGATGGGGTGCGGATCCTCTCGCCGCGCACGGTGAAGTTGATGGCGAGCAACCATCTGCCCGGCAACGCCGACCTCACCACCTTCGGTCGGCCGCTCGCCTCGACGTCCAGCGTCGACGGTGTGGGATTCGGACTCGGTGTCAGCGTGACGATCGATCCAGTGGCGACGCGCGGACCGGGCAGTGTCGGCGACTACTCGTGGGGCGGCGCCGCCAGCACGACGTTCTGGATCGACCCGGTCGAGGAACTCACTGCGGCCTTCTACACCCAGCTCCTGCCGAGCAGCACCCATCCGCTGCACAGTCAACTCAGACAACTCGTGTACCAGGCGATCGTCTGAGCGACGTCGTCAGAGCGTGAGGCTCACCTGTGCCGTGCCGGCGCGCTGGTGTGTCGCGGTGACATGCACAGCCTCTGTGGCCGGACCGCGCACCACCCAGTGCACGAGCACCCGATCCGGGGTGCCGTCGTTCCACGGACTGAAGTGCTGGTCGAGCCGCCCTGCGAGTTGACCGACCTCTTGACGGGCGAGACCGCCGAACGATCCGCCGATCACCTCCGCACCGGTCAACTCGGCAACGATCGGCAGCACGAGATGTTGTTTGGCCGCACGCGCCGAGATGGGCGTCGGCAGCCACCCGGTGTTCGCGAGACCGACCTCGACGCGGTGGAGATCGCCACCGAGCGCGACCACTTCGTGGTGGAGGATCTCGAGGCGCGGCGAGGCAAGCGCCTGGACCACCGCGAAGTCGGCGTGCGGTCGCACCTCGTCGGCGAGACGTGACGACGGCGCATTCGCCCAGAAGAACACACCGTCCCACCCACCGATCTCGACGGGCCCCAACTGCGGATGATCGAACGGCTTCCAGTCGGCGTACGCCTCGGGATGGTGCTCGACCGCCCAGCGGTACACGCCCAACTCTTCCTCTGCAGTCGGACCCGTGTACCAGATGTGGGTACCCGCCTTCGTGCCCGTTGCGCGATGGACCACGTCCCAGAACTCGGTCGTCCAGCCGTAGACACCGAGGTGCTCGTAGACCCAGTCGTCTGCCGCACCGCTCATCGTCTCGCTGCGATCGAACGTGAAGTCCTCGAACACCGAGTGCACCGCGTACCCGGTGAGCGCCGTTCCCCGCTCACCGAGCTGCTTCCACGCCCACACATCGACAGGGGGCAACGCCGAGTCGGGTTGGGTGCTGCTCGGTCGCAACAGCACACCCCCGCTGGTGTGGAACGCGTTGTACCCGCAGATGTTCGGGCGGGCGACGATCGCCCGGACGAGCGAGTCGATCTCGGGTTCGCTCAAAGGATGATCGCCGCTTCCCGGTACCGAGGTTCCCCACCCCGCAGGGAAGTTGCGGTTGAGATCGAGACGCTCGGGCGGCGCCGCAACGGGGACCGTGAAGCCGTCGTGGTCGACGATCTCACCTTCGGCGAGCAGGCGATAACGCACCGTCCCACTCGGCGCACCGTCGACGGGCACGCGCACCATCAGCCGGGGCTCGGTGGGTGAGGGCATCCACCCACCATTCGGGTCGACCACGCGCATCGAGAGGATGCGGCCGTCGCCGTCGATGTCAGCCTCGTGGAGGCCGGGTGCGCGATGCGCATCGCGCCACGGCCACGGACGAACACTGCTGCGGCGGAAGCGGGGCGTGTCGGCGAGCACCCACTCGACACCGTCGGGGTTCACCCGCGGGGCGATGTAGAACGTGCGCGTCCGCACCGCCTCGGTCACCTGCGCATCAGTTCCGAAGCCCTCGACGAGATGGTGGATCAGGAACAGCGCCGCAACACCGCCGGTCACCTCGATCGCATGGATGTTGGCATCGACCCAGTGCGCCGGCTTGGTGTGAGGCGCGCCGGTGGCCGAGTCGGTGATCGTCGCCAGCCAAAGTGGCCGTCCCTCGTGCGAGGTGCCGTACGAGTCGACGGTCATCAGGCCGGGATGTGCGGCCGCGGTGTCATGCAGCCACTGGCTGAGCTCGTCGAAACGGAGGAATCGGTCGAACTGGTACTCCACGGCGGCACGTTATCCCTGCCGGATCGGCTCGGCCGACGGACGCTGTCTCGGCAGTCATGCGGTGCGACGAATAGCCTCGGCTCATGACCGGCACCCTCGTCATCCTCCGACACGGTGAGAGCACGTGGAACCAACAGGGGCTGTTCACCGGGTGGCACGATGTTCCGCTCAGCGAGCGCGGTGTGTCCGAAGCAGTTGCTGCCGGACAGACAATGGCCGCGGCCGGGCTTCGCTTCGACGTCGGCCACACATCGCTCCTCGCGCGTGCGGTGGCCACCGCCCACCTTGCGCTCGACGCACTCGGACAGGTCTGGCTACCGGTGCAGCGGAACTGGCGGCTGAACGAACGGCACTACGGCGCGCTGCAGGGTCTCGACAAGAAGGAGACCGCGGCTCGCCACGGCGTCGAGCAGACCCACCTCTGGCGACGCAGTTTCGACGTCCCACCCCCACCGGTCGATCTCGACAGCGCCGAGCATCCGATCAACGATCCGAGGTACCGACACCTGCCACCCGATGTGCTACCGGCGGCCGAGTGTCTCGCCGATGTCGTGGTGCGGGTGCTGCCGTACTGGTACGACGTCGTCGCCCCCCAACTCCTCAGCGGCCTCGACGTGCTCATCACTGCGCATGGGAACTCGTTGCGCGCCCTGGTGATGCACCTCGAGGGGATCTCGCCCGACGACATTCCCGAGCTGAACATCCCCACCGGCGTCCCTCGCCGGTACACCTTCGACACCCAGCTCCGGGTCGTCGGCGCCGAGTACCTCGGCGACCAGGCGGCGATCGCCGCAGCGGCCGCTGCCGTGGCCGCTCAGTCGACGCGCTGAGCGGATTGCACGAGTTCACGAGGGGACTAGTGTCGGGGTCATGGCCAGCCGCAACTCACGACTCGAGCACCTGCGCAACGTCAACCTCTTCCAAGGGTGCACGAACAAGGACCTCCAGAAGATCGCCCGTGCGAGCGACGAGATCAGCATGCCCGCAGGCTCCCTGATCGTCGATCAGGGCCAAACCGGCCGCGAGGCGTTCGTCGTGCTGTCGGGCACGGTCGTCGTCAAGCGCAACAACAAGAAGGTCGGTTCGTTCGGGCCGGGCACAGTGGTCGGTGAGCTCTCGCTGCTCGATCACGGCCCCCGCACGGCGACAGTGGTCTGCGAGACCGACTGCGAGTTGCTCCTCCTCGATCAGCGCCACTTCATCGCCGTCCTCGACGAGGTGCCGACGCTCGCGCACCGCCTGCTGGCCACGCTGGCCGGCCGGATCCGCGAACTCGACCGCCAGTACTTCGGCTGACCTCCACCGGCACCGGCGAGGTGCCGAGGTCATCCAGCGGCGAACTAGGGTCGCGGCAGCACTATGAGCACGCACAGTTCTCCCGTCGATTCCGCCGCGCCCGCCAAGAAGTGGTACCGCACACCGCACAAGGTCGTGTGGGCCGCCGGGATCGGTCTCGGTCTGTTCACCGTTGCCTCGGGCATCGTGCCGCAGTTCACGCATTGGCACAGCACCAAGGACGTCACCCGTGAGGTGTTCGAGGGGATCCCCGGCCCGCTGAAGGTCGCCTTCTACACGGTGATCCCCGTCCTGCTCGTGTGGACGGCGTTCGAACTGGCCAAGCGCGTCCAGAACTGGGAGCGAGGTGTCCCCGACCGGCGCCGCACGACGCGTAAGAACGTCGCCCGTCGACTGGCCGACTTCCGCGCCGGCGTCTACATGCGCACGCTCATGCGCGATGCCGGTGCCGGCCTCATGCACTCGATGATCTACTTCGGCTTCCTCGTCCTGCTGGGCGTGACGACCGTGCTCGAGATCGACCATCAGTTGCCCGAGGGGCTGAAGTTCCTCCATGGCCGCACCTACATGGCCTACAGCTTCATCGGCGATCTCGGCGGACTCGTGTTCATGACCGGCATCGTGTGGGCCATCGTCCGCCGATACGTCCAGCGTCCCTATCGGATCCGGATCAAGACCAAGCCGCAGCATGCAGCGATCCTCGGCATGTTCGCAGCGATCGGTATCACCGGATTCCTCGCCGAGGCCTTCCGCATCGCCGAGAGTGGATCACCCTCGTACGAGAAGTGGAGCTTCATCGGCTACCCGCTCGCCCAGCTGTTCACCGGCGCAAGTGATGCGTCGTTGTCGAACTGGCATCAACTCACATGGGTCGCACACGTGGTTGCGTTCGCCGCGTTCCTGGTGATGCTGCCGATCACGATGCTCCGACACA
Organism: Ilumatobacteraceae bacterium; assembly: GCA_046086305.1. GTDB lineage: Bacteria > Actinomycetota > Acidimicrobiia > Acidimicrobiales > Ilumatobacteraceae > UBA668. The sequence continues at coordinate 7,870 of JBJSXI010000113.1, forward strand.
TCTTCACGAGTCCCCTCAACATGTACCTGCGCGACCGCGACCGCCCGAAGGGCGCGATGCGGGCGATGCCGAACCTCACCGAGACCTCGCTCGAGAGCTTCGGGGCGAGTGTGGTCGAGGACTTCACGTGGAAGCAGTTGCTCGACACCGACGCCTGCACGATGTGCGGCCGCTGCACGAGTGTGTGCCCCGCGCACGCCACCGGTAAGCCGCTCGACCCGCGCGAGATCGTGCTGAAGACCGGCGAGGTCATGGCGGCATCGGGCGCCCACGGAAGCGTGCCGCCGCCGATCAGCCTCGACGGCGAGATCACCATCACGGCGAACTCATTGTTCGAGCGCATCACCCCAGAGGAACTCTGGAGCTGCACGACCTGTCGGGCATGTGACGAGATCTGCCCCGTGAACATCGAGATCCTCGACAAGATCCTCGACATGCGTCGCTACCTCAGCCTGATGGAGAGCAACTTCCCGAGCGAGCTCGGCAACGCGTATCGAGCCATGGAGAATCAGGGCAACCCGTGGGCGATGAACCAGGGCGAGCGCGCCGATTGGGCGAAGGGCCTCGACGTCGACGTGGTGGATCCCGGCGAGCCCTTGCGTACCGAATACCTCTACTGGGTCGGTTGCGCCGGCAGCTTCGACGACAAGAACAAGAAGGTCACCCAGGCGATGGCCAAGTTGCTCAAGCGCGCAGGCATCGACGTGGCGATCCTCGGGCCGAGCGAGATGTGCACGGGCGACTCCGCACGGCGCAGCGGCAACGAGTACCTGTTCCAGATGCTCGCAATGCCCAATGTCGAAATGTTGAACGGCATGGGCGTGAAGAAGATCATCACGCAGTGCCCGCACTGTTTCAACACGCTGAAGAACGAGTACCCGCAACTGGGCGGCAACTATGAAGTCGTTCACCACAGCGAACTGCTCGA
>JBJSXI010000114.1:0-9058 GCA_046086305.1 Ilumatobacteraceae bacterium
GCGTGTGGTGACTGCAGACTCGCCACACAGCGTCGACCCGAGCCGTCGCGCACGACCAGCTGCACGCTCTCGCCCGTTGCATCACGCAGCGACTCGAGCACGGGGACGGCGACTGCGGCGAGTGGCGGCTCGGCGGCCCGACCGAGGCGAACGAGCTCGAGACCGGGCACGAACCTGCCCCGGTCGTCGCGAGCGATCAGTCCATGCTGCTCGAGTGCCACCGCGAGCCGGTGCGCCGTGGCACGTGAGATTCCCGTCGCCTGCTGGAGGTGCGCGAGGTCGCACGGCGCCTCGGCCGTGGCGCGCAGGATCAGCACCGCCTTGTCGACGACGCCGACGCCCGAGCGGTGGATGCCGTCTAGACTCGTCATTCGCGGGAACGCTATCTCAGAAAGTGAGATGACATGTCGCCACCGAGAACTCTTGCCGAGAAGGTCTGGGACCGCCACGTCGTGCATTCGGCGCCGGGTGAGCCCGATCTGCTGTACATCGACCTCCACCTCGTCCACGAGGTCACCAGCCCCCAGGCGTTCGACGGACTCCGACTCGACGGACGCACCGTCCGGCGACCAGACCTCACGGTGGCGACCGAGGACCACAATGTGCCGACCGCCGACATCGACCGACCGATCGCCGACCCGGTGAGCGCCCGACAGGTCGAGGTGCTGCGACAGAACACCGCCGAATTCGGCATCGTCGAGTTCCCGATGGGGCACCCCGGTCAGGGCATCGTGCACGTGATCGCCCCCGAGCAGGGTCGCACACTGCCGGGCATGACCGTCGTGTGCGGCGACAGCCACACGGCGACACACGGCGCGTTCGGCGCGCTCGCATTCGGCATCGGGACGAGTGAGGTCGAGCACGTCCTCGCCACCCAGACCCTCCCCCAGATGCGCCCCAGGTGGATGAGCGTGACCGTCGAGGGCAGCGCCCCGGCCGGGGTGACTGCCAAGGACATCATCCTCGCCGTGATCGGACGTATCGGCACCGGCGGTGGGATCGGCCACGTCATCGAATACCGCGGTGCGGCCATCCGTGCCCTGTCGATGGAAGGTCGGATGACGTTGTGCAACATGAGCATCGAGGCCGGCGCGAAGGCCGGGCTGGTCGCACCCGACGACATCACCTTCGAGTACCTACGCGACCGCGAGCATGCGCCGAAGGGTGCCGCCTGGGAGGCCGCGCTCGCCGACTGGCGCACGCTCGTCACCGATGACGGCGCCCGCTTCGACGCCGAGGTCGTGATCGACGCGACCACGCTGCGCCCCCAGGTCACATGGGGCACCAACCCCGCACAGGTGACGTCGATCGACGGCACCGTGCCATCACCCGACAGTTTCGACGACCCGACGACGCGCGACACCGTCGCCCGCTCGCTCGAGTACATGGGTCTCACCCCAGGCACCCGGATTCGCGACATCCCGGTCGACACCGTGTTCATCGGGTCGTGCACCAACAGCCGGATCGAGGATCTGCGCGCCGCAGCCGCCGTCCTGCGCGGACGATCCGTGCGTGTCCCGCGCGTGATGGTGGTGCCGGGAAGTCACGCCGTGAAGGCCCAGGCAGAACGAGAGGGACTCCCCGAGGTGTTCCGCGCCGCCGGGGCCGACTGGCGAGAGCCGGGATGCAGCATGTGCCTCGCGATGAACCCCGACCGACTCTCCCCTGGTGAACGCGCCGCCAGCACGAGCAACCGCAACTTCGAGGGTCGTCAGGGACGAGGCGGGCGCACCCATCTCGTCTCCCCTGCGGTGGCTGCCGCCACGGCCGTCCTCGGCCGCTTCGCCACCCCGGAGGAACTGTCATGAAGGCCGTGCGCATCGTGTCCGGTCGCGGCGTGCCGCTGCGACGCAGTGACGTCGACACCGATCAGATCATCCCCGCCGAGTGGTTGAAGCGTGTCGAACGCACCGGCTTCGAGCAGGGCCTGTTCAGCACGTGGCGCGACGATCGCGACTTCGTCCTCAACGACGAGCGATACGCCGGCGCGACCGTGCTCGTCGCCGGTCCGTCCTTCGGCGTCGGCTCGTCGCGTGAGCACGCTGTGTGGGCGATCCAGCAGTACGGCTTCGGCGCGGTCGTCGCCCCCAGCTTCAGCGACATCTTCCGCAACAACTGCGCGAAGAACGGGCTCGTCGCCGTGGTCGTCCCCGAGTCCGTCGTCACGGCGCTGTGGTCAGCGATCGAGGCCGATCCGAGCACCGAGTTGACCATCGATGTCGATCGACTTCTTCTCGAGGTCCCCTCGATCGGTCTTGTCGAGTCGTTCCCGATGGACGCCCAGACGCGTCATCGCTTCCTCGAAGGCCTCGACGACATCGGCATCACTCTCAGCCACGCCGCAGCGATCGACGAGTACGAGGCTCGCCGGCCAGCGTGGTTGCGCTGACGCTCAGGCGTCGGACTCGAACGAGGCCAGGTTCCGCAACTTCGGGTTGTTGCTGAACACCTCGACCGGTGGCGCCGGATCGAGTCGCAGTGCGCGCTGCAGGATGCGCACCTGGGTGTGCTGGTTGTACTCGGCGAGGGTGACCGCCCAGCCATCGCGGCCCGCACGGGCCGTGCGACCACTGCGGTGGAGGTAATCCTTCACGTCGGGGGCAGGCTCGTAATGGACCACGGCGCCGATGTCATCGATATCGATACCCCTGGCCGCAACGTCGGTCGCCACGAGAACATGCAGTTCGCCGTCGGTGAATCGCTTGAGGGCGCGCTCGCGGGCCGCCTGCGGCAGATCGCCGTGGATCGCCGCCGCACGAACCCCGAGGTCGACCAGATTGCGCTCGACCCGGTCGCAGGTCCGCTTGGTCTGACAGAACACCACGGTCTTCGCGAAACCGCCCGAGATGGCGGCCACGACCCGATCCTTGTCCATGTGGTGCACCGCGAGCCACAGGTGATGCATCGTCCCCACGGTGTCGGTGGCCGCGTCGATCGCCACCTCGATCGGGTCGTGCATGTAGCGGGCGACGAGATGGGCGACATCGCCGTCGAGCGTCGCCGAGAAGAGCATCGTCTGATGCTCGGCGGTGACCTTCCGCAGGATCCACTCGACCTGGGGGGTGAACCCGTCGTCGGCCATCCGATCGGCCTCGTCGAGTACGACGATCTCGACGGCATCGAGCTGCAGCTCATCCTCCTTCAGGAGATCGATGAGACGCAGCGGTGTCGCCACCACGACGTCGACCCCCCGACCGAGTGCATCGACCTGATGCTGACGCGAGGCACCGCCGTACACCGCGAGCACGGTGTGGCCACTCGCCAGCGCAACGGGCGCGAGGACCTCGGCGACCTGGAGGGCGAGTTCGCGCGTCGGCACGAGCACGAGACCGCGCGGACGATTCGGCGCACCAGCTCCCTCGAGTCGAGCGAGCATCGGCACACCGAAGGCGAGGGTCTTGCCCGATCCCGTCTTGGCCCGTCCGCAGACGTCACGGCCGGTGAGGGCCACCGGGATGGCCTTGTCCTGGATGGCGAACGGTGTCGTGAACCCGGCCGCGGCCAGCCCGAGATCGACCCGGGCCGGTACGCCGAGGTCGGCGAACCCGGTCGGCACGTAGTCGTCGGGCGAGAGCGTGAGGGTTGGCGCGGGGCGCGGCGCCGGGTGGTCCGACGACCGGGCGGGGCTGCGCCGAGGGCGTCGACGACCACCCCTCGAGTTCGGGGCATCGGACATTCCTGCGCAGGGTACCCGCCGGCGACCCTGCCCGGACGGGTGCTCCTGCGATGACTGACACAATGCGGGCATGCGGATCCCGCTGACGGTCAACGACTTCCTCCGCCGCGCCGAGCACGTCTACGCCGATCGCACGGCACTCGTCGACGAGCCCGACCAGCCAGCCACATCGTGGGGCACACTCGACTACCGCGAGGTCGCCCGCCGGGCGCGCGCCGTCGCTGCCGGGCTCGATGCCCTCGGGATCGGCGTCGGCGAACGCGTCGCAGTGGTCAGCCAGAACTCGGCCCGACTGCTCACGATGCTGTTCGGGGTGAGCGGATCGGGCCGTGTCCTCGTGCCGATCAACTTCCGCCTCGTCGCCGAGGAGGTCGCCTACATCGTCGAGCACTGCGGTGCACGGGTCCTGTTCGTCGACCCCGAACTCGACAGCGCACTGCGCGAGGTGCGCTGTGCACACAGGTACGTCATCGGCGACGAGAGCGACGCCGTCCTGCTGCGGTACGACGTCGAGCCCGCGTCGTGGACACCCGACGAGGAGGCGACTGCGACGATCAACTACACGAGCGGCACCACGGCGCGACCCAAGGGGGTGCAGCTCACCCACCGGAACGTGTGGTTGAACGCGGCCGTGTTCGGCTGGCAACTCGGGATCGATGACCGCGACGTCTACCTGCACGTCCTGCCCCAGTTCCACTGCAACGGGTGGGGTGTGCTCTACGCCGTCACCGGCATGGGAGCGACGCATGTGATCCAGCGCAAGGTCGACGGTGCCGAGATCCTCCGCCGGATCGACCACCACGGGGTCACGCTGCTGTGCGGTGCACCGGCGGTGGCCAACATGATCCTCGATGCTGCGTCGACTTGGGACGGACCGATCCCCGGACACGGACGGGTGCGCATGGTGTGTGCGGGGGCTCCGCCGCCGACACGGACGATCGAACGCATGGAGACCGACCTCGGATGGGAATTCATCCAGATCTACGGGCTCACCGAGACGGCGCCGCTGTTGACGATGAACCGGCGTCGCGTCGAGTACGACACGTGCTCACCCGCCGAGCGAGCAGCCCTGCTCGGGCGGGCCGGCGCACCGGCCCTCGGCATCGAGATCCGCACCAGCTCCGAGGGCGAGGTCCTCGCCCGCGGCAACCACATCATGGCCGGATACTGGGAGCAGCCCGAGGCCACGGCAGCCGCCGTGAAGCCCGCCGTCGACGACCCCGATGGCCCCTCGTGGTTCCACACGGGGGACGGCGGGTTCGTCGACGACCAGCACCACCTGACGATCAGTGATCGCAAGAAGGACGTCATCATCTCGGGGGGCGAGAATGTGAGTTCGATCGAGGTCGAGGACGTCCTCTTCGGCCATCCGGAGATCGCCGAGGTCGCCGTGATCGGTGTGCCTGATGAGACATGGGGCGAGTTGGTGCTCGCCCTCGTCGTCCGCACACCCGGCTCGACGCTGACCGATCAGGACGTGATCACCTATGCGAAGTCGCGGCTCGCCGGCTACAAGTGCCCCAAGCGGGTCGAATTCCGCGACGTGCTCGCCCGCACGGCGACCGGGAAACTCCAGAAGTTCAAGCTCCGCGAGCCCTACTGGCAGGGTCGCGATCGGAACGTGAACTGATGCGCCCGCTACAGTCGCCCACCTGATGGGAGCACGCTAGGTGAACCGCTCATCGCTGCTCGAGGCGCTGCGTCGATTCTGGTGGGTCGCCGTCCTGTTCACCGTGGGTGGGCTGCTCCTCGGCGCCGTGCCGGCGCCCGACGAGGCCGCTGACGGCGTCGTCGTCTACCGCGCCCGCCACACCATCCTCGTGTCGAGCGAGAGCGGGAACCCCTTCGGCGATCCGGTGACGACCAACCAGTTGGTGCTCTTCACGACCACCGGTGAGGTGCCCCGACGGGTTGCCGATGCGCTCGGTTTCGAGTCACCCGGTACCGCCAGCAGCACGCTCTCATCGGTAACCCTCGATCCGAGTACCGGGGCGCTGAAGATCGAGGCGACCGCCGACCTGCCCGACCGCGCCGAGTTGATCGCCGACACGTTCGCGTCCGAACTCGCGACCTACATCGCCGAGGTGCAGACACGCGAGTTCACCGATCGCACCAAGGCGCTCCTCGACCGAGCCGATCGTCTGCAGCAGGACATCGACGCGCTCGAGACACGCCTGCGCGAGAACCCCGACGACACCGCGGTGCAGGCCGAACTCGATGCGCTGTCGCGTGAGTACAGCGTCGTCTACGAACAGCAGTACACCGCACAGAACGAGGCGAGCGGGAGACTGCTCCTCAACACGCTCGAGCGCGCCGAGGCCTTTCCCGTCGAGGAGCGGTCGGGGCTCGCTGCGCCGCGCAGTCGCACGAGTCGCGGCGCCTTCGGCCTGATCGTCGGCAGCCTCGTCGGTCTCGGTGTGGCGTCGTCACTCAATCGACTCGACCGCCGCATCCGCACCGTCGAACAAGCCGAGGAAGTGTTCGGCGGCAAGGCGTCGATCGTCGTGCCTCACGCGCCGCAACCGACCCTCGTCGCCACCGCCGACCGACACGATCCGGTCAGCGACGCGTACCGGACGCTGCGCAGCGTGCTCAGCTTCGCGCGTGGCGCCCACCCATTCGCCGAGGAGATCGAGGGTGCCCCGATCACGCTCATCGTGTCGCCCGGCCCCGGCGACGGGAAGACGAGCACTGCCATCGGACTCGCCGTGGCGATGGCCGAGGCGAACCGACGCACGATCGCGGTCAACACCGACTTCCGCCGACCGACGCTCGGACGTCGGCTGCTCGGCGACCAACCTGCACCGACCGTCTTCGGTCTCGCGCAACTCGCCGAAGTTCCCGTTCGGCAGCTCCTTCGTCGCACACGCGTGCCGAGCGTGGTGTTGCTCGACCTCACGGGCGCCGATCCGTCACCCGGAAATCTCGCCCGCTCGACGGCGCGAATGCTGACCCCTCTGACCAAGATCGGCGACGAGGTGGTCGTCGACACCTCTCCGGTCGGCGCGACGGCCGAGGTGCTCGAGCTCCTGCCGTTCGCCGACAACGTCGTCGTCACCGTGCGAGTGGGCCATACGACGAGGAGCGCGACCGAGCGCACGATGCAGCTGCTCCGCTCGCTCTCGAATGCGCAGTTGCACCTCGCCGTCATCGGCGGTGCGGTCGACCGCGTCGCGTACTACGGCTACGGACAGCCCGCCGCCGACACCACACGCTCGCGTCGCTGGCGGCGCAGTGCGGAGGCTCCGGTCCCGGTGCCCACCGACGCGACCCCCGCTCCGTCGAACGGTCACGCGCCGGCGGCGACGACGCAGGTGCCCACGGCATCGACGAGCACGATCCCGACCAGCTCGATCCCGACCGGCCTTGCGTCGACGCCGACTCCGAGTGTCACCTCGACGACGATCACCGCGCCGATCCCGATCATCGGCTCGTCGGCGGATCACGGTGCGCCCGCCGAACGCTGAGCGGTCGACGACCCGCGTCGTCGTCCACAACTCGACCGTCGTCGTCGCCGGCGCCGCCTACATGGCCGTCCTCGGCTGGGCGATGATCGCCCAGTCCTACGACATCTGGGGCGGCATCGTGGCGATGCCCATCGCGGCGATCGTTGCTGTTGCGCTCGCCCGGCGGATCCTCGCCACACGTCCCGATCTCGTCCGGATCGCCACGATCGGCTTCGCCGCGAAGCTCGCTGGTGCAGCGGCGCGCTACTGGGTCGCCTTCGGCGCGTACGGCGGCAGCGACGCCGGCCGGTACCACTCCGCCGGGCGGATCATCGCTGACGACATCCGCAGCGGGCGACTCGGCCCCTGGGGACTGTTCCCCCAGGGTGAGGGCACCGAGTTCGTCGAGCGGGTCACCGGCACCCTGTATGCACTCGTCGGGGCGAGCAAGCTCGGCGGCTTCGTCTGGTTCGCCGTGCTCGGCTATCTCGGCGTCCTCTTCTCGATCCGCGCCGCCGTCATCGCCGCACCGCGCCTCGATCTCACGCGCTACACGTGGTTCTGCATGTTCGCGCCGAGCCTCGTGTTCTGGCCATCGTCGATCGGCAAGGAAGCGTGGATGACCCTGTCACTCGGGGTGCTCACCTACGGCATCGCGCGCGTCCTGGTCGGCGGACGATTCACCTCGTCAGCCGCCATCACTGCCCTCGGTGCAGCGATGGCCGCGACCGTGCGGCCACACATCAGCGCGATCTGGCTCGCCGCCGCAGGACTCGCGGCACTCTGGTCGGCCGTACGTAGCTTCGAACGTCACGATCGCGGCCGATACATCGCACTCGCAGCCACGGTCCTCGTCGCCATCGCGACGATCACCGTCGGCCAACAAGCGCTCGACTATCTGGCCTCCGGCGCGGCAGACGACTCGGTGAGCGAGCAACTCGACGCGGCGTTCCGTCGAACGCTCCTCCAGACGGCCCAGGGCGGGTCGGAGTTCATTCCCCCGTCCATGGCCAGTCCCGTCGACTATCCCTTCGCGATCCTTCGCACGCTGACCCGGCCGCTGCTCGGCGAGGCCGACACCTTCACCGACCTGCTGCCCGCAATGGAGACCACCCTGATCGGTGTCATCGCGCTCGTCGGCATCCGCAGACTCCGCAGTCTGCGCGCAATGCTGCGTGACACACCGCTCACCCTCTTCCACCTCTCGGCGACGGTGCTCGCGGCGCTCGGATACTCGGGCTTCTCCAATCTCGGCATCCTCGTCCGACAACGGAGCCTCATCCTGCCGTCGCTGCTGTTCCTGCTGTGTCTCCCGAAACCCGAGACGGTCAGCACCGCGCCGATCGCCAAGACACTCGTGCGCCGATGACGACGCACGTGCTCGTCGTCGTCAAGGGCCTCGACGTCGGGGGCGTCGAGCGAATGGTCGTCGACCTCGCCACCGGACTCCAGCGGACCGGTGACGAGGTCGCGGTCGCCGTGATCAATCCACAGCGCGACGCACTTCGCCCCCGCCTCGTCGAGGCAGGGGTCACGGTGCACGACCTCGGCGGCACCGACCATCTCGGCCGAACTGCCGTGACCCGGCTGCGACACCTCATCGACGAACTTCGACCAGATGTCGTCCACGCCCACGGACCACTGGCAGGGGTCGCGGCCACACTCGCAGGGCGCCGGACGGGACTCGCGGTGACGATCCACTCGATGTGGGGTCGGCTGCGCCGGCCGACCAGGGTGGCACTGCGCGTCACCCTGCCGCCCACCGCCGTCGTGATCGCGGTGTCCGACCTCGTTCGCGCCAGCCTGCCGCGGCGACTCGCCGAACGGGCCGTGGTGATCGGCCACGGCATCGACCCCGAGACGTGTCGCACTCTCATCCGACCCCACGACGATCGGCGAGGTGTCGATGTCGTGAGCGTTGCGTCACACCGCCGGG
>JBJSXI010000115.1:0-13075 GCA_046086305.1 Ilumatobacteraceae bacterium
CGGCCAACGTCAGATGACCACGGCCAAGGACTGGGCCGTGTATGTGGCACTCAGCCGTGCCGGACTCGAACCGGAGCTCGTTCCGGGGCCCGCAGTGGTCGACTACGTGCTGTGTCTCGACTACGACGACGCCGCCGACGAGTGCACCTCGTCGCCGCCGGCCGCCGACTTCCTGCGCGACGACGATGTCATCGTCGAAGCCGCCGGCTTCGCCATCGTCAGCCTCGAGGACCTGCAGGGCGTGACAGCCGACCGTCGACCCGGTGACGAGATCGAACTGACCGTCGAGCGCGGCGACGAGACCCTCACGGCCACCGTCGAGTTGATCGCTGCGCCCGACGACCCCGAACGGGCGATCATCGGGTTCATGCCCATCGACACGACCACGCTGCGCCTACCCGACGGCGTCACCATCGGGATCGACACCGGCAGCATCGGTGGCCCGTCGGCCGGACTGGCGTTCACACTCAGCCTGATCGACGTACTGACCGCCGGCGATCTGACCGGCGGCGTGAAGGTGGGCGTGACAGGGACGATCCGCGTCGACGGCACCGTCGGGGCGATCGGCGGGCTCAGCTCGAAGGCGTCGGCGGTGCAGCAGGTGGGAGCCCGCTACATGCTCGTGCCGGCCGGGCAGCCCGACACCGGGTCCGACAGCATCGCCGCCGCGCAGGCCGTCGTCGGTGACGACGTCGAACTGATCCCGGTGGCGACCCTCGAGGAGGCACTCGAGGTCCTCGCCCGCCTCGGCGGGGATCCGCTGATCGCCCCCGGCGAACTCGCCAGTACCTGACCGGACCCGGCGCAGCGGGCCGATTGCCGCCGTTCCCGGGCCCCCCCGGCGTACTGTTCTCCCGATGGCGATCACGTTCTCGCGCCCCGATCCGTCGGAGCCCTCCGCCGTATCGGCGGCGACGTTCACGCCATCGCGTCGCGGGTTCGATCAGGCCGAGGTGCGTGATTTCCTGCGCATGGTGGCCGCCGAGATGGCCCGGCTGCGCGAGCGGGAACGGTTCCTCGAGCACGAACTGCGGGTCGCCCAGTCGAGTAATCCGAACCCGGCCGTGGTCGTCGACGACGAATTGGTCACCAAGATGCTGGGCGAGGAGGCGGCGCGGATCCTCCAGACGGCGCGTGAGGCGGCCTCGCAGATCAAGATCCGCGCCGAGGAGCAGGCCGCGCGACTCGTTCGCGAGGCGAGCGAGGACTCGACCCGGGTGCGCGACGACGCCGAGCAGGAGGCCCTGCGGCGACGCGACGACGCGGCGGCCGATGCCGAGGCCGAGGTGCAGATGGCCAAGCAGCAGGGTCGCGAAATGGTGGAGGAAGCCCGCGCCTATCGCGAACGTGTGCTCGCCGACCTGGCCCAGCGTCGCGAACTGGCTCGCCAGCAGATCGAGCAGATCGTGCACGGCCGCGATCGTCTGGTGCAGGCATTCGAGAGGGCGCGTCTCGCCGCCGTCGACGTGATCGCCGAGTTGTCATCGGTGGGTGAGCCCGGCGAGTACGTGAACCTGTCGCCGACCACCGGGCCCGTGCCGTTGATGCTGCCGAACACGCCGCGGCCGGTCGCCGAGCGCGCACCGGTGGTCGAGCCGCCGGTCGAGACACCAGCAGTCGAGACACCAGCGGTCGAGCCCACACCCGTTGCCGACGAGCCCGTGGCTGACGAGACCGTTTCCGATGAGACCGTCGAGCAGACCACCGAGGTCGCCGCCGGTGCATCTGGCATCTACGACGTCGAACTCGAGGACGACCTCGACGACACGCCTGCTCACGAATCGCCGGCCGACGTCGTTGCTGCGACCGACCTCGAGGTCGAGCCCGAACCCGAGATCGACGCCGATGTCGAGCATGTCGATGCTGAGCACGTCGATGTCGAGCACGACGATGTCGAGCACGACGATCGACCGATCGCCCCGGTCGTGTCGCTGTTCGGTGGTGAGACCGCTGGCCACCCGTCGATGCAGACACCGCCGCCACCGTCGGCGCCCAAGCAGTCGGTCGACGATCTGTTCGCCCGGCTGAAGGCAGCGCGCACCGACACCGTCGCCGAGCAGACGAGCGTCACGGAGCGCCACGTCGAGCGTCCTGCGCCGCCGTCGGTGTTCGATGCCTCGCCGCCGAAGCCCGACACCGCGCCGGTGGCAACCACGAACCGCGAAGACGTCGATCCTGCCGCCGAGTCACCATTCGCTCGTCGCGACCGTGCACTCGAGCCACTGCTCGTCGCTGCCACACGGAAGATGAAGCGCACGCTCGCCGACGAACAGAACGACGCGCTCGCCGTGCTGCGTCGTCGCCAGCCGGTCATTGGCCTCGACGCACTCGTGCCCAAGGCCACGGATCACGCCGCCCGCTTCGCCGACGCCGTCGATGCCGAGCTCACTGCGGCCAGCCTTGCGGGCGGCTCGAGTGTCGACGACCGGGGTGAAGCGGCCCACGAACGTGCGATCACCGATGCGCGTGCGCTGCACTCGGCGATCGAGATGATCAACGACACGATCGTCGCACCGCTGCGCGAACGGCTCGGACGAGCCATCGCCGACGCCGAGGGTGACAACGGGGTGATCGCCGACCACGTGCGTGCGATCTACCGCGAGTGGAAGACCCAGCGCATCGACGGTCAGCTCGACGAGGTGCTCCGGCTCGCGTTCGGCTGCGGTGCGCTCGCCGCCGCAGTGCCGGGCACACCACTCTGCTGGACCGTCGATCCGAACGGCCCGGAGTGCCCCGATGCTGAGGACAATGCGCTCGCTGGGCGCGTCGGTGCCGGTGATCCGTTCCCGACCGATCACCTCTGCGCACCCGCGCATGCAGGGTGTCGGTGCATGCTCGTGCGCGCCGACTGAACCCGACGTCCCGCAGCGCCTTCGCGCCACCCGACAACTAGCCTCGGCCTCGTGCGTACTCCCTCCGACCTTCCCCCCTCGCGCGCCATGGCGCGCGGCGACCGCGGCCGCATCATCCTCATCGCGGTTGCAGCGGCCGTCATCGCCCTCGTGGTCGCAGCGCGCTACCTGTCGAGTTTCTACGTCGACTTCCTCTGGCATCAATCGATCGACCGCACCGACATCTTCTGGGGCGCACTCTCGTCGAAGGCAGCGCTCTTCTCGATCTTCGGGATCACCTTCACGGTCCTCGCGATCCTCAACCTGATCATCGCGGATCGTCTTGCACCCACGACGTTCTCCGCGAACACGCATCCGGTCGTCGAGCGGTTCCACGAGTACTTCGGCCAGCGCCTGCGGATCGTGCGCTTCGCGGTCGCAGTGGTGTTCGGCTTCCTGTTCGCTCTGCCCGCAGCCAGCCAGTGGCAGAGCTGGCTGCTGTTCCGCAACAGCACCTCGTTCGGTCGTGCCGATGCCCGGTTCGGCAACGATGTCGGCTTCTACATCTTCCGTCTGCCGTTCGTGACGTTCGTCGTCGACTGGCTGTTCGCCGCCCTGATCTTCATCATCCTGCTCGTCGTGATGACCCACGTGCTGACCGGTGGGATCATCCTGCAGCCGCCACGGCCGAAGGTGCGTCGGGCCACCAAGGCGCACATCGCAGTGCTGCTGGCCGTGCTCGCCCTGGTGAAGGCAGGCGACTACTGGCTCGCCCGATACGAACTGACCACTGCGCGTCGGGGCGTGGTGCGAGGCATCACCTATGCGGTCGACAACGCCCAGCTTCCCGCTGTGCTGCTGCTCGCGCTCATCTCCGTGCTCACCGCAGTGCTGTACCTCGTCACCCTGCGCACCGATCGCTGGCGGCCGGCGATCGTCGCCTCGGCACTGTGGGCCATCGTCGCCGTCGTCGGCGGTGTCATCTATCCGGTTGCCGTGCAGGGGCTCGTCGTGAAGCCCAACCAGCGCGATCGTGAGGCCAGCTACATCGGGTACAACATCGAAGCGACGCGTCATGCGATCGGCATCGACGAGGTCGAGGTGCGGTCGGTCGAATTCGATGATCTCGGACGCAGCGACCTCGTCGGATCTGCCGCCGCACTGCGCGATGTTCGCTTCGTCAAACCCGACACGGCGATGGAGCAACTGTTCCGCAACCAGGTCGGCCAGCCGGGTCAGAACATCGTCGACCTCGATCCCGGTCGGTACGAGGTCGACGGCAAGGTGCGTCAGGTGATCGTCGGCGCCCGCGAACTCGACCTCCGCCAGGTGGGCAATACCTCGTGGCAGGGCATTCGACTGATCAATACGCACGGCTGCGGCCTGTCGGTCGCGGTTGCCGGGCAGATCACCCGCACCGGAAACCCCGCCTATCGCAACGACGTGCTCGACATCGAGCGACCCGAGCTGTACTACAGCCCGTCACTCGACGGCTATGCCGTGGTCAACACCACGGTCGCCGAGCAGGGATGCGGCGCCACGACCGAGGCCTACTCGGGCGAGTCGGGCATCCTGCTCGACGGTCCGTTGCGCCGACTCGCGGTTGCGATCGATGCATGGGAGTACAACCTGATCGGCTCGAGTGCGATCGTCGACGAGTCGCGCCTGTTGTCGGTGCGCGACGTGCGCGACCGGGTCTCGAAGGTGGCCCCGTTCCTCGCCCTCGACGCCGACCCGTATCCCGTGGTGGTCGGGGGGCGGATCCTGTGGGTGATCGATGCCTACACCCTGAGTGATCGGTACCCGAACGCCGAGTTCGCCGATGTCACCCAGCTCGACCTCGGCGCCGGGCTCGGGCGACCGTTCAACTACGTGCGCAACAGCGTGAAGGCGACCGTCGATGCCTACGACGGATCGGTCGTGCTCTACGCCGTCGATGGCACCGATCCGATCCTGCAGGTCTGGTCGACGGTGTTCCCCGACATGTTCACCCCGGCGACCAAGATGCCCGCCGGTCTGCCCGAACATCTTCGGTATCCCGAGGAGTTGTTCCGTGTGCAGACCGCGGCGTACTCGAAGTACCGCCTCGCGGCCGACGCGTTCTTCGATCGTCAGGGTGCGTGGTCGGTCGGTCTCGCCCCGGCGAACACCCGCGAGACGGTCACCACGGTGCCGGCATCAGCCGGAACAGATGGCACCACCGCGGCGGCGGTGAGTGATTTCGCCCTCGAAGCCGACGCACCCCGCTTCGAGCCCTACTACGTGATGTTCCACGCCGACGGTGGGGACGAGTCCAACTTCGCGCTCTACCGACCCTTCTCTCCGTTCAGCGCGTCGAACCAGCGCAAAGAACTGTCGGGCTACATGATCGCGGTGCGTGAACCCGGCTACGGCAATGGGCGCCTGATCGTGTACGAGGTGGGCAGCCTCGAGAACGGGCCGTACACCGTTGCCGCGCAGATGTTCGCCGATCCGGATGTGTCACGCGACGTCACGCTGTTCAACCAGCAACGGTCGGTCGTCAGTTTCGGCGACTTGCAGATGTTGCCGGTGTCGAAGGGTGTGCTGTGGACCATGCCGCTGTATGTCGAGTCGCAGCAGACCGGTGTGCCCCAGATCCAGCGGATCATCGCCTACTACGACGGCGAGGTCGGGTACGGCTCGTCGCTCACTGCGGCGATCACCGAACTGTTCCCCGGGTTCGATGCAGATCTCGACGATGTGGTCGATGCCGGCCCGAGCACTCCCACGGATCCCACCGAACCGACGGAGCCGGGCGATGCCACCGCCGAAGAGTTGTTGCAGCAGGCCGAGGATCTGTTCAACGAAGCAGATCAGGCGCTGCAGGAGCGCGATCTTGCGACCTACGCCGCGAAGATCGAAGAGGCACGCAACCTGGTGCGCGAAGCGCTCGACCTGATCGGCGACTGACCGGCGGTCAGGTCCGGCCGCGTCGTAACTGCTCAGCGAGGGTGGCCAGATCGGCGCGGAAGGCGATCTCGTAGCGCGCCTGTTCGTTGGCCAGGCGCACCTGCGCGGTGCGCAGGGATTCGAGTGCGGCATCGTCGACGCCGGCCGGCCCGGCCTCGGACAGCGCGTCGATGTCGCGACCGAGTTCGTCGATTTGGTTCGCCAACTCGACGCTCACTGCAGTGACGCGCTGATCGAGCGTGCCGACCTGGTCGGCGATGCTGCGCAGTGTGCTGTCGCTGGCCGACAGGCGCTCGGCCAGCAGGCCGAGTTGACTCGACAGTTCATCGAGCCGCGCGATCGTGGCGACATGCACGTCGGCATCGGGGGGCGGCGGTGGCAGGGATCGCTCGATCCCGAGGCTGGTGGCGGCAGCATCGAGGACGTCGAGTCGCGATTCGAACGAGGCCTTCGCCTGCTCGGCGGTCTTCAGGCGGGCTCGGATGTCGGCGAGGTCGGCGCGCAGCGCGGCGACCTCGGTCGCGGCGAGCGCGGCGCGCTCGGGCTCTTTCGACTTCTTCCTGAACAACCCCATTCCCGCTCCCGGACGCGTCGGTGAGCCGTACCGTACCGGCTCGACCGATGCTGACCCGGGAATGGCACGCCCGTCGGAGAGCACGCGTAGTGTCGGCGGCCGTGGAGAAACGCTCGGGTGACGGGTTCGTGCGCTGCGCCGACGGGCATGTGCGCTGGGGTCGGTTCGGGGCGGCCGGCGTGCTGTTCGTATGGCGACCTGCGGGCAAGCCGGTCCATGTGATGCTCCAGCAGCGGTCGGCATTCGCGCACGAGGGCGGTACCTGGAGTACCGCAGGTGGGGCGATCGACGAGGGCGAGACACCCTTCGAGGCGGCGATGCGCGAGGCCGCCGAGGAGGTGGGTGATGCACCGCCGGGGTACCGACTGCTCGGCCAGTACGTGTTCGCGCCGGCCGAGGATTGGAGTTACACGACGATCGTCGTCGAGGTCGACCGGCACTTCGGCGCCTCGATCAACTTCGAGACCGATGCCGTCGTCTGGGTACCCCTCGAGCTGGTGGATCATCGCCCCTTGCACGCCGGCTTCGCCGCTGCATGGCCGCACCTCCGCGCGATCGTGGAGGGTGTCGCCCACCCGGTGTCGGACGACCGCTCGCAGTAGTCTCGTCACTTGCCGTGAGTAAGCATCCCTTCGTTCCCCTCCGCCACTCACAGGTGCGCCGGTTGTGGTTCGCCGCAGTGATGAGCGACATCGGGACATGGGTGCAGTTGATCGTGGTGGGCGTACTCATCGCCGCTGATACTGGGTCGGCACTGCGCACGGGTCTCGTTGCCGTTGCCACATTCATGCCGCAGGGTCTTGCGGCCCCGATCGGTGGTCTCCTGGCAGACCGCTTCGACAAGCGGCGGGTGTTCGCAGGTGGGTTGGTGCTTCAGGCAACGATGACGGGAGCGCTCGCCGCTGTGCTGGCGAGTGGTGTGCGCACCCCGAGCGTGCTCACGGTCCTCATCCTGCTGTCGAGTGTCGGAGGGTCGCTTGGTCAGCCGAGCTACGCAGCGATGTTGCCCGAGCTCGTACCGCCTGAAGAGCTGATGGCGATGCTCTCGCTCGGCATCTTCTCGTGGAACGGCGGGCGCGTCATCGGACCGATCCTTGCGTCGGCGCTGGCAGCATCGGTCGGCCCAGCGGGGACCGTGGCCTTCAATGCACTCACATTCCTCGTGCTCGCCGTTGTCGTATCGATGGTTCGACAGGAGTTCCCACCTCACGCCGACGATCCGGGTTCGATCGGCGAGCGTCTTGCCGACGGTTGGAGAACGACGCGCTCGACACCGGCGTGCTGGCTCGGCATCGTTCTCGCCGTGCACTTCAGCGTGACGGTGGTGGGATTCATGGGTTTGATCCCCATCTACGCCAAGTCGCTGTTCGACGGTGGCACCGGGGTCACCGGGGCGTTGGCTTCGGCGCAGGGTGTCGGTGCCATCGTCGGTGGGATCGTTGCGACGTGGTTGGCCACGCGCTACGGCCGGTCGAGCCTGATGGTGGGGGTGCTCGTTCTGTTGCCGGTGGCGCTCGTCGCATATGCGATGGCGCCGACGGTGCCGTTTGCGATCGGCGGCATCGCGCTCCTCGGATTCGCCGCAACGCCGTACTTCATCATCACCTCGTCGATCATCCAACGCGATGCCCCGGCGGCGAGTCGTGGCCGGGTGATGTCGATCAACCAAGCGTTCTCGGGTCTGTCGTACGGCTGTGGACTCATCTTCCTCGGTGGCCTCGCTGATGTCACCGATATCCGAACCGCCTTGGTGATCGGTGGCGTGCTCATGGCCGTCGGTGTAGTCGTGATCCTCGGACGCACCCCCAACTGGCGGACGACCGTGGACGGGACGGCCGGTGTGCCGACCGAGGCGCTCAGCGCGACGCACTGACTGTCGAGAAGGTCCTCAAGGTCTGCCGAGCCGGGCCGATGAATGTGCACTGGGTTCACAGTGCCGTGGCATTGGGCGATGGCACTGCAGCCTGGCCGTCTCACAGTCCACGTCATCCACAGAGGAGCACGCCATGAAGAAGATCATCGCCGCAACGACAGCTGCCCTGTCGTTCGCCGTTGTCGTTCCCCAAGCCGCGCAGGCGTCGAACCCGTTCAACGCATCCTGTGATGCGGCGACCGTCTCTACGTTCACGGCCCCCCGCAGTGGCATGTACGCATGGGTGTGGCGTACGGGCACGGCGGTCAACGGGTATGGCGCTCAGTACGTGAGGTCCGGCGACACCGTCGAGGTCGACACACCCGATGGAGTCGACGGCACGTCGAAGTTCGGCGTCCTCGGATCGCGCACGAAGTCGTACTCGTACGAGACCTGCACCGACAGCGTCGGCTGAGCCATTCGGGCAGTTGCCGTTCCACCGGCCGCGGCGTAGCCTTCCCCCTACGCCGCGGGGTGGAGCAGTTCGGTAGCTCGTCGGGCTCATAACCCGAAGGTCGCAGGTTCAAATCCTGCCCCCGCCACCACGTGAAACGGCCGACCCGACAGGGTCGGCCGTTTGCTGTGGTGGCAGTCGAGGGTGGCGTTGAGGTCGACTGCTCGTGTGAGATGTCACCCTCCGTACAATCGAGCCGGTGGAGCGAATGGCACTCATGTCGGTTCGCTCGAGTCCCAGAGATCTCCATGGCCATCAACCGAGTATCGACGGCCTCCGTGGTATCGCAGTGCTTCTTGTCATCGGATCGCACCTCGTCCTTCTCCTTGGGTACCAGCAGCCGACGCCGTGGTCGGCTGCGAACCGAATGCTGAGGGGCGGCTTTCTCGGAGTCGACATCTTCTTCGTACTCAGCGGATTCCTCATCACATCGTTGATCCTCCGAGAGGTTTCCGAACATGGTCGATTCACTCTGCGTGCGTTCTATGCGCGCCGTGCGCTTCGCCTTCTCCCTGCGCTCTACGTACTCCTCGTCGTGGTCTTCGTGGTGTCCATCGCCGTTGGGTTTCCACTTGATGCTCAGTGGAGTGTCACGTGGCCTGCGGTTCTGTACATCATCAACTGGTATTACGCACTCGAGGCGTTTGGCGCTGCTGGCGAGATCTTCCAGACGAATCTCGGTCACCTCTGGAGTCTGGCCATCGAAGAACAGTTCTATCTGGTGTGGCCATTCCTCATGTATGTGGCGTCACGACGTCGATCCCTCATGCGCTGGATGCCCGTCGTTTCAGTTCTCCTCGTCATAGCGGTAATCGCCCAGCGGGTGAGACTGCTCGATCAGGGTGTAGGGACCGTGTTCATCTTCGTACGCACCGATGCCCGCCTCGACTCGATTCTGCTCGGGACTCTCCTTGCCTTCGGGTATCGGCACCTTGATTTGCACCCTCGGCTGTGCAGGTTCGGGGCCTACGTGTCTCTCGTCGTCATTGCCGGATTCATGAACGTGGCACCTACTAACAGCCTGCTCTTCAGAGGTGGTTTCACCGTCATCGCCATCGCTGCGGCGTTCGTCATTCTCGGCTCGCTCGATGAGTCATGGCGACCCACCGCCGTACTTGGATCACGCGTGCTGACCTCGACTGGTCGAGTCTCCTACGGGTTGTACCTCTGGCATTTCCCGATCTTCGACTTCATGGCCTCACATGCGACGATCGAGACGCAGTCGGTCCGAGTCGTCACTGCGCTGGCCGTCACTGGCGCTGTGACGGTGGTTTCGTGGCGACTGATCGAGGCCCCGTGTCTGCGCATCAAGCGGCGTCGCTTCTCGGGAGGGGCTCCAGCAGCTGGTGCCATCGCCTGAGCGGGCGCACCTTCATGTCGCGTGGTGTTGCACACTCGGCCGGAGGGGTCGGTAATTGGCCGCGGACACGCGTCACGGTGCCGCCGGACAGGCTCGTTCGATTCCCACGGCGAGCGCATGAATGTCCGATGGGGTCAGCGTGCGTGGGTACGCTCCGGGCGTCGAAGGAGGGGGATCGTGGGGAAGCGAACTCTGGCCGCTCTGACCATTGCCTTGGCCGTTGCCGCGTCGTGCTCGGGCGGCGCCGACAGCACGACCACCGAGGCACCCGCAGCGCCGCGTGAAGGCGGAGAGTGCGAGCAGGAGGGCGCGACGACGGGCATGTCCGACGGCACCCTCGAGTGCGTCCGCTCGGGCGACAGGCTCGAGTGGCGTCGATGGGTCCCCGACACGGACGACTCCACGGACGACTCCGTCGAAGAAGCGACCATCGAGGGCACCCCGTGCTCCTCCCTCGGTGCGACCACCGGCATGCACTCGGCCGGGACAGCCGAGTGCGTCGATGAGAACGGCTCGCTCGTCTGGCGACGCCTCGGTGGCCCCGCACCTGAGTTGCCCGATGGTGTGGTCTGCGGATCACGCGACAACCCTGAGAACCCATTGGCCCTCCCGGGTGACAACGAGAACGTGCGGGCGTCGCTCGACGCGTTCCCCGTCGGCTGCGTGTTCCCGTACACCAGCTGCGAGGCCGAAGGTGATCAGACGCAGTATCAGTGGTACCGGACCGACTTCAGCCTGACGACCGACCCGCGGAACTCGAATCGACTCCTCGTCGGCATCGAGCACCTCGGCCTCTTCGAGAGCCTCGATCGAGGTGCCACCTGGGCCCCATTGTCGGAGGAGGGCATCCTGCACACCATGGCGAAAGCCGATGGGACGGTGTGCTGGAGCCAGACCTTCGACATCGTGTTCGACCCAACGGTTCCCGGGCGCATCTACCTCCACCATGGTGGTGGTGGCACCGTCGAGTCGGGGATCTGGCAGTCGCGCGGCGCGGGCCTCTATCGCAGCGACGATGACGGCCGGACATGGGACCTGCTCACGACGCCCGACATGAATACCTATGTCTCCGCGTTCGCCATTGATCCGACGTCGAGCGACACCTTGTACATGGGCACGTCGTCGGCGCCGCAGACCGACGGTTCGGCACCCGTCGCCTACGTGAACGACGGACTGCTCTATCGCAGCGACGACGGCGGTCGTACCTGGCGCGAACTCCCCACCGGATGGGGCGCGCGCACGGTCGGGTCGGTGCTGCTCGTCGATCCTCGTGATCGGAACGCGTTGCTCTTCGGCGTGTTCCAGTACAAGGACGGTGCCGCCGGGGGAGCGCCGACAGGCACCGATCTCGGCCCGGGCTGGTATCGATCCACCGACGGCGGCCGCAGTTGGGCGCCCCACGGCACCGGGCAGGGCGCACGACTTCCTGTCTCGTACCGGGTCGCCGTGTCACCCGACGGTTCGGTGATCCTCAACTCGTACGACGAACTGTCGGTGTCGCGCGACGGCGGGCTGACGTGGGGGACGATCTCGCCATTTCGCTGGGTGCCAACCTTCGATCCCGTGAAGGGTAAGGACCGGCTCTATGCGATCCTCTCGGCCGAGTTGGCTCGTACCGATCTCGACCAGTTCACGGTCAGCACCGATCTCGGCCGAACGTGGACGACGCTCGGTTCGCTGCCCCCGGAGATCCGGATCAACGAGTTCAACGAGGGACCCCTCTACCGTCGGGCGACGCCGTCGAACATCGTCATCGACCCGACCGACCCGTCGGTGATCTACGTCAGTGGCGCCGGCGCGGCGATCGCTCGGTCCACCGACGGAGGAAAGACCTGGGTGCTGCTCACCACATGGGAGTCGTTCACCCCGTCGACGGTGAAGATCCGCTGACGACCTACTGACGAGACCCGTCGCGGAGCTCGCCGACAGTCAGCTGCTAGGACGACGCGTCGCGGAACTGGTACGAGGCGTGGAGATCCTGTGGCACGCGGTGATCACCGGTGCGGATCGGCGGCATGGGTTGCATGATCGCCCGTTGCGTCGGCGTGAGTCGTTCGAGCAGTTCGTCGGACACCGTGTAGCCGAAGCGTGAACGCGCCCACGGCGGCCCGTAGCGGAGGATGACGACGCGACGCTCTCCGTCGTTCTCCCGCGTGCCTGCCCCGTGCATGCACGCGTCGACGAAGACCAGCGCATCACCGGCCTTGGTGTGGACCTCGACCGCATGGGGGAGCATGTCCATGCGGTCACCACGCGCGTAGTCACCCGCCAGCGGGTGAGGGAAGTTCGACTTGTGGCTGCCGGGGATCACCATGGTCGCGCCATCGCCGGGTCCGACATCGCGCAACGACACCAGCACGTTCACCTGGCCGCAGCGGAAGGCACCGTTGCGGTACGAGTACTGCGTCCGGTTCGAGGCATCGTGACCCCCCGAATGCACCGGATGGTGACCCCCTGAGTTCCGGCTCGTCGCGATGCTCTCGTCGATCATGATCCCCTCGACGTAGGTGCCCTGCTCACCCGCATACCGCGTGACGTGGTGTATCCACGACGGGTGATCGATCAGCAGGTCGAACGCCGGATCGCCGCAGTCGAGCACGTTGTGCAACTCGAAGCCAGTGTCCTTGGTGTAGTCGCGTCGCTGGGCGTTTCCGTACCACTCACCGTTCTGCAGCGTCGGGAACCGGTCGTAGGCGTCGTTCAGTCGCTGCACCTCGTCGGGTGAGAGCGCGCCCCTGATGATGAGAAAGCCGCGCAGGTCGAACTCGTAGTCGTCGAGTGCGGTGGGCAGAGCCATGACGAGACCTCTCTCGGTTCAGTGGATGTGCAGGACGATGCCCGACTCGGGGGCGAGCGGAGGCAGCTGCAGGCCGTGGGTGGCGAGTTGACGACCGGTCAACTCGAGCGGTTCGAGTGGACGACGACCGCTGCCGACGTTGATCTCGTCGATCCGGTATCGACGGTCGGGCGTCAGCCCGGGGCAACGCAGTGCCGGGGGCAGCAGACTCATCCC
>JBJSXI010000116.1:0-22200 GCA_046086305.1 Ilumatobacteraceae bacterium
ACCCCACGCCCACTCGACCTCACCGGACGCACCGTGCTCGTCACCGGCGGCAATGGCGGCATCGGCCTCGGGATGGCCAGCGCGCTCGGTGCAGCAGGGGCCCGGGTGATCGTGTGGGGTCGCGACGAGGCCAAGACTGCACGCGCCCTCGACACCCTGCGCGCCGAGGGCACCACCGCCGACTCGGTGATCGGTGATCTCGCCGACCTCGACGCGATCGGCAGCACCTTCGAGCACGCGATCGAGATCGCCGGTGGACGGATCGACGCAGTGTTCGCCAACGCCGCACGCGGTGGCAGGGGCACGCCGTTCTTGAACCTCGGCATCGACGAGTGGCGCGACGTGATGACGCTGAACCTCGACGCCGTGATGCTCGTCCTGCAGGCTGCGGCACGTCACATGGTGGAGGTGGGTGGCGGATCACTCGTCGCCGTGTCGTCCACATCGGCCATCCACGGCGCCGCACACAACGAGGCCTACGGCACCTCGAAGACCGCCCTGCTCGGTCTCGTGCGCGCTCTCGCAGTGGCACTCGCCCGCCACAGCATCCGTGTCAACGCATTGCTGCCGGGATGGACGCGCACCGACCTCGCCGCCGCCGGCTACGAGAACGAGACATTCCGCACCGTCACCACCCGACGCACACCGGTGCGCAGGTGGGCCGACCCCGCCGAGATGGGTCCGGCCGCCGTGTTCCTCGCCGACCCCACCCTCACCTTCCACACGGGTGACTCACTCGTCGTCGACGGCGGCTACACGATCTTCTGACTCGCGACGCAGTCAGGAATGTGACGGCGGCGCCACACCCGCTGCCGCATACACCTCGGCTTCGTCGAGAGTCTCGTGGGCGAGCAGCGCGGCGGCCACCTTGTCGAGTCGCTCACGGTTGGTGCGCACGAGCTCGACGGCCCGGCCGTAGCACTCGTCGACGATGGCCCGCACCTCGGCGTCGACGAGCTGGCGCGTCGCCTCGGCCGGCGCCGACGGATCCATCAACCCGAAGCCGACATCGGCACCCGGGGCCGGCAGCACCGTGATCGGCCCGACCGCCTCCGACATTCCCCACCGCCCCACCATCTGACGCGCGATCGCCGTGACCTGTTCGAGATCCGACTCGGCACCCGTGGTCGTGTCGCCGAACACCACCTCTTCGGCCGCCCGACCACCGAGGGCGCCGACGATCCGGCCGCGTAGATACACCTCACTCATCCCGTACCGATCGGACGTGGGGCTCTGGAAGGTGACACCGAGCGAGCGACCCCGCGGGATGATCGACACCTTGCGCACCGGATCGGCCCCCTGCTCGAGCATGCCGAGCAGGGCGTGACCCGCCTCGTGATACGCGGTTCGCCGACGTTCCTCGTCGCTGAGCATGATTCGCCGCTCGGCTCCGAGCACGATGCGCTCGAGCGCATCGGCGAAGTCGGACGGGGTGACGACCTCGTGTTGGCGACGCGCCGCCATCAACGCCGCCTCGTTGACGAGGTTCGCCAGGTCGGCACCCACCATGCCCGGGGTCGTCGATGCGATCACCTCGAGATCGGTATCGACCGATAGCGGCACCTTTCGCGTGTGCACCCGCAGGATCGCCGCACGGCCCTTCTGGTCGGGTGGGTTCAGCACCACCCGCCGGTCGAAGCGACCCGGGCGCAGCAGCGCGGGATCGAGCACATCGGGA
Source organism: Ilumatobacteraceae bacterium (assembly GCA_046086305.1). Taxonomy (GTDB): domain Bacteria; phylum Actinomycetota; class Acidimicrobiia; order Acidimicrobiales; family Ilumatobacteraceae; genus UBA668. The sequence goes on from JBJSXI010000116.1 coordinate 1,679, forward strand.
CGATTCGTCGCCGCGAGCACGATGACACCCTCGTTGCCCGTGAATCCGTCCATCTCGGTGAGGATCTGGTTGAGGGTCTGCTCGCGTTCGTCGACACCACCGAAACTCGCCACGCTGCCGCGAGCACGTCCGATCGCATCGAGCTCGTCGATGAAGATGATCGACGGTGCGACGGCCTTGGCCTTGTCGAACAGGTCGCGCACCCGACTGGCGCCCACACCGACGATCATCTCGATGAACTCCGATGCCGACATCGAGAAGAACGGCACATTCGCCTCACCGGCCACGGCGCGGGCGAGCAGCGTCTTGCCGGTGCCCGGCGGACCCATCAGCAGCACGCCGCGCGGCGCACGTGCGCCGATGGTGCGGTAGCGATCGGGATTGCGGAGGAAGTCGACGACCTCGACGAGTTCTTCGGTCGCCTCGTCGATGCCGGCGACATCGGCGAACGTGGTCCGTCGCCCCGATGTGTCCGAGCGCACGGCGCGTGAGCGACCGAGCGTGCCGAGCCCGCCAAGCCCACCTGCACGACGCATCAGCCACACATAGCCACCGATCAGCAACAGCGCCGGACCGAGGTTGACGAGCAGGGCGAGGAACCAACTCGTTCCCGTCGACTCAGGCTCGGCACGCACCTCGACACCGTTGGCGACGAGGACGGCGATCAGATCGTCATCGGCAAACGCCGGTCGCTGCGTCGTGAACGACACCACCGTCGGCTCCGCATCGGCCGCATCCTCCGGGTCGACGATCGCCTCACGGAACTCGCCGGAGATCGCATCACCCGTCGAGGTGACCACGGCGACGTTGTCGGCCTCGACCTGGGCTGCGAACACCGAATACGCAACCTCGACGCGGCCCTCGCCGTCGGAGAGGAGCGAGACGATGAGCAGATTGCCGACCACGGCCGCGGCGATCACCCACAGCAACCGCGACGGTTTCAGCCAGTGCCGACGATGCGCCGGTTCACCCGACTCGGGCGCACCCTCGGTACGCCAGGTCGGCTCGGTCCCCGGGGGCGGTGGCAGCCGGCTGGGCCGACGGTGATGACGCTCGCGAGAGGCCATGACGCAAACGCTAGGCCGCCGCAGCACCGGCCGACGACCGGCGGTGAGATCCACTCGACGGCCTCATCGTCGACGACACGGAGACGGGCTCCCGGCGGCCCGGCCGCGTCCCGCTCGGTCACACTATTGTGCGCGTCAGCACACCGGAGGTGCCCATCGTGGACGAGTTGCGGATCATCGACATCGGGCCGCTGTTCACCGACGACGCGTCCGATCGCCGACGAGTCGACGACGAGATCGGTGCGGCCATCACCGCCCACGGTGGCTTCGTCGTGCGCAATCTCCCGCACGCCGAACAGATCGATGAACTCGGCGCGACGATGCTGCGGTTCTTCGACCTCGATCTCGAGACCAAGCGGTCGGTCGCCTCGAAGTCGTCGTGGCCCGACGGGCCAACCGTGTACCGCGGCTACAAGGCATCGCTCGAACCCGGCGCGTGGGCATACAACGAGATGTACGACATCGGACCCGACGATCCACACCCGGCACCTGATGTCGTCGGCATGCACCACTTCGCCGAGGCGAGTGCCTACCCGGCCGTAGAGCCATGCGTCGGGTGGCGCGACGCGATTCGCACCTACTTCCGCGTGATGACCGACATCGGCGTCGCCGTGATGCGCTCGGCCGGTCGTTCCGTCGGCGTCGACGACGCCCGACTCGCCGCTGGGTTCACCGCCGGCAACCACACACTGCGCCTCCTCAACTATCCCACCCGACCCGAAGGGCACATCACACGCGATGAGATCGGCGATCCCGACGGACCGCGCATCGCTGCGGCGCGCCACTGCGACGCATCGGGGGTGTCGCTGCTGTGGCAACTGCAGGCCGGTCTCCAGGCGCAGGCACCCGACGGCACGTGGCGAAGCATCCCCCTGGCGCCGAACTCGGTGTCCGTGCACCTCGGCACCGTGCTCGAGTTGATGACCTCGGGTCGGGTGCCCGCCACTCCGCACCGTGTGCTCGACCTCGGCGGACCCCGGCAGTCGGTCGGCTTCTTCGTCGAACCCGCACTCGCCACCCGTCTCGCCCCGCTCGACGTCGACGACGCCGACATCACCACGTCGTACGGATGGCACCTGCAGGAGCGGTTCCACAAGATGACCGGCTACGGCGAACTGGTGCCCGCGCCCGCCTGACCGGCCACGCCGGCACCGAGACGCAGGTCGAACCACGCCACGATCTCGTCGACGGCATCGATCGTGGCCGGCAGACGCCGCAATGCCATCCACGCATGCACCTTGTGTGGGTACACGGTGAACTGCACGTCCACACCTGCGGTGCGCGCGGTATCGGCCAGATGCTCGGCAGCCGACAACATCACCTCCGCGCCCCCGGCGATCACGAGCAAGGGAGGAAGACCACGGAGATCGGCGTGCGACGGCGACACGAACGGATCGCGCGGATCGGCCGAGCCCAGGTATGCCGGTCCCCACACGTTGCGCAGGTCGGCGGCCGACAGCACGTCGGCGTCGTCGTGCGCCGCGAGCGACGGGAGGTCGAACGTGAAGTCGGTGTACGGCCACAGCAACAGCGCACCTGCTGGCAGCGGCAGCCCTTCGGCGCGCAGACGCAACAGCAGTGACGCCGAGAGACACGCACCGGCCGACCCGCCGACGAGCACCGTGGTCTGCGGATCGCAGCCCCGATCGAGCAGCGCGCGGTATGCGGCCACCGCATCATCGAGTGCCGCCGGATACGGATGCCGCGGGGCGAGCCGGTAGTCGAGGCTGAACGTCTCGCACCCGGTGAGCACCGCCAGCTCGGCCGCCGGACGTCGCTCCCAGGCCACACTGCCCGACACGAAACCTCCGCCGTGGGCATAGAGGATCGTGCCGCGGCGCGCCGCACGCGGCACGTACCGCTCGGCACGCACACCACCGAGGTGCACCTCACCCATCCCGATCGCCCGCCTCACATGCCGGGCGATCGGCGGCGCCGGACCGCGGCCGACCATGCTCGCCTGCCACGGATCGCTCGCCGCTGCGTGGATGACGGCACGCGACACGACGGCGAACACCTCCTCGGTCCACGTCCATCCCGGTCGCCGCGGACCGCGACGCATCCGACCGACGAGTGCCCTGACGAAGGCCCACAGCGCCGCACCGAGTGTGCGCACGACGTAGCCGACACGCACGTGACGTCGAGATGTGGGCGCGTCGTTCACCCGGCGCTCACCCATCGCCGGCCGCGGCTCATCGCCGTGTACACGACCGTTGCGTTGCGCGAGCCGAGCACGGTGGTCAGCACCCGCAGTTCGGCATCGGTGACCGTGCGCCCGGCGAGGAAGGCCGAGTCGCGTGGTACCGGACCCGTCTCGGTGAGCCGCCGCGCCACCACTGCCGCACGATCGGCTCGACCGGCCGCGACGAAGTGGGCACTCGCCATGGCGAAGAGCAGCTCGGCCCCAGCGGTGTCACCGAACATGCGACGCGCCTCAGCCCATTCCTGCAGCGCACGACCGGCCATCGCGAACTGCTGCTCGTCGACGAACAGCACGGCCGACGCACCGAACCACGTATCGGCAAACCCCTGGTCGACGACGAACCAGTCGTTGGCCAGATGACCGAGCAGCGATCGCGCGATCGCCCCCCACATACACGCATGTGCCCGACCGAGGCGAGCCTCGTCGATCGACCACTCGTCGGGATCTGGCGCGACCGCCCCGCGTTCGGCGATCCGCATCGCCCACTCGAGCGCCGTGCGCGCCGCCGCCTGCCGGCCGTCGATCACACGCCCGTTGGCCTCGACGATCGCCCGCCGGGCGCCGCGCACGGGGAACCGCGGCGCATCGACGATCGCCGCCGCCTCGGGAGAGGCGATGTAGTCGACCATCGGCCGGTGCAGGGTGACCAGCGCCGCCATGAATCGTGCGGCCACCTGGGTGTCGGACTCGGTGGCCATCGGCGTTCATGGTCGCGAGGCAGCCGGGGCCTGTCAAACGCCGCCGCAGCGACCTACGGTCGTGGCGTGGAGCAGGTGGAGACCCGGCGACCAGCGGTCGATGTCGCCCGTCTTGGTGCCCTTGCCCTGGTGGTTGTCGGCCACCTCCTCCTCGCCGTCGTCGACCGCCCGGGTGGCGAGATCCGCGGCGACAACCTGATCGCCCTCGCCCCGGCGTGGGAGCCGCTCGCTGCGTTGTCGCCGATGCCGGTGTTCTTCGCGGCCGCAGGGTTCGCCCACGCCACGGGATCATTCGCCCGCACCGCACGACGTCTGCGCACACTCGCCGGCCTCGCCCTGGTGGTCGTCGGTGGGTGGTCGGTGGCGGTCGTGGGCACCGTGCTCATCACCGGATCGCCCGGCATCGTCGGTGACGGGGCACGGCTGGCCACCCAACCACTGTGGTTCGTCGCGCTCTACGCGCCACTCGCCGCCGTGGGCGGTCGACTGGGACGACTCACACCGCGCCACCTGATCGCGGGCGCCGCAGCATGCCTCGCAGCCATGGCCGCGCTCGACGTGGTGCGCTTCGGTCTCGGCGTGCCCGACGACTGGGCGTGGCTCGGGTGGCTCGGGTTCGCGCCGGCCTGGGCGGTGCCGTGGTTGCTCGGCACGTGGTGGCGCACGGCGCGGATCGACGAACGACGCGTCGGTGCCGTTGTCGCGATCGTCGCCGGAGTGATCGCGACGGCACTCGTGCGGTGGTTCGGATACGGCCCGGCCCTCATCGACGCGATCGACGGACAGCGCTCGAACACCACACCCCCGACGCTCTACACCGCGGTGGTCGGTGTGGCTCAGTTCGGGGTACTACTCGTCGTCGCGCAGCGACTCGACGACATCGGTCGGCGCCACGATCTGCGCCGTCCCGCCGCCGCAGCGCTGGGCGTGTACGTCTGGCACCTCACCGCGCTCGCCCTGTGCATCGCCCTCCTCGCGCTCGGCGTTCCCGCACCGACACGATTCAGCGGCACATGGTGGTGGACGCGACCGCTGTGGTGGGCCGCCGTGCTGGGTCTCACCGCCGCGCTCGTCGCCGCGACCCGGGCGGTGGGTGCGCGACGAGGCCGTCGTGCCGAGGTCGACACGGTCGATGCGCACGCCATCGGAGCAAACACGATCGGTGTCGCTCCGGCCGTCGGTGTCGTCGTGCTCGGTCTCGCCGCCGCCGGCATCGGCCTCGAGGGACCCCGGTCGGTCGCCACCGCTGTCGGCCTCACCGCAGCGACGACCACGGCCTGGTTCCTCCTCGGGCGCGGAACCACATCGCGCACGCCGACGTCGGAGTGATGTGCGCCGCCCCTCGATCATCCTCGTGCTCACACTCGCAGTGCTCGGCCTCGGCTGTGGCACACCGGCGGGTACCCCCACCACGTCGACCGACGGATCGACGGTGCCGCCGAGCAGCACATCGACGACGACGAGCAGCTCGACGACCGTGCCGAATGATTCCCCCGAGGCCGTCGCACTCGCCGACGCCGAATCACGCTGGGCGGCCACCGGTACGACGAGCTACCGGTTCACACTCATCCGATCGTGCTACTGCCTCGACGAATGGATCGGACCCTTCGACGTGATGGTCGTCGACGGCATCGCCAGCGTCACCCGTCTCGGCCTGGCGGTCGACCCGACGATCGCCGCCGAACTCCCGCTCACCGCCGAGCTGCTCTTCGCCCATCTGCGGGCACACCTCGACGACGCCGACTACCGGGCCAGCTTCGACACTGCGACTGGATTTCCACTGTCGTTCTGGTCGGATCCGATTCCCGAGGCCGCCGACGACGAGCTGGGCCTCGACACGAGCAACCTGCAACTCGGCTGAGCGGTCACCAACGTGACGGCTCGAAGCCGAACGGCAACTCGAGACGGTTCGCCGCCATCAGCGCCGTATCGGTGAGGATCTCGCGCGTCGGCCCATCGGCGACGATGCGTCCCTCGTTCATCACGAGCGACCGCGGGCACAACTCGAGCGCATACGGCAGGTCGTGGGTGACCATCAGCGTCGTCATGCCGAGCGAGCGCACGATGTCGGCGAACTCGCGGCGCGCCGCCGGGTCGAGATTCGACGACGGCTCGTCGAGCACGAGCATGTCGGGGCGCATGGCCAGCACGGTGGCCGCCGCCACACGACGACGCTGACCGAAGCTGAGGTGGTGTGGGGGCCGATCGGCGAAGGCCTCCATCCCCACTGCCCGAAGAGCCTCGTCGACACGCTGGGCGAGTTCGTCGCTGCGCAGCCCGAGATTGGCCGGACCGAACGCGACGTCTTCTCCCACCGTCGGCATGAACAACTGATCGTCGGGATCCTGGAACACGATGCCGACCCTGCGGCGCACCTCGCGCAGCGTGGAGCGTTCGACGCGCACACCGCCGACGAGCACCTCACCGTGCACCGGCAGGTGGATCCCGTTGAGGTGGAGCACGAGGGTGGTCTTGCCAGCGCCGTTGGGGCCGAGCAGCGCCACCCGCTCGCCGGCGCCGATGGAGAAGTCGACACCGAACAGCGCCTGATGGCCATCGGGGTAGGCGAACGCCACACCACGCACCTCGAGCGCCGGTGTTGCGTTCATCGCAGCACCCACGCCGTCGAGGCCACGACGAGCGCGGCAGCAGGCAACATCGCAGCGGTCACCCAGTCGCGTCGAGCGGCCCGACGCTCGTCGAGCACCGGCATCGCCCCGCTGTAGCCGCGCGAGGCCATCGCCAGATACACGCGCTCACCTCGCTCGTACGAGCGGATGAACAACGCCCCGGCCGACGAGGCCACCGCTCGCGCCTGCCAGATCCACCGCGGGTCGTGCCCGCGCGACTCGCGTGCCACACGCATCCGGCGCATCTCGCCGGTGACCACATCGCTGTAGCGGATCATGAACGAGCAGATACCCACGATCACCGCCGGCAGCCGCAGGCGCTGCAGACCGTGGAGGATGTCGCGGATCGGCGTCGTCGACGCCATGATCACCGTTGCCGCGACGCCGAGCGTGCCCTTGGCCAGGATGTTCCACGCCGCCCACAGTCCGGCGTGCGACAGGCCGACCCCGAGCACATCCACCCGCTCGCCGCGCCCGACGATGGGCAGCAGGAACGCGAACGCGAGAAACGGCACCTCGATGACGAGTCGACGCGACACCAACCCGAGCGACAACCCGGCCACGACCGCCACCACAGCGAGCAGTACGGCGAACGCAGCGAACGCCCAGAACGCCTCGCGTGGCGTCGAGACGACGGTGAACACGAAGGCCAGCACGGCGACCAACTTGCACTCGGCCGGCATGCGGTGCAGCACACCGTGACCGTGGACGTAGAGGCCATCGGCCGGCCCGTGACCTGCCCCCACAGACTCAGCCCACCGACTCGGCGACCGGCTGATCAGTCGCCGTCGTGGGGGAACGCCGGCGCACGACGAGCAGCACAAGACTGCCGAGGGCGAACGTCGCAATGACCCCGATCACACCCGACAGGCCGGTGCCCAGCGCATCGTCATCGACTCCCTCCACCGAGTAGTCGGCGAGCGGGCCATCGGCGAATGTGTGGTCCTGCACCTCGCTGTCGAGGCCGTTGTCGATGGCAACGCGCTCGAGACCGTCGGGCGACGAACTGGCGAGGGGGCTGACGAAGAACGCCAACACGAGTGCCACGGCGACACCACCACCGATGAACCACCGTGTCCGGCGATCGAGCCGCTGGATCATGCCGACACCGCCACCGGCACCGGCACGCTGATCGCGGACCGCAGATGCGACGCTCCGGCGACCAGGTCGGGACGCACCCCGAGCACGGCACCGACCGTGAGCGCGGTGATCACCCCTTCACCGATCCCGATGAGCAGGTGCACACCGACCATCGCCGTCGCCACGGTGCCGACCGACGCCGCGTCGTTGCCGCCGAGCGCGTACTGGGCCGTGAAGGCGAGCGCCGCGATCGCGGGCGTCAGGCCGGCCGCGATACCCGACGCAACGACGACCGACGACCGGGTGCGCGGCAGCACGGCACGCAACCCACGGAAGATCACTGCGCTCGCGACCACACCGACGATCGCCATGTTGAACACGTTCAGCCCGAGCGCCGACAGACCGCCGTCGGCGAACAGCAGGGCCTGCACGATCAGCACGACCGTCAGGCAGAGCGCACCGGCCGCAGGCCCGACCAGCACTGCGGCGAGGCCAGCGCCGAGCAGGTGACCGCTCGTTCCGGCCGCCACCGGGAAGTTGAGCATCTGCGCAGCGAAGATGAACGAGGCCGCGAGGCCGGCCATCGGCACCTGCCGGTCGTCGAGCGTGCCCGATGAGCGACGCACGCTGAGGGCGACGCCGCCGACGGCGAGGGCGCCGACCACCGCCGAGGTACCGGCATCGATGAACCCGTCGGGGATGTGCATGATCCGACCTCCTCGGACGACCCTAGCCGCATCTAGCGACCTGTTCGCAACAGGGGTCGACGGGTACGCTGCGCCCGTGGAACCGCCCCCGCCGAGCGATCGCCCGGCCCTCACCGACGTCGCGTCGGCGGTGCGGGCCCTGCGCGACCACGGCGGCCGGCTCACGGCGGCCAAGGAGTCGATGCTGCGCTACCTGCACGCCGCACCCGGCGCGGTAACCGCCGAGGATGTGCAGGCGGCGCTGCCCGAGATCGATACGGCCACGGTGTACCGCAACCTGGCCCAATTCGAATCGGCCGGGATCGTCAGCCACCGGCACTACGCACACGGTGCGGCCATTTACCGATGGGCGCGTGCCGACACGTTCCCGGTGGTGTGTGAGGGGTGTCGAGCCGTCGTCGAGCTCGACCCACGCGAGTTCGCCGACCTGGCCACACGAGTGCGCGCCCGCACCGGTATGACGCTCGTGGCGGGGCACTTCGCCCTCACCGGATGGTGCGCATCGTGCGCCGCACCCGGTGAGGGGTCAGGCGCCGATCAGGGGTAGAAGGAGCGGCTGACGTCGTTCGGGTTGGCCGTGAGACCGTTGACGTCCTCGGTCACGACGAGGTTCGAGTAGGTCACCGAGAGCAGTTCCGTGGTCATGTTGCCGGGGCACGACAGATCGTTCGGCATCTCCGGCATCTCGACGACGAGGGCCGCCTTCACCGAGCCGTTCCGCCCTGACGTGAAGACCCCGCTCTGGTCGAAGCCCTCGCCCTCAGTGCGCTTGTTCTCGGCGCCGGGGTTCTTCCCACCACGATTAATGCACCCCCACGTCGCCTCGGCGTACCCCTCGGCCTGCAGCGTGACGGTCGAGTTCGACCCGAGCCCTGCAGCGCGGACGTTGATGACGAGGTCGCCGTTGCCTGCGACGGATGCCTTCACCGAGGCGAAGTGCGGGCTCGCACCCTGCGACGTGGCAGCGAACCCGAGCACCGTTGCAACGGCGATTCCTGCGGCAACCTTGATCTTGCGATTCATCGAACCCCTCCTGTGGCAGCCGCTCGGCGAACGGCTGTGACGACGCTGCGGGTGACACTAACAGGCCGAACGACCTACTCTGACACTGGCAGTGAACTGATGTGAGAAGACGAACGCGCTGAGTGTTCGCGTGCTCACGCGAAGGCGGTCTGGTCAGGCTCCGACCAGGTCCACCCCACCGCGCCTCAGGGATCGCGGACGGCCGACACCGGGTTGATCGTGGCCGCCACACGGTTGCCGAGGTCGAACACCCAGATGTCGGCATAGGTGAGCAGCGAGGGCTCGACCGACGATGCCCAGTCGCACCCGAGATCCCCCGGAGCCTCGAGCGCCGGCAGGACCACCGCTCCGGTCACGACGCCGTCGACGCCGGCGACGAACGACGACGTCATCTCCGCCTCGACCGCTTCGTCGCGTGCCGTGCGCGTTGCCGAGCCATCCTTCGACACACACGTCCACTCGACGTCGACGATGGTCATCGCAGTGACATCGATCCGCTCACCACTGTCGAGGCCGTCGATCGAGAACGTGACGATGAGCGTGCCATCGCTGCCGACTGCCGCCGATGCCTCGGTCAGCCGGACAGCGTCGCCACTCGCCTGCGCCGCCAGCACCCCGACGGCCACGAGACCCACCACCCACAGGATTCTCGATCGCATCAGAGCCCTCACCCCCGTCGGCGCATGACGCGGCGAACTGTATCCCGGCACCCTCCGGCCCAGCGGGGGCGGTCGATAGACCTGCGACCGAGGCGTCCCGTAAGGTCGGCACGTGTCGTCGCAATGGCCGCAGTCGGCCGGTCCGCCCCTTCCCGTGCACAGCTGCGACTGTCGACCGCTCACCCTCGACGACGCCCCTCTCCTGCAAGGCCTGTTCGACGCAAGCCCGTACTTCGCGCTGATCACCGACGGCGCCCCATACCCGCCCACCGCCGGGCGCGACGAGTTCTACGCACTGCCACCGGGCCGCGACCTGCGCGACAAGAACATCATCGGGTTCTTCGACCGACGCGACTGGACCACATTGATCGCCGCCCTCGAATCACTACAGCGATATCCCGACGATCACTGCTGGTGGATCGGCCTGCTCCTCGTGCGACCCGACCGACGAGGACGTGGCCTGGGAACCGAGATCGTCACGGCGTTCGAACGCGCCGCCGAGCGCGCTGCGTTCCGCACGATCCGGCTCAGCGTCGTCGCCGACAACACGCGCGGCATGAAGTTCTGGACCGATCACGGCTACGAACTCGAGCGGATCACCGAACCGCGCCAGTTCACCCAGAAGACCCAGGCCGTGCACGTGTTCGTCAAGCATCTGCGCACACCACGCTCGACCGACGAGGACGACACCGCCACCGACTGATCTCGCTCGGCGGCAGGCGTGGTCGGGCACTCGGTGGGCCACGAACGTCACCACTAGGGTCACCGACGTGGCCGACCGTGCGGACTTCGCCGATCTGGCGATGGGACACGCCCCCCAGCTGTACCGGGCCGCGCTGCGCCTCACCCACAATCCCTCCGACGCCGAGGACCTCGTGCAGGAAACCTTCCTGCGCGCCTACCGCTCGTTCGGCACGTTCGAAGCCGGCACGAACCTGCGCGCCTGGCTGTTCCGCATCCTCACCAACCTGTACATCAACAGCTACCGGGCCCGGCAGCGTCGCCCCCAGGAGACCGACGTCGACGACATCGACGACCTGCTGCTCTACCGCCGCGTCGCCACCGCCGACCTGTCGGCGCGCAGCGCCGAGGACACCCTGTTCGACCTGTTCACGGACGACGAGGTGAAGCAGGCGCTCGAGGATCTTCCCGAGTCGTTCCGCCTTCCGGTACTCCTCGCCGATGTCGAGGGGTTCTCGTACCGGGAGATCGCCGAGATCCTCGACATCCCGATCGGCACCGTGATGTCGAGGCTGCACCGGGGAAGAAAGTCGATGCAGCGGGCGTTGGTCACGTACGCCACCGAGCGGGGCCTGCTCGCCCCGACCGACACATGAGACCGACCTGATGGCCGACTGCAACGAGACACTCCGCGACCTGCAGACCTACCTCGACGGCGAGCTGCCCGATCGCGCCCGAGCACATGTGCAAGAGCACCTCGATGGGTGCCTCGACTGCCTGCAGGCCTACGACTTCCATGCCGAACTGCGGGCCGTGATCCGGGCCAAGTGCGCCACCGACGAACTGCCGCCGACACTCCTCGAACGCCTGCAGTCGTGCCTCGGCGACGATCTCCTCGGCGACCAGATGCCGGGCTGACCGGCGCCCACGGCTACGCTTCGGCTCATGTTCGCTGCGAACGTCTTCCACTGGTGGCTCGGTGTCATCCTCACCGTGGTCGGAATCCTCGCCTCGGTCGCCCTCGTGGCCGGCTACCTGAAGAAGGTCGTCTCGCCGCAGTATCCCGGTCGCCGTTCGCCCGAGGACTGACCACGACCGACGCTGCCGAGCTCCTCGGGCGCTGCACATTCCCGCCTGCCGGCACCCATGTTCAGTGCGCCGTGTCGGGTGGACCCGACTCCACCGCCCTCGTTGCGCTCGCCGTGGCTGCCGGCTGTGTGGTCGAAGCGATCCACGTCGACCACGGGATGCGTCCCGGATCCGCCGACGAGGCACTGGTCGTCGCCCGCACTGCCGCACGCCTCGGCTGCGACTTCCGTGCCGTGCGCGTGGAGGTGGACGACGGGCCGAATCTCGAGGCACGTCTGCGCGACGCGCGCTACGCCGTGCTGCCGGCCGATGTGATGACCGGACACACCGCCGACGACCAGGTCGAGACCATGCTGTTGAACCTGCTGCGCGGCGCGGGGCGCAGCGGGCTGTCGGCCATGCGACCCGGCGTGCGGCGCCCGATCCTCGGTCTCCGTCGGGCCGAGACCGTCGGGCTGTGTGACGCACTCGGACTCGAGACGCTCGACGACCCGACCAACCTCGACCCGCGGCACCTGCGCAACCGGATTCGCCACGAGTTGCTGCAGATGATGGTGGACCTGGCCGGTCGTGATCTGGTGCCGGTCCTCACACGCCAGGCCGATCTACTGCGCGACGAACACGACCTGCTCGACCAACTCGCCGCCGAGATCGACCCCACCGACGCGATCGCCCTCGCCGGGGCGCCCGCCGCCCTCGCCCGTCGTGCCGTGCGACGCTGGATCGGCGGAACCCATCCACCCGACCTGGCCACCGTCGAGCGGGTGCTCGCCGTCGCCCGGGGTGAGGCCACAGGCACCGACATCGGCGGACGGCGCCGGGTCAGCCGCTCCCATCAGCGCCTGCGGATCGACGAACGCCCACAGGCGCCCGACGGGAACGGGTAGCCTGCCCAACGGCCCGTCGAACCTGGAGGACGCCACGATGCCGCCGAAGTTGCGAGGAAAATGGGCGCTCGGGATCACGCCCCGCAACTTCACGTGGATCATGACCGACAAGCTCGCCGTGTGTGAGCGTCCCGGTGGCTACGGCGAGAACCACCGCCGAGTGCGCCGCCAGGAGGAGATCATCTGGCTGCGCGAGAACGGATTCGGCTGCGTGATCAGCATCATCCCTGCCCCGCACAACCTCCACAACTACGACGAGTTGGGCGTGACGGCACTCCACCGGCCGTTCACCGGCACCGACGAGTTGGCCGCGTGGCTGCGCGACTTCTACACCGAGCTCCACGAGCTGCTCGACCGCGGGACCAAGACCGTCGTGCACAACGAGACGGTCGACGACCGACTCGTCGGCATCCTCGGCGGTTACATCCGCTGGGCCGGCATGGTCGACGATCCGAACGCATGCATCACGCTCACCGAGCGGATCGCCAAGCGCCAGCTGGACCCCTTCGCCCGTGAGGTGCTCCTCATGGCGAACGACCTCCGCTGACGATCAGCCCACTGCCACCACGTCGATGACGACGTGCATCGTCGACGTCGCCGACACACAGATCGCCCCACCTCTGACATCGAGGGTGACCGTGGCCGCAGTGTTCGTCGACGCCGTCGTGGCAACCACGGATGCCAGTGGCTTGGCGGCCGCGCAGTTCCACACATAGACCGAACCGGACACGGATCCACCGACAACCGTCACCGTGAATTGAGCGCGCGAGATCGTGCTCACGAGCCCGGTAGCCACCCTCGTCACTCCCGTACCGACTGCCATCGTGCTGCGCGAGTCGAACATGCGCACGGACTGCACCGCTCGCAATGCCGACGTTGTTCCGCTCCAGACACCGGTCACATCGACGATGACGTGCGCCGATGTCGAGGTCGTCACACACAGGCCCCCATCGTTCATCCGCGCCACCATCGACACGACCTGCTGGGGAAGGGCTGCGTAGTCGACCGTCCACGGCGTGCCACCACACGGACCGACCGACAGGCGGCCGGCACTCGCCGGATCGAGCACCGTGATCGTCGTCGTGACGGCCCGCGACCCGAGCGCCACACCGAGCGTCGACGGCAGCAACGTCCTCGTGACGTTCGCCGCCAGACGACCCGACACGCGCGTATCGAGTGCACGGCGCGGCCCGACCGCCGCTGCGCCGATCCCGTCGTCAGCGAGGAACCCGACCACATCGATCCGTAGATCGACCGCAGTGCTGGCGAACACACAGATCTCACCGTTGACGACCACCGCAGTCGACATCGTCGCGTTCAGCCGGCCAGGGTGCATCGCGAGACTCGACGTCGTCACCGCACCCGTGGCACACGACGCGAACGACAAGAAGCCAGGCGTCGTGAGACCACGACCGGTGATCCGCACGAGGACACCCGGTGTCGTCGACACCACACCGCTGAGCGTGTTCACCCGGATCCTCGTGGTCGAGCCGGCAGCCACACGTCCGCCAGCTGTGTCGAAGGCCTTCACGGCGGCGATGAACCGCCACCGTCCCGCACTGGGCGGTGGCGACACGTTGAGGGTCGGCACGGTGGTCGGCGTCGTCGTCGCGGTGGGCGTCGTCGGTGCAACGGTCGTCGTGGGCGCGAGGGTCGTCGAGGTCGTACCACCTGTGGCGGGTTGCGTGGGCACCGTCGAGGTCGCGCACCCGTCGACGACGCGGACCAGCGGCGTCGGGTTCACCGCCGTACCCGCACTCGTGCGGGCCTCGAAGTGGAGATGAGGCGCGCCGGCATTGCCCGAGGTGCCGACCTGCCCGATGATCTGGCCGGCGCGCACGGTCGAACCCACGGTCAGGCCTGCCGCGAACGCCGACAGGTGCGAGTAGACGAAGACTGCACCGTCGGCACGGGTGAGCCGCCAGGTGTTACCGCCGGGGGAACCGCTCCCCTCGGCGATCCGCGCGGTCAGGGTGCCGTCGTCGACGGCGTACACGAACTTGCCCACCGGGGCGAGGATGTCGACACCGTCGTTGCGCGTATTCCCCGCCCGCGGCGCGCCGAACGTGTCGGCGAACCAGCATCCCCCCTGCACCGGGAACTGACGGATCGAGGTCGGCGTACCTGTGGTGCTGGTCGGCACCGTGGTGGTCGGTGCCACGGTCGTGGAGGGTGCCGCCGTCGTCGTCGTGGTCGAGCCGGGCACACAGAGGATGTCGCCCGGATGCAGGGCGGTGGTCAACGTCGCCTTGTTCGCCGTGAGCAGCGACGTCACCGACACGTTCAACTTCGACGCGATCAGGTACCAGCCATCGCCCGACACCACGGTGTAGGTGGCGCCCGAACACGTTGCGAACGTGCCGCGAGGCGCAACCGGGGCAGCCGATCCTCGCGCCGCAACGATCGGCACCGACACGAGCGCCACCACCGCAGCAGCGAGCCACCACCGAAGACGGCGCCGCGCCGGGTCGACCGAGGGCCGCAGGGTCACGTCGGACACGTCGCAACACCCCCTCGCGTCGGCGTTCTCGGCTCGTGCACCCCGAAAGTTCACCACTTCCCGACCCCAGATCAGCGTCACCACTCGCCGAGAGCCATATGGATACCCTGAGCACGTGTCGGGGCGGCGTGTGCTCGTCAGCGGAATGGGCAGCGAACTGGGGTCGCTCGTCGCCCAGATGCTCGAGTCCGAACCATGGGTCGGACGACTCGTCGGCATCGATGTCGACCCTCCGCGACGGCGGCTGCGCCGCGCCGAATTCCACCGCCTCGCACCCGCCGATCGTGATCGCATCGTCGATGTCGTCACCGAACTCGACCCACATGTCGTGGTGAACCTGAGCATCTGGGAGCCCGATGCACGCGCACCGCTCGCCGTCGCTCGCCGGTTCACTGCCGAGTCGGCAACCGCCGTGATCGGCGCCGCAGCCGAGTGCCCGTCACTCGAATCACTCGTCGTGCGCAGTGGACTCGAGGTGTACGGGCGACGTCGACGCGCGCTCACTCGCCCCACAGAGTCGGCGCCACTGCATCCGACGAGTCAGTTCGGCACGATGCTCGCCGCTGTCGAAGCGTCGGCGCGTTCGGTCGGCGAGCGCGTCGGCATCTCGGTGGGCATCCTGCGTCTCGCACCCGTGCTCGGGCCACATGTCCCGAGTCCACTCGGTCGTGTGCTGCGTCAGCCGCTCGTCCCGTTCAGCGCACTCGCCGATGCCCCCTTCGCCGTGATCGAGGATGTCGACGCGGCGCGCGCGTTCGTTGCTGCCGCCGCACGACATCTCGATCGCCCACTGAACATCGTCGCCCCCGGGGCGATCACCGCATTGCAGGCGGCACTGCGCGGCCGACGCATCCCTGTCCCCCTCGTCGGTCCCGAGTGGCCGCTCGCCGGGCGGATCAGCCACCTCACCGGCGCGCCGCTGCCCGACCATGTCGTCGAGGTGATGCACCGCGGTCGACTCGCCGACGGGTCACTGGCTCGCGATGTCCTCGGCATCACACCCGCGTCGACCACGCCCGGGGTCATCGACCACCTCTACCAATGGGAGGGTGTGGTGCGAGTGCCGCGGGTCGCTGCATGAATCTCCGACTCGGTCTGCCGATGCACTCGGTCGACGACTTCGGCCGCGATCCACACTTGCTCGGCGCGCTCACGCCACTCGCAGCGATGCGTTGGTCGACTGCCGTCGGCGGCGACGAGCGACTCCCCGCCAAGGGTGGCGCGCTCATCGTGTGCAACAGCCGACGTTTCGCACTCACCCCCATGTGGGCCTCGATGGCACTCGAGCGCACTGCTGGCCGACCCGTGCGCTTCGTCGGGCGACCCGACATCGCGCCGGTCGGTGCGCTGATGCGGCGCGTCGGTGCGCTGCTCGACGATCCCGACGAGATCGCCGCTGCGCTCGCCCATCGCGAACTGGTGTTGCTGCCGGCGAGCGCCACGAGTCGCCTCCGTCACGCCGGTGTCGTGCCCCACGAACTCGTCGCTGCTGCGGTGACGACCGGCGTGCCCGTGTTCCCTGCAGCCACGATGAGCAGCACGGTGTCGCGCACGGCGCGTCTCGAGATCGGACCACAGGTGCGGCCTCGCCATCACCGACGCGGTCCACTCGCCGAGGTCGAATTGGCCGAGCAGGTGCAGCACCACATCCAACGGCTCCTCGACGGGTTCGGTGGAACGGTCACCGGCGTCGGCCCGCTCGACTGGCTCGGCGAGGGCTGATGGCCTGGGCCCGGGCGGCTGACGGGACGCGTCTGCACTACGAGACGATCGGCCGACGCAACGCCCCACCGGTGCTCCTCGTGCAGGGCCTCGGCGCCGACAAGCACGGCTGGGACTTCCAGCGCGCCGCACTCGCCCTCGGGCACCGGGTGATCGCGCTCGACAACCGCGGCGCGGGTCGCAGCGACAAACCCTTCGGCCGCTACAGCCTCGAGCAGATGGCCGACGACGCGCTCGCCGTCCTCGACCACGCCGAGGTCGAGACGGTGCACCTCGTCGGCGCATCGATGGGTGGGGCCATCAGCCAGATCCTCGCGGTGCGTCACCCTGCGCGGGTGCGATCGCTCACCCTCGCCTGCACGTCGTGCCGCAATCACGAGTGGCGTCGCGAACTGCTCCAGTCATGGGCCGTCATGGCCACCGAGCGCGGTGTCGCCGCGATGAGCCGCGAGGCTGCTCGCTGGGTGATCGGGCCGCGGTCGTTCCGCCGCATGCTTCCTGCGTTCGGATGGCTCGGACCACTCGCGATGGGACGCACCGCACACGCCTTCGCCTCCCAGGTGCACGCCATCGTCTCGGCCGACGATGCGATGGCCGACGAACTGTCCAGCGTCCAGGTGCCAGCGCTGGTGATGGTGGGCAACCAGGACATCCTCACCCCGCGCGGCGACAGCGAAGAACTCGCCGAACGGCTGCCGACCGCCGAACTGGTCGTCATCTCCGGTGCAGCCCACGGCTTCATGGTCGAGCATGCGTCCACCTTCAACCGTGTGCTGCTCGAGTTCCTCCGCCGCGCCGAGGCGACCTGGCAGTCAGAGGGATCGCCGTCGGCGCGCTCTCAGTCGGTGACTGCAGCGAGCTCGGCGCGCCGCGCGTAGGCCCAGCCGGGCGGACGGACGACGAAGCCGAGCCGGTCACGCCAATTCGTCGAGTTGGCGATGTCGCGGCACATGGCGCGGTATTCGTGCACGCCGATCGTCACCAGGTCGAATGTCTCGAGGTTCTCGGTGAGGCCGTACACCACCGGATCGGTGTCGGGATGTTCGGGTTCGAACGTGCCGAACAGGCGATCCCACACGATGAGGACACCACCGTGGTTGCGATCGAGATACCGCCGATTGCTGCCGTGGTGGACACGGTGGTGCGACGGCGTGTTCAGCACGGCTTCAGCCGGGCCGAGCGATCGGATCGTGTCGGTATGGATCCAGAACTGGTACACGAGATCAAGCGCGTGGGCCGTATCGATCACCTTCGGACGCACGCCGGCGCGGGCGATGATCCCGTACGGCACCCCCACACCGAGCGCGCCGGCCACCGGTTGACGCAGCGCGGTACCGAGGTTGTAGTGCTCGCTGCTGTGGTGCGGCACGTGCACGGCCCACAGGGCACGCACGCGGTGCATCATCCGATGGTTCCAGTAGTAGGCGAGGTCCCACCACACCAGCGCGAGCAGATGGGGCACGACACCGCCACCGAGATCGCGGCGCCGCCCGATGCGCCAGTGGCGCGATGCGGCGCCGAGCGAGGCCGTCGTCGCGCACAGCACCACACCACCCGCCGCGACCGTCGTGACCCCACCGACCGCAGCGACTCGTCGGGCGGCAGCACGAACCTTGCGGCGCGACTCGCCGGCGCGCGCCGCGATCCGCTCGACCACATCGGCAACCGTGGTGACGACTGCGGCGGCCAGGGCGATGTAGCCGACGATGCGCCCGATCCGGCCAGCGCGTCCACGGCGCAGGGCTGCGGTGCCGACGAGCGACGCCGTGAGCGGGGTCGTCAGGCTGAGTACCCCCATCCCGAGGCTGGCGGCGGTGTCGCGTCGCTCGTAGTCGGCGGCGACCAGCTCGCCCGGTGCCCTGCCCTCGGCGACCGCTCTGCGGCGAAGGGCGCGCCGTTCGGCGCCCATGGCGACGAAGTACAGCGGCGACACGAGCACCGACAGATCCACCCCCGAAGTCTGGCGCATCCGACCCGACTCGGTAGCGTCGCAGCGGTGCAGCCCCTCGACCCATGGCCGGATCACGACGGGCCGATCGAACACGGGCCGGCGCTGCGTGCCCACCTCGCCCGGGCGCTCGATGCGCACCCTGTTCGCAAGATCGATGATCCGTCGGCTCGCCGTGCTGCGGTCGCCATCGTCGTGACACCGAGTGACGTCGCGTCGGATCCCGTCGACCCTCTGCAACCCGCAGCCGAGGACATGAACGTGGTGCCGGGCGACCTGCAGGGGATCGACGGGGCGATGGTCGACGTCGCCGGTGGTGCGTCGTTCCTGCTGTGTCGACGTGCAGCGAAGCTCGGACGGCACGGTGGACAGTGGGCGTTACCGGGAGGGCGGGTCGACCCGGGTGAGGGTGTGCTCGACACGGCGCGACGAGAACTGCACGAGGAGCTGGGCGTCGACCTCGGCGCGGATGCCGTGGTCGGCGTGCTCGACGACTACGCGACGCGATCGGGGTACGTGATCACCCCCGTCGTGATGTGGGCCGACGCGATCGAACTGCGCCCTGATCCGGCCGAGGTCGCACGCGTGTATCGCATCGGCCTGCACGAACTGCGTCGAGCCGACTCGCCGCGCTTCGTGCACATCCCTGAGAGCCCACGCCCGGTGGTCCAGGTGCCGCTCGGTCGCGATCTCATCCATGCACCGACGGGCGCGCTGCTCGTGCAGTTCCGCTGGGTCGGCATCGATGCACGCATGGGTGCACGGGTGCACGACCTCGAACAGCCGGTGTTCGCCTGGCAATGAGCGAGTGGCGCGCCGGTTCGTGAGTGTGAGGCCGTGCGTGGGAGATTCGTCCGGCGGGACGGACTCAGCTGCGACCGGTGTGACCGAATCCGCCGCCGCGGTCGTCGCCGTCGAGGTCGTCGACCTCGACCCAGGCAACTTCCTCGACCCGTTGGACGACCAGTTGGGCGATCCGGTCGCCACGGCGGATGTGGAACTCGTCGTGCGGGTCGGTGTTCAACACGACCACCTTCAACTCGCCGCGGTAGGCGCAGTCGATGAGCCCCGGACTGTTCACGAGGGTGACGCCGTGGTGCAGGGCGTTGCCGCTTCGGGGCAGGACGAATCCGGCGTGCCCGGGCGGAAGGGCGATCGCGATGCCGGTGGGGACGAGGGCGCGCCCGCCGCCCGGCATGACGACGGTGTCGATCCGTGCCCGCAGATCGAGACCCGCGTCGCCCGGATGGGCGTAACCGGGGAGCGGAAGATCGGGGTCGAGGCGGACGACGGACACATGCACCATGGTCGGCGCAGCCTACGCGTCGTCCACATACCCCTCCCTCCCCGCCGTGCCGTCATCGCCCCGTCATCGCCCCGCCATCGCCCCGTCATCACCCCGCCGCTGTGACCTCAGACGGTTGGGCGCGAAACCCTGCCATCGCTGGGTCGCCCCTCACCCATGGGCGCGGAACTGGGCCGCAATGCACTCATCTCGCGCCCATGGGTGAGGGGGCGGGCGCGGATGGCAGGGTTTCGCGCCCAACGGTACGGTGAGTTGAGTGGAGGGGAGCAGCGGCGGCACCGGCAGGAGTACCAGCGAGAGCATGGGCAGCGGATCGGTGACC
>JBJSXI010000117.1:0-18485 GCA_046086305.1 Ilumatobacteraceae bacterium
GTCGCCGCACTGTTGGAGACCAAGGCGGCGATGGTCGCCGAGGTCGAGGAGCAGAGCGCGCACCACTCGTCGCTCATCGACACGGTGGTGTCGCTCGCCATCGACGGTGGCACCACACCGGTCGGCGTCACCGAGCCCGCCCGCCCGACGATGGGCCTGCTCGAGGAGACCCTCTCGCTGCTCGAGCAATTCCGCACCACGGCACCCGAACTCGCGGCCCTCGACAACGGTGTGCGCGAGTACCGGTTCGCGTCGAGTTCGTCGCCGGGCACCTACTACGACGTCATGGTCGTCAACGGCGTCCCCGACTGCACCTGCCCGGGCTTCGCATACGGCTCGATGTGCTGGCACGCCAAGGCCGCCCTGCGCGGCGACACGTCGAAGGCCGTGGTGTCGGCGTGATCCGTCACCGTCACGCGTCACGGCCGATGTTGCGTATCTCAGGTATGCCCCGCGCCACCCACCCCACGGCCCGCCGCTGGGCACCCACCGACCGCCGGCTCGTCGTCGTCGACATCGAGAACATCGCGGGCAGCTCGGCGGCCACCCCGGCGCAGGTCGCTGAGGCGATGCGGGTGATCGACGAGGTCGTCGGCCACCACGAGCCCGACGTGTGGGTGTACGCCGCCGGGATCCGGCTGCTGCGCTCGGCGATGCGCGTCCTGCCGGCCACCGGACTGCTCGTCGGCGGTGGTGTCGACGGGGCCGACCGGCGGCTCGTCGAGACACTCGACCCCGAGGCGGTCGTCGGGCGTTACGCCGAGGTGGTCCTCGCCTCGGGCGACGGACGGGCCTTCATCGAGCCCATCGTCGCCCTGCGCCGTCGCGGTGTGCCCACCGATGTGGTCTCCCGGGTCGACAGCACCTCGCACGCCCTGCGTGCCGCCGCCCGGCGGTGGGTGCCCCTCGCGTCGTCGATGTTCGCCGCAGGCGCCGCGACCTCGACCGCCGCGTAACACCCCCCTGTCATCCTCGGTCCGTCGTCACCCGACGGCCGCCCACCCGGCGTCCTTCTCCGCCCGTCCCATCCCCACACCACAGGAGCCTGCATGACCCACCCGTTCCACGACCCGACCGACAACTCCACCGACGAGGGCTCGACCACCGATCCCACCGTCGCCGCCCTGCACGCCGACCTCGACGACGATCTCGCACGCCAGTTCCGTGCCGTCGCCGTCGATCCGCGCCTGCGCCGCTTCACCCGGGCACTCGCCGACCTCGGCATGCCCGTGCCCGCCGACTGGGCGACCTCGAGCGACGCGACCAGGGTCGAGTTCGCCGATCTGTCGTGGCAGGTGTTCGACCGGCTCGTGTGCCTCATGGAGGATCTCGCCGAGCACCGACCCGTCGCTGTCGTCGTCGCACCCAGTGGGCCCACCCTGTTCGACCCGGGTGCCGCCTCCGGACCCGCCACCACCACCGGTGCCGGCCTGCACATCGTGGTGCCGGCCTGATGCGCATCGGCACACTTGGCGTCGACGAGGTCGGCCAACTCGGCTGCGTCGTCCAGATCACCCCGTACCGCGAGGTCGACGGTGAGGGTCTGTGGCTGCACGTGGGCACCCACCAGCGCACCTGGGTGCTCGACAGTCCCGTCGGACGCACCACCCTGCACGTCGACACCGACGACGACATCGACCCCGCCGCGGTCGGTCGCTGGTTCCACATCTCCGAACGGGCGATCCGTTTCGCAGAGGGCCACGGCGGTCGGATCGAGTTGTCGATCCTCGACGGTGCGAGCGTCGTCACCCTCGAGGGTCGGTCGGCGGTGATCGACCTGCTCAGCGAGGTCGACGGCGCACCCCCGCCGTGGCAGCTGCGCGACATCGTCACCACCACCGTCGCCCGCCGCGACCTCGCCGAGGTGCTCCACGCTGCGCAGGCGATGCCCGCCGGAGCGGTCGATGTCGCGCCACTGCCGCCGATGTGGATGCAACTCGCCGACGGCACCCTCGCGTTCCACGTCGACTGGACCGACGCCGTCGGCGGCAGGGCGACCTTCCGGCTCGCCGCCGAGCTCGACGGCCCGTCCATCACCGCCGCCATCCTCCACCACATCGTCGGTCCGTTCGTGTCGCTCGTCGCCCGGTGGCCCGACGGCGACGAACACCTCGAGATCGGACTGTGCGACGTCGTCACCCCGTCGGGTACTCGCCGGGCCACGCTGATCCGCGCCGGTGTGGTCGAGATGCTCGTGCGCGTCGCCGAGCCCCTCGCCGACCTGTGGGCCGACGACGTGCACCTCGCACTCATCGGCACTGAGGTGCGCCACCACGACGGCGTCGAGTGGATGGTCGACCATCACGGGGTGGGTGTACGGGTGGTGTTGCACTCCGGGCATCCCGACGTCGCGCGTGTGTCGTGTGTCGTCGCCGATCACGTCGACGACGATGCAGCACTGCTCGCCGAGTTGAACGCGCTCAACGCGGCGACCACGGGCGTGCGCTTCTGGATCGAGCACGGCACCGTCTACGCGGCGGCCGATGTGCTGTGCCCCGACCTCGACCTGCTCCCGCGGGTCATCCCGCTCGTCGCTGCGGCGACCACCCGGTACGCGCCACTGCTGGCCGCACTCGGTGCCGAGCGCTGAGCCGAGCGCTGAGCCGAGCTCAGCCGGCCGACGCGAGCAGGTCGGCGAGCGCACCGAGGGCTCCATCGGCCTCACCGCGCCTGCCTACCACCGCACGCGTCGTCTCGGCGAGCGCCACCACCCCACCGAACGCGAACTCCGGTCGGCTCGCCGCACACACTGTGTTGGCGAGCACCTCGAGCACCGTCTCACCCGGCGACATCGCCCGCACGTCGAGTCCTGCGCACTCGGCATCGTGCACGAGCACCGCCACCAGTGCGGGACTCTTCGGCTCGAGCGCGCGCGACAGGTGCGGCGCGTCGAGTCGCACGGCACCATCGGCGCTCCGCAGGCGGATCCGGCGCGGCCAGCCGCGCACCGCACCCGATGCCGCAGCGACGAGCGCGTACTCGTCGCTGGCGACCACCCATCCCCGAGCGAGGGCTGCAGCGGCCAGTGTCGACTTGCCCACCATCGAGGGCCCGGGTACGACCACGCGATCGTCGCCGATGTCGATCACGGCTGCGTGTACGGCGACCAGATCGTCGAGACGTTCGGCGGTGAACAGACCGAGATCGGATTCGAGCCGGTCGAGACTCGCGGGCACATCGGCTCGCGCGCGAAGGGTGATCGTTGCGTCGCGTTCGCTCGCCGGCACCTCGTCGAGCCGGTGCAATCCGATCGGCGGCCACCAGGAAGGTGTGTCGGCGAGCGGCTCGACAGGATCGCCCACGTCGACTGCCTCGACGACCACCCGAGCCAGCGCGCCGTCGTCGGCCCGACCCCACCACTCGCCGAGATGACGACGAGTCATCGTCGCGGGACGTCGTCGGAGGGCTCGCCGGCGGCCAGACGGATGCGCACCGCTGCGGCGAGCAATTCCTCGTACAGGCCCGGTGCCGCACGTTCGAGGTCGGCCTGGTGGCTGCGCAGCACGCTGAGCAGCCGGTCGGTCGCCGCACTGAGCGCCGACGCTGCCTGCGACCGGTCGGGGGCGCTCGGCGCGATCCCGGAAGGTGTCGGCGCACCGAGTCGCAGCGATGCCATCGAGTCGCGGCGTCTCGACTGCATCCGCGACGCCATCAACGGATCGAGGCTCGCGGCGAGGCGCGCTGCGTCGGAGAACCCTGCATCGGCGCGCACCTCCGACGCCGCCCACGTGCCCGAAATCGGCTCGAACGACGCGTCATCAGACCCCACGGATGCGCGGTCGATGTTCCAGCTCGAATCGAAGTCGGGGGGAGCATTGGGGTGACGTCGCGCCGTCGTCCGCTGCTCGACCAACTCGCCCGCAGCACGGAGCACGGCGAACACCTCGGCGGCGTCGGCGGTCTCGACCACAACCTCCACACCAGTGGAACCACCTCGACCGGCCACGGCGTCGGCCATCGCCTCGGCCACGACCGCAACGGACAGATCACGTGGCCGCTCGAGCAGCGTCACGACAGGTACGTCGCGCCCACCGTCGCGTTGTGCGGACCCGCCGAGACACAGCACGACCACCGGACCCGTGACATCGGCCCTTCCGCCGCGCGCCACGACCGCTGCGGCACACAGTGGCGTCGACACGGCGACCTTGCCGAGCAGATCGACCAACCGGCGATCCGGTCGGCGACGCGCGGCACGTACCGGCACCAGCTCGTGCAGCGGCATGCTGATCACGAGGCGACCCTCGGGCGCGAGGTGGTCGAGCGCGTGCTCGAGCCATCGCCCGAGTGGCGGTGCCGCATCGCCGACGGGTGGGTCGACGAGCACGAGGTCGAAGCGCTGGGCGGCGAATTGATCATCGACGATCGAGTCGTGCCCCGCAGGGGCGAGACGTACGTCGGCACCGAGCAGCGTGAGTCGGACCGTCGCGAGGAACGTGGCATCGGCATCGAGGTCTTGCCCGCACACGGATCCGACACCGCGCTGCGCGCATTCGACGAGCAGATCACCGACACCGCACGCCGGGTCGAACACGCGGTCGCGTGGGCGTACATCGGCGAGACCGATCATCGAGCCGGTGAGCGCCGCCCGCGTGCGCACCGACGGGCGACGACCGGTGCTCGCCTCGAGGTCGAGCACGGCAGCGAGGTGCCGCTCGGAGCCGGCCGCCGATGCATCGAGCACCACGGCAAGGTGCGCGGTGTAGTCGACCGTCCCCGACGCGGCGAGTCGACGGACGAGCTCGTCGCGCAGGGCCGGTGCAGTGCGTTCGGCAGCCTTGGCCGCCCGACGCAGGGCCGCCGGATCGCCGCTCGACACGAAGCCTCGCCAGTCGTCGCCGTCGGCGACGAGGTGCCGAACTGCGACGAGAGCCGCCAGTGCCGGACGGACATCGGCGACCCCGGCCTCACGGGCGAAGGTGTCGACGAGCCGGGGCCACAGCCAGTCGGGATCCACCTCGGGGGCCACCCGGCCACGGGGGGCATCGTGGCGCAGCCACTGCATGACCTCGTCGAGGTCGAAGCGCGGCTGGGTGCCGCCGACCCTGGGTTCGGGGAACCGGGACGACCGGGTCCGCCAGTTGGTCACGACGGCGGCCCCCTTCACCCCGGCCAGGTCGGCGATCTCGGACACGCCGACGAGCACATGGAGCCTCGCGCACCCCTGTGGTACAATCACGTTGACGCTGCTTTCACAATTAGAGGAGGTTCATTCACATCAATCAGCCGAACCATTTCCCACACCCTAGCCCTGCCCACCCCACCCGAACCACCACTACGACCCACCGAGGAGCCGCCACCATGCCCATCACCCACACCACCGACCTGCCCGATGTGATGACCCACACTGGTCCCCTCCTCGAGGCCCGCCGGGCCCGCCGCAGTGCCGAGACCGCCGCCCAGCAGTGGGTGTTCGAGTTCACCCGGCACCTCTCGCGTGCCCTCGTCGGCACCTGCCGGGTGTACGACCTCGGCGACATCGTCGACAGCGAGGCGGTGCGCGTGCTCGAGCGGATCGACGTCGTCATGTCGCACTGGACACCGGCCCGCTACGCGGCCGTCCGGGCCAGCGGGGGTCGGGCGACCATCGACCACGCCCGTCGCGAGGCCGCACAGCGCGGCGAGGGCGCGCGCCACGAGCGCACTGTCACCCAGCTCGACGCACCCCGGTTCGACGACGACCCGACGACGATCGCCGAGTCGATCACCGACGGGGTCGAGCCGAGCGGCACGATCGTCGACCGCGACCTGCTCCAGCGGGCACTGCTCGGCATCTCTGCCGACGAGCGTCGTCTGGTCGGCCTGGTGCACCTCGTCGGACTGTCGGTCACCGAGGCCGCCAACGAGATCGGCATCGCCCGCGAGACGGCCAGCCGCCGCCTCGGACGCGCACTCGGCGCGCTCGAGACATTCATCGGCACACGCGCCGACGCGCAGTACAACGCCGACCTCCGCCGCACCGGCGACGTCGGGCGGCCCGCACCCCGCGGCGTGCGCCGCGGCTGGTTGCACAGTGTCTGAGCGACACAGTGTCTGAGCAACAAAGTGTCTGAGCAGCACCGTCGATGAACGTCGGCACGTCCGGTCGTTCGCCTCACCCGAGGCGGCCGACCGGCGCGTCACGGAGGGTTTCCGGTGTGCAGATGGGCACTCACCCGTCGGGCCGACCCCCTACGGTCGTCGTGTGACACGGATCGCCACACCCGCCAGGTCGCGACGCGCGATCTCGTCGTGCGTGCACATCGGTGTGGTCGTCGGGTTGTCGCTCGCCGCAGCGTGCGGTGGCAACTCTCGCGGGGTCGAGCCGACGACACAGGTCGCGTCGACCGACACTCCGACGAGTGCGTCCGACACCACGGCCCCGACACGACCGACCTCGTCGGCCGACACACCGACCACCGCAGCCGAACCCACCGGCGGCTCGTCGACCACCATCACCCCGAGCACCATCGCTCCGACCACTGCCGCTCCGACGTCGACGACCACGAGCGATCCGCGTCCGCTCGCCCTCGACGTCCTCGCCACCATCCCCATCACCTCCGAACGCGGCGATGGCTACGTGCGCGAGCTGTTCCGTCACTGGATCACGCAACCGTCGGGCTGCTCGACACGCGAGGCAGTGCTCATCCGCGACACGATCGGCCTGCCCCAGGTCGACCCGTTCGGTTGCACCGTCGTCGCCGGCGACTGGATCAGCCCCTACGACGGGGCCCGCTGGGAATTCCCGTCCGATGTCGACATCGATCACGTCGTCGCCCTGAAAGAGGCATGGGACTCGGGGGCGTGGGCATGGAGCGACGCACGACGCCAGGCCTTCGCCAACGACCTCACCGATCGCCGCACGCTGCGCGCCGTCACCGACGACGTGAACCAGTCGAAGGCCGACAAGGACCCGAGCAACTGGATGCCACCACTCGAGTCGTACTGGTGCACCTACCTCGGCGACTGGGTGGCCATCAAGGCCCGCTGGGGGCTGTCGATGGACGAGAGCGAGTACGGCCGGGCGCGCAACCTGCTGCGCGACCGGTGCGCCGGGTGGAGGATCGACCCGATCACGCCGTCTCCGGCGTGACGCGC
Source organism: Ilumatobacteraceae bacterium (assembly GCA_046086305.1). GTDB lineage: Bacteria > Actinomycetota > Acidimicrobiia > Acidimicrobiales > Ilumatobacteraceae > UBA668. The sequence goes on from JBJSXI010000117.1 coordinate 7,075, forward strand.
GCGGTCGCGCATCGACGATTGCTGCGCTGCGCGTCCGTCGCCAGCGTGCGGATCAGTGGCGCACCCGACGGATCCTGATCGGCCCGCGGGCCGTCGAGGCATCGACCACATGGCCGCCCTGCACCACCTCGACCTCACCGGCGATCACCAGACGGCGTGCCGCCGCCCGTGCCGGCTCCATCAGCTCGCGCCAATCGTCGGCCGACACGACACGGGCTGCCTCACTCGGACAGATCGTCGCACCCGCAGCACGCGTCGACAGCAGGTCGCGGATCGCCCCCTCGAGTGCGGCATCGATCGAGGTGACCCCACGTCGCCGACATCCCGTCGAACAGAACCGCACGTGCTCCCAGTCGCGCGCCCACTTCGCCCGCCACTCGATCCGCCGACCACACGACGCGCACCACTTGTCGGTCGGATCGGGGAATGCGCGGACGTCGCGGCGCGTTGTGCCCATCTGTGCCGATGGTACCGACGACCACCGAACTCGTCGTCCTCACCATCCACCTCATCGCCACCGCAGCGATGACCGGGGTGATCTGGTTCGTCCAGGTGGTGCACTATCCGCTGTTCGCTGCCGTCGGCGACAGCAACTTCGTGGACTACGAACGCGAGCACACTCGACGCACCGGCTTCGTCGTCGGACCATTCATGGCGGCCGAGGGCGTGACGACACTGTGGCTGTTCTTCGCCCCCGTCGACGGACGACTCCTCCCGCTCGTCGGTGGCCTCCTGCTCGCCGTCGTGCTCGGTAGCACCATCGCCGTGCAGGTACCGCTCCACGACACCTTGAGCACCACCCCGGAACGCGCCGCAATGCAACGTCTCGTGCGCAGCAACTGGATCCGCACGATCGGCTGGTCGCTCCGCACCGTCGTCGCCGCCGTGATCCTCATCTCTGCAGTGTGAGCCGAGCTGCTCTGCGGCGATCACCGCGTCGCGCGACCACATCGTCGACAATGGGGACATGACCGCCGCTCGCTCCTCGCGCCCCGCACGCCGAGCCGCCGTGGCACCCGGCAGCGCCCACCGGTTCGACGACGAGTACTACCGACGCTTCTACGGCGACGACGGGGTCCACGATGCCGACGCCGTCGCCCACCTCGCCACCGCCGTGCACGAGATGACGGCGTGGTGGGGGCTCAAGATCGCATCCGTGCTCGACGTCGGTGCTGGCACCGGCCTGTGGCGCGACTGGTATCACGGCACCCATCCCGACGTTCGAGTGCGGTCGATCGACATCAGCGAACACGCCTGCACGACGTGGGGGCACGAACGGCGCGACATCTCGACATGGCAGCCACCGCACAAGTTCGACCTCGTCATCTGCCACGGCGTGCTGCACTACCTCGACGACGACGCCCTCGAGTCGGCTGTGCATCATCTGGCCGTGGCGTGTCGCCACGTGCTGTACCTCGAGGTGCCCACCGCACGCGACCTGCGCGAATCCGTCGACCCAGAGCGCACCGACTTCCACGCCCACCGACGCAGCGCCGCCACGTACCGCCGACTCCTCGAAGGGTCGTTCCGCCAAGCCGGCGCCGGCCTGTGGACGCGCCGCGACAGCATCGTGCTCTACGAGCTCGAGGCCGCCCGGCTCTGACACGCACCGCGGCGCGCGATGATGCCCCGCATCCGTCCGAGGAGATCACCGTGCCACTCGACCCCGCCGCCAAGAACGTGCTCGACCTTCTTGCGAGCATGGGCGCACCCCCGCTCGACCAGCAGACACCCACCGAGGCACGTGCCGCGTTCGCCGGGATGGCCATGCTGGGTGGCGAGGGCGCACCCGTCGCTGCCGTCACCGAACGCACCATCGCCGGTGTCTCGTGCACGGTCGTCACACCCGAGGTCGCCGGCGCCCTGCCCATGCTCGTGTGGTTCCACGGTGGCGGATGGGTGATCGGCACTGCCGCCGAATCTGCTGCGACCTGCCGCGACCTCGCCGCCGCCGCACAGTGCCTCGTCGTATCGGTCGACTACCGCCTCGCTCCCGAGCACCGGGCCCCCGCCGCAGTCGACGACTGCCTCGCCGTCACCCGATGGATTCTCGATCACGCCGGCGATCTCGGCGGCGATCCGATGCGCGTCGCCGTCGGCGGTGACTCGGCCGGGGGCAACCTCGCCGCAGTCGTCGCCCTCGCACTCGGTGCACGTCTGCGCCACCAGCTGCTCGTCTATCCGGCCACCGATCTCACCCTCACCCAGCCGTCGATCGACGAGAACGGCGACGGCTATCTCCTCACCAAGGCATCGATGCGCTGGTTCGTCGACCACTACCTCACCGCGAGCGGCATCGCCCCCGACGACCCGCGAGTCTCACCGCTGCACGCCGACGACGCCGCGCTGTCGGCAGCGCCGCCCGCCTACGTGATCACCGCCGAATTCGACCCGCTGCGCGACGAGGGCGAGGCATACGCCGAGCGTCTGCGCGGCCTGGGTGTGCACGTCGAACTCGACCGCTTCGCCGGACAGATCCACGCCTTCTACTCGATGCCCGTCGCCATCCCCGACGGCGCCACCGCGATCGCCCGCTCAGCCGCGCACCTGCGCGCCGCCTTCAACTGACCGACATGGCCCGCCGCCGCGACCTCGTCGTCGCCACCGTCAACGTGAACGGACTGCGCGCCGCCGTCTCGAACGGGATGGGCGCGTGGCTCGGCGAGCGCCGCCCCGACATCGTCACCCTGCAGGAAGTACGCGCACCCGACGCGCTCGTCCCCGACCTCGTCGAACAGATCGGCGGCGTCGGCTGGCACCTCGCCCACGAGGAGTGCGCAGCCAAGGGTCGTGCCGGTGTGGCGGTGATGAGCCGCCGACCGATCCTCGACCGGCGGGGCGGCCTTCCCGCCGATACGCGCTACGACGACTCGGGTCGATGGTGCGAGGCCGATGTCGAACTCGCCGACGGTCGACTCCTCACGGTGGTGTCGGCGTACGTGCACACCGGCGATGCCGAGTCGCCGTCGCGCATGAGCGAGAAGCTCGCATTCCTCGAGGCCGCAGCGCGCCGCCTCGGCGAACTGCGCGCCGACGGCCGATCGGTCGTGTTCACCGGCGATCTCAACGTCGCCCACCGCGAGGTCGACATCAAGAACTGGAAGGGCAACCTGAAGCGTGCCGGGTTCCTCCCCGTCGAGCGGGAGTGGTTCGACCGGCTGTTCGCCGATGCGTGGATCGACGTCGGTCGAGCCCTCGGCGGCGACGGCCCCGGTCCGTACACATGGTGGAGCTGGCGGGGCAAGGCCTTCGACACCGACGCCGGATGGCGCATCGACTACCAGATCGCCGACCGGGTGTTCGCCGCGACCGCCCGACACGCCGTCGTGGACCGCGCCCCCACATACGCCGAGCGATGGTCGGACCACGCCCCGCTCGTGATCACCTACGCCGGCGCCTGACCACCACGCAGCGTCGCCGCATTCGCGGAATACCTGCTGAGGGTGGTCGAAGTGGTACGGTCGGCGTGTTCGCAGACGAAACAATCCGATGGAGTGATGATGAAGACGACGAAGTTGTTGGCCGTGGCCGGAGTGGCGGGCGCGCTGCTCGCCCTCACCGCCGGATCAGCCGCCGCCGAGAAGAAGGAATTCCTCGACCTCACGGCGACCAGCCCGATCATCACCGAGGGCGAGGATGCGGAGATCGACATCGTCGTCACCAAGGAGCAGACCGGTCGCGACAAGTTCGACATCGAGTTCACGCTCGGCGACGGGTGCGACGGTGCGACCGTCGACCCCTCGGGCGAGCAGGAGATCGACTTCGGTGACGGCGACGAACTAACGGTGACCTTCACCGTCAGCGGCCTCGAGGTCGGCACCTGCGAGTTCACCGTCGTCGCCACCCAGGGTCCGAGCGAGCAGCCGTTCAACGACGAGGTGAGTGGCACGATCGAGGTGCGCCCCAAGGTGATCGTCGGGTCCGACAGCGATCGGATGATCCTGCTCGGCCTGATGCTGCTCGGTGTCGGGTCGCTCATCGTGGCCGGCACCCGCCGCACGTCGCTCGTCTAGTCGCAGCTCATCCACTGGGCCGTTCCACCGCCCCGCCGCCACATGCCGGCGGGGCGGTGGCGCGTCTCGGCGCCGTTCATTGACCCTTCGACAGGTGATCTCACGCTTCGCGGTGGTCTGCCTACACAACGTCGACCAGGTCGCCGGATCTTCATAGACCATTTGCCGAGAATGGTGGAGATAGGCCGAACGACCTGTCACAATGAGAGCACGAACACGCCATGCGGCACTGCCGCCAGATGGGGAGAGACCACCATGAAGAAAGCACTGATTGCCGCAGGACTCAGCTTGACGCTCATCGTCGCCGGGGCCGCCGGATCCGCCCACGCCGCGAAGGGTGGCAATGGTCAGGACAAGAGCCCGGACAAGTGGATGGTCTCCGTCGCCGACGACGAGATCACCGTCGGCGAGACCGCCACCGTCACCGCCACCATCACCCGCGACAAGCAGGGTGCCAACAAGGGCACCGCAATGCTCGCCCTCGGCGACGGCTGCACCGGTGGAACGATTGCCCCGTCGGCGTCGCAGGACTTCACGTTCAAGTCGAAGCCCAAGACCAACGAGGTCACCGTCACCTGGACCGTGTCGGGTCTGGCAGTCGGCAAGTGCGAGGTCACCGTGGCTACTGGCGAGAAGAACAAGACTTACGCCGCACTCGGTGAGGGTGTCATCACGGTGAACGCCGAGGACGACGACGGCCCCGTCACCGGTTCGGCCAGCTGGCTGCTCAGCGGTCTCGCCCTCGGCCTGCTCGGCCTGGGCACCGGCTCGCTGATGCTGTCCCGCCGCCGGATGATCTAATCCAGTCCCCACTGGTTCGGTCCTGACCGAACGGCGCCGCGGCCCTCGGGCCCGGCGCCGTTCGGCGTTTTCGGCACATGCCGCCGCCACCCTTCGATGACCGACCGGGTCGCCTGATGTGGCGCGAGGTGAACGACCGGTCAGTGTGCGTGGCTCCACCGATCTGCTGCCGTACGACCCCACTACGGTGCCGATCGTGACAGATGGTGTGACGGCTCCGACGCTCCCACCTCTGTCGACGATCGTCTCCACCGATGGTCGGCGAGCGCGACGCGATCGCAACATCACCACCGTGCTCGATGCCGCGGTCGAGTTGTTCAGCGACGACAACGTCGTGCCGACGATGGACCAGATCGCCGCCCGCGCGGGACTCTCGCTGCGCTCGCTGTACCGCTACTTCCCCGATGCCGACACGCTGATCGCCGCCGCCATCGCGCAGACGGTCGGCACGGCTCGCCGCGCTGCCACGATCACCGATGTCGGATCCGGAACGTTCAGCCACCGCCTCGACCGCTTCGTCGAGGCACGCATCGCGCTGCACCTGGCCCTCACCCCGGTGATCGCCGCGACGCTGCACCACGCCGTCACCAATCAGCAACTGCGCGAGGCCCTCCACAGCGGCCGCGCCGAGCAGCGTGCCCAGTTCGAGCACCAGTTCGCCCCCGAGATCGACGCACTGAGGCGCACACACCGGGACGAACTCGTCGCTGCGGCCGATCTCGCCGCCCAGGTCGAGTCGATCGAACTGCTCCGCTCGGTACACACCGTCGACGCTGCACAGCGTCGACGCGTCCTCCGGGAAACTCTCGCGACGCTGCTCAGCGCGACCGACTGACTCCCGCTACCCGCGACGTGGGTGCGACCGCTGTCAGCCCGCCAGGAACATCGCCGGGTCGATGGTGATGAACGTCGCCCGCGAGGTCGCCACGACCCGATCGCCGTCGGTCAAGCTCGCCTCCATGAACAGCTTCCGGCGGTCGGCGCCGATGAGCCGAGCGCGGCACCGTAGGGGCACGCCAATGGGAGTTGCCGCCGCGAAGCGCACTGACAACTCCCCGGTGAAGCCCGGCTGCCCGAGGATCGACAGCACGAAGCCATAGACGTCGTCGAACAGGGCGGCGACGATGCCCCCATGGCTCCGCCCCGGCGCACCCTCGTGCGCCGCGCGCAGCACCACATCGGCAACGGCCGCATCACCATCGCGCCAGACGTGCAGATCCAGACCCCAGGGGCTCGACCGGCCCGACACCGGACGTTCGTCGTAGGTGGTCATCGTCGCCCCATCGGGCGGCGGACCTCCCCACTCGCCCTGCCGTGGCGACTGGGCCCGCGACCTGGGGCCGCCCGCGAAGAGTTCTGCGGTGAGCGCGTCGAGTGTCGACGTGACCCGGTCGATCAACTCCACCGAGGCGTGGTGGCCGACCAGCGCATGACCGAGGTCGCGCACGGCACGGCCCGCCCCGGCACGGGCCTCAGCGATGCGGTCGGGATGATCGGGCTGCGCGACGTGGGTGAGTGGGTCGAGGTGTGCCGAAGGATGCTCGCTCATCGTCGATCACGCTAACCACCGAGCAGGGTGACGAATAGAGTCGGTCGAACCCGCCAACCCTCAGGAGCATCATGCAGTACCGCACACTCGGCACCACGGGCCTTGAGGTCTCTCGCATCTGCCTCGGGTGCATGAGTTTCGGCGTACCAGAGCGGGGCACTCACCCTTGGACCCTCGACGAAGAGGCAAGTCGGCCGTTCATCCGCCGCGCGCTCGAGGCCGGCATCAACTTCTTCGACACGGCAAACATGTACTCCGACGGCACGAGCGAGGAGATCGTCGGACGAGCCCTGGCCGACTTCACCCGACGTGAGGACGTCGTCATCGCGACAAAGGTCTTCTATCGGATGCGCCCCGGGCCGAACGGGGCTGGACTGTCGCGCAAGGCGATCATGCACGAGATCGACGCAAGCCTTCGTCGCCTCGGGACCGACTACGTCGACCTCTACCAGATCCATCGCTGGGACCCGACGACACCGATCGAGGAGACCATGGAGGCCCTCCACGATGTCGTGCGCGCCGGCAAGGCTCGCTACATCGGGGCATCATCGATGTGGGCATGGCAGTTCGCCACGGCACAGCACGTCGCCGAGCGCCACGGCTGGACCCGCTTCGTCAGCATGCAGAACCACTACAACCTCGTCTATCGCGAAGAGGAACGCGAGATGCTGCCGCTGTGTGTCGACCAAGGCGTCGGCGTGATCCCCTGGAGTCCACTCGCCCGCGGCCTGCTCACCCGCGACCCCGAGCAGATCAGCCTGCGCCGGGAGACCGACGAGTACAGCAAGCAGATCTACGGCACCGCCGACCGGGCCGTGATCGAGCGGGTCGACGAACTCGCCCGCCGGCGCCAGGTGCCACGCGCCCAGATCGGACTCGCATGGGTGATGCGCCACCCGGCCGTCACCGCCCCGATCATCGGCACGACCCGCCCCGAGCACCTCGACGATGCCCTCGGCGCCATCGACCTCGTGCTCACCGACGACGAGGCGAGTTGGCTCGAGGCGCCCTACACGCCCCAGCCGGTCTACGGCATCTGACCGCGACGGCCGCGCCTACTTCGCCGGGCGACTGCCGGTGACGGCACCGATCGCCCCACCGCCGAACAACCCGGCAGCGGCGAGCACGGTGACCAGCGCGCTGTCCGACGCAACGACACCGAACATCACCAGGTCGATCCCCACGAAGAGCAGGAAGAGCAGTCCGAGCACTGCGGCGAACAGACCACGGAAGATCTTCATCCCGACACCGCCGCCGCCCAGGATGCGCAGCATCCACAGGAACCCGACGCCACTGACGAACGCACCACCCAGACCGACCCAGCTGAGCGGCGACGACAGCGCGCCGCCTTCGACCTGCAGGGTGACCGAGCCCGCACACTGACCGTTCACATCGTCGTGCCGACCGGAGACGACGAGCTTCGCGCCACCGGGCACGAGCGACGGCAGGTCGTAGGTGTCGGTCCCCGAGTTCGAGGTGGTCTGGCTGTCGCCGCCCCACGATTCGATGCGCACGTTGCCGAACGGTGCCGGCAACTCGAGATGCATCGCACCCTCGTAGACACCGGGGGGCGCCGTCGAGGATGCCTCCCATTGCACTGTGTCGGCGCGCTTCACGGTGACCACCTCATCGGTGGACGCATCGACCGTGACCCCGCTGTCGACGAACAACGCCGATGCGGCGCAGTTCCCCGACAGTTTGGCGGAGGCCGGTGTGGCACCCAGCCCACCGGCCATCGATGTCACTGCGCCGGCCACGAGACCGACGACGATCATCCTCGTCGTGCGCATCGCTCTGCCTCCCTGTCGCAACTCACCGTACACAACGTCAGCCTGCGGACCGGGTGAACGCGCGGCGGTGACAGCGCCACGACCGCACCGTCGTCGTGCGCGATGAGCGACTGCGGGCGGCGTCGCCGTCAGCGACGGCCGCGGTACGGGCGGATGCCGTCGGCGGGCACCGTGCCGAGACGGCCCGCCTCGAAATCGGCGAACGCCTGCTGCAGCTCGGCCCGGGTGTTCATCACGAACGGACCGTACGCGGCGACCGGCTCGCGGATCGGCTCACCACCGAGGAGCAGCACGTCGAGTGACCGCGCACCAGCGGTCAGGACGAGCGTGTCACCCTCGCCGAACACGGCGAGCTGTCCACGGACCAGCGATGCGCCGTCGGTCCCCACGGTGCCCTCACCGGCGAGGGCATAGGCGAGCGCGTTGAACCGCGGCTCCCACGGCAACTCGAGGCGCGAACCGGCTGCGATGGTCGCATGGGCGACGACGATCGGCGTGTGGGTCGACCCCGGACCGGTATGTCCCGCGACATCGCCGGCGATGATCCTGACCACGGCTCCGGCATCGGGTGTCGCGATCAGACGCACGAGGTCGGCATCGAGGTTCTGGTACGCCGGCGGCAACATCTTCGACCTGCTGGGCAGGTTCACCCACAGCTGCACGCCGTGGAACAGCCCGCCCGACACGACGAGCGCCTCGGGCGGTGTCTCGATGTGCAGGATGCCGCTGCCTGCGGTCATCCACTGGGTGCCTCCGTCGGTGATCACGCCGCCGCCGCCGTGCGAGTCCTGGTGGAGGAACGTCCCGTCGAGCATGTAGGAGACCGTCTCGAACCCTCGGTGCGGATGCCAGTCGGTCCCCCGCGGCTCGAACGGTGCGTACTCGACCTCCCCCATCTGGTCCATGTGGATGAACGGGTCGAGTTCGGCGAGGCTCACACCGGCGAAGGCCCGGCGCACCGGGAAGCCCTCACCCTCGTGCCCCTCGGGGGCCGTGGTGACCCGACGCACCGCTCGGGGGCGGGCACCGGTCGGCACGGCGAGGCGCGGCAAGGTGGTCGGATCGGCGGTCACTGCGGGCATCGGGGACTCCTCGGATCGGGGGCGGCTCTCGGTGGGCGGCTGTCGGGGCCGCCGGTTCACTCCACGACAACACCGTGCTGACCGATTTTATTGCGGGCTCAAGGAATTCTCCGTGTGACGGTGCACACATCCACGACTGCCCGATCAGCGGGCGCGCACGGGACGCCCCACCCGCACGTCGACTCCCGGCGACCAGTGCACGAGCGGCTCCCCCTCGGGGTCGGGCAACCCGGCCGCACCCACCAATCGATCATCGAGGTGGAGCAGCTCTGCACGATGCAGTGGCCACACCGGATGGTCGACGGGTGCGTAGCGGAGTCGCCGGCGTCGGGTAGCCGAGACGAGACCCCAGCGTGCCGTGAGGAACGCGAGCAGCGGATCCGCCGGATCGACCGGTGCACCGGCCCGCACCGCAATACTCGTGGTCGGTCGAGGGCCGAGCGTGCGCGGCCAGCGGCGCTCGACGACCGAGGTGACGACATCACCTGCTCGGGTGTGTGCAGCCCGGCCCGCGCAGTACGGCAACGAGTAGGCGACACGCGCCACCACCGCCGGCAGCAGACGATCGACGTCGAGGGAGAAGAACCACACCCCACGCCGGTCGCCACAGCGCACATAGGTGCGCACGTTCACCTCGGGGAACGACCCGACATGGGGCAGCGGTGCGAGCCCCGGCACACCGAGACCATCCATGTGGAACGGCACGAGCGCCACCCACGCGCTGCCATCGAACACATCGACCTCGACACCTGGAGGTAGGAGGCGCTGCACCTCCGCCGGCGGGTACCTCCAGTGGAGGAACACCACATCGGTCCAGTGCTGCACCATCACCGGTCGACGCACCGGTGCCGGACACGCGACCGACGAGCCGACGACGTCACTCGGATCGGGTGCAGCAGGCGGCGATGGCTCCATCACCGGTACGTTTAGCACCGATGGATCTCCAGTGCTCCCCCGTGGTCGACCGATGACGACACTGCGCAACGCCTCGGTGCTCGTCGCCGGCGCGAATGGCGGGCTCGGCTCGGCGATCGTCGCCGAATGCCACCGTCGGGGATCGAGGCTCACCATGGTCAGCCGCACCGGTGGCGCGAACGGCGACGTGCCGGGATCGCGGGCGGCACTCGACCTGCGCGATCCCGCCGCGTGCGATGCCGCCGTCGATCTGGCCGTCGAACAGACCGGACGACTCGACGTCGTCGTGAACGCGATCGGCGTCGTGGCCTTCGGCACCATCGACGAACTCGGCACCGACACGATGGAGGAGCTGTTCCTCACCAACACCTTCGTGCCGATCATGCTCGCCCGGGCCAGCATGGCGCGCCTCGCCGCAGGCGGCACCTTCGTCAACATCTCGGGGGTGATCGCCGAACGCAACCTGCCCGGCATGGCTGCCTATGGCGCGTCGAAGGCCGCCGTGCGTGCCTTCGACGAGGCGTTCGCCCGTGAGGCCCGGCGACGCAACGTGCGGGTGCTCGATGCCCGACCGCCGCACACCGAGACAGGGCTCGCCACACGAGCCATCGCCGGCACCGCACCGCGCATGCCCGCCGGCCTCGGCCCCGACCACGTCGCCCGGGTGATCTGCGACGCGATCGAGCACGACCTCGACGACCTCCCCAGCACGGCCTTCGCCACCTGAACCCCTCGAGCGTCGAGGCCGCCACTCGACCCACTCGACCCCCGTTGCGAGCCGTCGACGACGACGTACGCTGCAGGGCGATCACCATGGGCCTCGACCTGCACTCGCCGCGTGAACTCGTGCGCTGGATCGGTCGTACCACGGGTCGTCTCGCCATCCTGCTGGCCGGCCTCGCGGTCGTCGGTGCAGGGCTTGCAATGCTCGTCCTGCCCGGACCTGGCGTGCTCGTGGTGATCCTCGGCCTGGCCATCCTCGCCACCGAGTTCGCGTGGGCCGAGCGAGCCCTCGACCGCACGACGATCCGGGCCGCCACGGCGACGAGCAAGGTGACGGCCCGGCGATCGGGCAAGGTGCTGCTCGGTGCCTCGGCGCTGAGCATGGTGCTCGGCGGCTCGACCGTCGGCATCGTCTCGACCGAGCATCGAGTGGTCGGCGCAACCGTGCTGCTCGCAGGTGTGATCGCCCTCGTCACCCTGCTGCCCCGGGTGCAACGCTGGCTGGACACCAAGGCCGCCGAGGGCGCCACCCGCGCCA
>JBJSXI010000118.1:0-26833 GCA_046086305.1 Ilumatobacteraceae bacterium
TCTGCTCGGCGCTGCCGGCCTCGCGAACTACGAGGTGAGCAACTGGGCGCGTCCCGGTGACGAGTGTCGGCACAACCTTCTCTATTGGCGTCAGGGCGACTACCTCGGGCTGGGCTGTGCGGCGCACAGCCATCGTGACGGTCACCGCTGGTGGAACATCCGTACCCCCGAGCGGTACATCGAGGCGGTCCGGGCGGGCCGGTCGACCCGGGCGGCGGGGGAGCAGCTCGACCCCGAGACCCAGCGCCTCGAAGGACTCCAGCTCGCCCTGCGCACCCGCGAGGGAGTGCCCACCGAGGCGCTCAGCCCCGCCGATCGGGCGGAGATCGGGCATCTGACAGCCACCGACGGTGACCGTCTGGTGCTCACCCGCGCCGGTCGTCTTCTGGCCAACGAGGTGGCGATCCGCCTGCGCGACCCGGCCGTCGAGCCGTCGGTGACGACACCGAATTGTCAGTAACAGACGCAATATCCCGTCAAGAACATGGAACTGTCGGTGCTGACGCACTAGTTTTGGGGCGATGTTTGGCGTGACTCGGCGACTTCGGCAGTTCGGCGCGCTGCTCGCCGTGGCGGGTGTGGCGCTGCCTGTCGTGGTGTCGGGGGCGATGACCGGCGCCGAAGGTGAAGCAGTGCCGATGGCCACCGTGCTCGTCACCTTCCGCGACGGCGCTGATGCCACGGTGCAGGACGAAGTGTTGGCGCGTGTCGGCGGAGTCGTCAGCAAATCGATCGCTCCGCTCGACCTGCATGTCGTCGAGGTACCCGAGGCGGCACTCGCCGATGCATTGAGCGCGTACGTCGCCGAGCCGTCGGTCGAGAGCGCAGTCGTCGAACGCACTCGCGAACTCGGCATCGCGGCAACCGACCCCGCCTACGGCTCGCAGTGGGCACTCCCGCGCATCGGCTGGGAGGCCGTGCATCGCGAAGCGACGGTGCAGCGCCTCACGCGCATCGCCGTGCTCGACACCGGTGTCGACGACTCCGTCGCCGATCTCGCCGATCGGGTGATCGGTGGCTACTCGGCGATCGGCGGCGTGCCGACGAGTGATCCGAACGGTCACGGCACGATGGTCGCATCGATCGCGGCGGCCGCCGCCGACAACGACTCGGGCATTGCGGGTGTGGCAGCGACTGCCGCAGTGGTGATGCCGGTGCAGGTGCTCGACGCCGACGGCCTCGGCACCGACGGCGACATCATCGACGGTCTCGTGTGGGCCGCCGAGAACGGCGCCGATGTCGTGCTGATGGCGTTCAGCAACCCCGGTGCCTCAGCTCCCCTCCAGGCGGCCATCGACTACGCGTGGGCGCTCGGCACCGTCGTGGTCGCGGCGACCGGTAACGAGGGATCGACCTCACCCACCTACCCGGCGGGTCTCGCCAAGGTCGTCGGAGTGGCGGCGACCGATCAGGGTGATCTCGTGTGGTCGTCGAGCAACAACGGTGCAGCCACCTTCATCGGCGCGCCCGGCGTCGACATCTCGGCCATCTCGCCCGACGGCGAGGTGCGTTCGGCCACCGGCACCTCGGCCGCAGCTGCAGTTGTCGCCGGTGCGTTGGCGGTGCTGAAGGCGGTCGACCCCGCTGCATCGAACGGCACGCTCATCGGTCGGCTGGCGCGCAACACCGATCCGCTTGCGGCAGGTGCGGCCGGCAACGGCCGACTGAACCTGGCCCGGGCCGTGGCCGACACCTCGACCGACTCGGTCATTCCCGCAGGTGCGGCCGGTGGCGGCCCGATCGTCGGTCCGTACCTTGCCGCCGGCTCAGGGACGATCAGCGGAACCATCTCGAGCAGCGCCGGTGGCACCGTTGCGGGCGCAACGGTCACGTGCACGTCGGGCTGCGGTTCGCCCGCCCCGACGACGACGACTGCCTCCAATGGCACGTACTCGCTCTCCGCAACGTGGGGTGGCAGCGGTGCCGGTAGCGCGACGGTTCGTGTGACGGCGCCCGGCTTCACGCTGTCGAGCGCCTCAGTGACGGTGACCAACAGCACCACGGTTGCCACGACCTACAGTCCCACGCTGACCTTCGATGCCGGCGCGCCGACGGTGACGTCGATCAGCAGGGTGAGCAACGAGTTCGTCAAGGCCGGCGCGACCGCAACATGGGAGATCACGTTCTCCGAGACGGTCTCGGCTGTTGCGGCCACGGCGTTCACCCTGGTCCAGGAATCCGGCTCCTGCGCCAGTGGTGGCGGTACGCCGGTGCCGACTTTGGGCACGCCGACCGCGCAGCCCTCGGGAACCTCGTCGAACAAGTGGAGGATCTCGTCGGGTATCGGGGCGAGCGGTGACTGTGTCCTTCGTCTCGACATGAAGGCGGTTCCGCCCACGAACATCGTCGATGCCGATGCCAAGGTCGCCTATGGCCCGGTGACCGGCCAGACGATCACGGTCGATCGCACGGCCCCGACGGCCGCGATCACCACCGCTACGAACAACACCTCCACCGTGTCGTGGACGGTCACGTTCAGCGAAGCGGTCAGCAACGTGGACAGCACCGACTTCGCCCTCGCCACGACCGGACTCACGGGTACGCCGGCGATCTCCTCGGTCACGCCCACCGGCGGCAGCCAACCGGCGACCACCTTCACCGTCACGGCCTCGACGGGGAGTGGGAGTGGCACGATCGGCCTGAACCTCATCGCTGGCAACGACATCGTCGACCGCGCCGCGAACGGTGTCGCCGCCGTCACTGGTGCAACGTTCACGATCGACCGCACGCCACCGAGCGTTTCGTCGGTCACCCGGGTCGGCACCTCACCCACCAACACCAACACGGTGTCGTGGACGGTCACGTTCTCGAAGTCGGTCACCGGCGTCGACGCAACCGACTTCGTGGCCACGGTCACGACGGGGGACCTCGTCGTCGGTACTCCCTCGGTGAGTGGGAGCGGGAGCTCGTACACCGTCAGCGTCACTCGCAGTTCCGGTCAGGGCACGGTGCGTCTCGACGTGCTCGACGACGACACGATCGTCGACGGTACGTCTCTCGCCCTGTCGGGCGCGTTCAACACCGGCGACACGATCACGATCGACACTGCCGTGCCGACCGTGTCGATCGCCCGGGTGAGCAACGAATTCGTCACCGGAGGAACCGTGACCTGGGAGGTCACGTTCTCCGAGGTGGTCGTCGCAGCCACCGTCAACGCCGGCGACTTCGCGATGACGACGGTGTCGGGCGCATGCGACTCGGGTGGCTCCGCTGCCGCCGTCGGCGCGCCCACGCAGCAGACTGATCTCACCAAGTGGCGGATCTCGTCGGGAACGGGCGGCACCAACCAGAACTGTGTGCTGCGTCTCGACCTTGCCGCCAGCCCGACGATCAGTGACGCAGCCGGCAATGCGGTTGCCGCCGGCACCACCGGTCAGACGATCACCGTCGACCGCACCGCCCCGACGACCGCCTCGATCGTCCGCAACAGCAGTTCGCCGACGGCGGCGTCGTCGGTGGCGTGGACCGTCACGTTCAGCGAGCCGGTGACGGGCGTCGCTGCAGCCGACTTCACCCTCACCCTGACGGGTGTGACCGGTGCATCGATCACCAACGTTGCCGTGGCGGCCAGTGGCTCCGAACCGGCGACGACGTTCATCGTGACTGCCTCCACGGGCACCGGCAGCGGCACGCTCGCGCTCGGAATCGCCGCGGCACGCACGATCAACGACCGGGCCGGCAACGCAATGTCGTCGAGCGCGGTCACATCGGCCCCCGAGACCTACACCATCGACCGTGCCGCGCCGATGGTCACCTCGATCAACCGCGCCGCGACCTCACCGACCAATGCGGCAACGGTCAGCTGGACCGTCGTGTTCTCGAAGGCCGTCGACGGCGTCGACTCGAGCGACTTCGCGCTCGCCGCGACCGGTGTGT
This sequence comes from Ilumatobacteraceae bacterium, assembly GCA_046086305.1. Taxonomy (GTDB): domain Bacteria; phylum Actinomycetota; class Acidimicrobiia; order Acidimicrobiales; family Ilumatobacteraceae; genus UBA668. The sequence goes on from JBJSXI010000118.1 coordinate 3,877, forward strand.
CCGGGGCGTCGATCAGCAGCGTGTCCCCGAGCGGCGGATCGCAGCCCGCCACCACCTTCACGGTGACCGCGAGCACGGGCTCGGGCAGTGGCTCGCTCGGCCTCAACCTCGTCGATGACAACTCGATCATGGACGATGCCGACCAGGCCCTCGTCGGGGCGAGTGCAGATGATGGGTCGTTCACCGGTCAGGTGTATGCGCTCGACCGGACTGCGCCGACCGTCGGCACCTTCATCCGCCTCGACTCGTCGCCGACCAACGGGGCGAGCGTCCGCTGGACCGTCACGTTCAGCGAATCCGTCACCGGCGTGGACGCCGCTGACTTCTCGACCACCACGACCGGGACGCTCGTCATCGGCACGCTGACAGTGTCGGGCTCGGGCAGCTCGTACACGGTGACCGCGCCGATCACCAGCGGTGAGGGCACGGTTCAGGTGAACGTCGTCGACAACGACACGATCCAGGACGTCGTCGGGTACGCGCTCGGCGGTACGGGGACCAGCGGCGCCGGCAACGGCAGCGCCCTGGGCACCGACGCGGTGTACACGATCGACCGAGTGGCGCCGACGACCCAGTCGATCACGCGCTATCTCCCGGCGAACAACCCGGCAACGCAGTCAACGGTTCAGTGGCTCGTCACCTTCTCCGAGGCGGTGACGATGCCGGCCGATCCGGCAGTCGCCGCAGCGAACTTCACGCTGTACAAGAACCTCGGTTGCACCGGGTCGCCGACGAGGATCCGCAACTTCTCGATCTCCTCGATCACCGCGACTCCGTCGGGCTCGTCGAGCACGCAGTGGTTGGTCTCGGTGGACACCGGGGTGAAGAACGGTGACCTGTGCCTCGACCAGAAGCGACCCAACAGGTCTGCACTCATCGCTGACCCCGCCGGCAATGCGATCGCCACGGACTACCTCATGTCGGATGGGACGCGACCCGCCGACCGGTATGTCGTGGCCAAGGATGCGCCGTTCGTCACGGGCGTCACCCGTGTTGCGGGCGCGGTCGAGTACACCCAGCCGTCCTCGGCATCCTGGCTCGTCACGTTCTCCGAGGCGGTCGGTGGCGATCCGACGTTGAACACCGCCGACCAGGGTGTGACCGTCGAGGATTTCTGCCTGACCTGGCTGCCTGCTGCAGTCGACTGTGCGGCGGGAACGCCTGCGGTGATCACCTCGGTGGTCGCAGTGCCTGGCTCTGCGGTCACCGTCACCGACAGCGTGACGAATGTGTCTCGCACCCTCTACTCGCAGTACACGGTGACCGCGAGCCTCGCCGGACTCGGCGAGGGACAGGTGCGTCTCGACCTCGTCGACAACAACACGATCTACAACCGCTTCGAGAACGAACTGCGCTCGTCGATCAGCACGTCGATCACCAGCAACCTCGATGGCACCTACCGTCTCGGCCAGACGTACACCATCGACACGACGGCGCCGACGCTCACGAGCTCGGTCATTGGTGATTTCTCGCTCGACAAGACTTACACGGCATACACCGTCCGTGGGTCGAAGGGCGCGGCAGCCGGCGACGGGAGCGGTGACGTCACGTTCGACGTGTTCCCCGGCGCGACGATCGACGTCGATGAATCGGCTGTCGTGGAGAGCGTCGATCGCAGCGGTGGGCCGAGTGCGACCACTTGGTCGCGAACCGTGCCTGGTTCGTTGCCGGATGGCTGGTACACGCTGCGTGCCGCGCAGACCGACCTGGCCGGCAACACGGCGACCGTGACACGCGTCTTCCTCATCGACAACGTCGCCCCGGTCGTGGCGTTCGACGGAGCTCTGCCGGAGACCCTCACCAACGACGACGGCAGTCAGACGTGGGCCTTCACGGTCGCCGAGGGTGTGGGTACGGCCGAGCAGTCCGGTCTGCACGATGTCGACTGCAGCCTGAACGGGGTCGACGTGCCCTGCGCGCTCCCATCGGCCGGACCGAGTGCGGCGTCGGCGACCGTGTCGATCGACAAGACCCTGAACGAGGGCTGCAACGCGCTCGTCATCAACCTCTACGACGAGGCGGGCAACCTCTCGACGATCGAGTGGCACGGTGTGCTCGACACCGGGCTTCCCGGAGTGGAGATTCTGTCGCCCGTCACCGACGACGCGACCAACGACGTCACCCCTGCGGTGACCGGGGTCGGGGGAACCGAGGAGCCGACCGCCTGCAGTGGCGCCTATGCAGGTGGCTCCACCTACCCGGCGGACATGGGTGCGCCCTCGACCGACAACGAGACCGTCCTCGTGAGCCTGTACGCGGGCCAGATGACGGCGGGGGATCTGTCGGTCGCCAGTGCCATCTTCGAGTCGCCCTACGAGGCAGTGCGCGATCCCGACACCGGCGAGTTCGTCCTCGAGATCGTGCCGACGGCGATCGGCGCCGTGATCGCCGCCGGACTTCCCGAGGGTTGGTACAGCCTCCTTGCCGAGCAGTCGGACGAGGCGGGGAACCTCGGCACATCGGACATCGTCTGGTTCCTCGTCGACACCACGGCGCCGACCGCCGACTTCGTCAAGATGCCCGACCTCGAGACGAACCAGCAAACCGCGCCATTCGAGTTCCTCCGCGACGACCCGTGGGGCTCGAATGTCAATGCGGAGCCGTCCGACTTCGAAACCGAGTCACCGTACGTCCAGTGCAACCTCGACGATCTCGGTTGGGTCGGCTGCCCTGATGTGGTCACCTTCTTCGAGGCGTCGATCAGCGGAGCGAGCGAGGGATACCACACGCTCGAGGTGATGGTCGAGGACCGTGCCGGGAACGAGAGCGATATCGAGCCGTACACGTGGTTGGTCGACTACACAGAACCGACCGTCGAGATCACCTCGGCGCCTGCGGATCCGACGGTGATCACCGGTGCGACAACCCTGCTGCCATCGGTCTTCGGCTTCACCTCCGACGACCCCGATCTGGACTACGTGTCGGCCGAGGAAGACGGCCCCGCGGTACCGTCCGAGGTCGAGGACATGCTCTGCAAGCTCGACAGCGGCTCGTTCGTCGATTGTGCGACGTTCACCTCACACTCGTATCCGGCTCTCGGAATCGGGCGTCACACGTTCACGGTGCGTGCGGTCGATGGAGCAGGCAACTTCACCGATGACGTCCACGTGTGGGACATCCAGGCCAACCGGACGATCCTCTACACCGGCGTGTACCTCGTGTCGAAGCCGGGGTCGATCGCACTCTCTGCCGCAATCACGTCCGGAGCGACGGCCTGTCGCTCCGGTGTCACGGTGAACTTCTCGCTGTCCCTCGACGGCGTGACCGGCTGGAGCAGTACTGCAACATCGAACTCGTCCGGTGTGGCGACGCTGACCGTTCTGAGCACGGGCACGGGGTGGAACGGTGGAGCGACCGCATGGACGAGCGGTGTCTATGACGTCACCGTCGAGGTCGCCGAGACCGAGGCATGCACGGGCGCGATCGACTACGCGGCGGTGACCGTCGCCGACTCCGGATCTGCGGCCACCGGCGGCGGCGCCTACACGGTGGCGGGCATCGGCAGGGTGAACTTCGGTCTGTCGATCAACCGGGTGCCATTCAGCAACCCGGCGCAGTTCAAGGGCCAGGTCGTCGCCCAGAACAACGGCAAGTGGCGCCTCAAGGGCTCGATCAACAACTACGTGAAGATGCTGACGACCACGGGGGTGCGGGGCTCGGCGAGCGGGATCGGCACGCTCCAGTGGTGGGACTCGTCGATCGGAGACTCCGGCGCCTGGGTCGTGGTCGCTCGGAACGTGGCGTTCTCGATCCTCTTCGAGGACACCGGGGCCAAGAAGGGCGCCGACAGCTTCACCGTGAACAACATCGCCTATCAACCCTCGGGTCTGACGTTCGGTCAGAAGATGTTCACGACCAGCACGACCCAGGGCCTCAAGGGCGGAGACGTTCGGATCTCCTGATCGTCAGCGCGTGCGGCTCGAGAGGTCGTGGAGCACTGACGTGAGTTCGACACCTGGCACAGCCGGGGCGTAGAGGAATCCCTGCGCCAGAGCGCAGCCGGCGTCGGCCAGGAGTTCGGCCTGGTCCGTGGTCTCCACACCTGTTGCCACGGTTTCCATGTGCAGCTCCGAGGCGAGGGAGATCACCGAGCGCACGACCGTGAGCGTGCGGTGCTCCGTCGTTCCTGCCACGAGACGGCGCTCGAGCTTCAGTCGCCGGACGCCGAGATCGAGGAGCTCCGGCAGGTGGGCGACGGCACCTGCTGCGTCGTCGACCGAGAGCACCACGCCGGCGGCCGAGAGGGCCCGCAGATTGTCGGCGACGGCGGAGTTCGATGCAGCGACGACTTGGGCAGGAATCTCGACCGCGAGCCACATGGGGCGCACCTCGTCGGCCTCGGCGCGGGCGAGCAGGGCCGAGGCGAAGGTCGGCGCTGACAATTCCTCGACACCGACGTTGATCGACACCTGAAAATCGCGCAGCCGCACCGATGAGTCGGTGCGTACGGCTCGCAGGGTCTGGATGGCTCGCTCCTGGACGAAGGATCCGATGCTGAGGATCTCCGAATTGGCCTCGGCAGTGGCGATGAACTGGCCCGGAGAGATGTCACCCAACCGCGGATGATGCCAGCGGCTGAGTGCTTCGACACCGACGGGCAAGCCTGTCGACAGCGACACGATCTGCTGGAACCACACCTCGAGTTGGCGGAACTGCACGGCCGCACGGAGTTCTCCCCACAGCCGCACCATCGCCTCGGGGCTCAAGGTCGTGTCACCATCGACTCGCACGCATCGATTGCCGCCGGATCTGGAGGTGTGCTCGGCGGTGGCTGCCGCACGGAGCTGGGCTGCTTCGCCCGCCGGGTCCTGCACGATGGCGTAGCCGATCGATGCGGTCACCCGCATGGGTCGACCACGGAGGTCGATCGGCTGGCGCACTGCGTCGCGCAGGGCAGCCACGGCCGCATCGGCACCGTTCTCGTCGTCGACGGTGAACTCGAGCGCGAGCCCGTCGTCGGTCGGCGAGATCGTCGCACCGCTGCACGTGCGTCGTGCAGCCTCGCTCACGGTGGCCACCACGACGCCGGCCTCCTCGACACCGAGTGCGGCACGGAGCACCGCCATCTGATCGACGACGACGACAGCGACACAGTGGAGGGCAGTGGCGGGGGTGGAGGTCACGGTGATCCTTCGTGGAGCGGGCAGCGTCCCGTGCCGCTGACCATACTCATCGGCTCCGCCTCCGCCCGGCTGAAGGGTGGGCGCCATCACTCGGCTTGGTACGCTCGCCGGTCGAGCGGGCGTATAGCTCAGTTGGTTAGAGCGCCACCTTGACACGGTGGAGGTCTCCGGTTCGAGTCCGGCTACGCCCACCCGTTGGTCTCTGGAGTCTCAGCGAGGCAGGCCGAGCACCCGCTCGCCGAGGATGTTGCGCATCACGTTCGACGTGCCGCCCATGATCGTGTAGCCGGGGGCATAGGCGAGGCCGCGCGAGATCTCGCTCCACAGGGTGGCCTCCGGCCCCAGTACGCGGGCCACGAACTCTGCCACGCGCTGCTCGTGCTCGGTGCAGAAACACTTGGTCGCCGCACTGAACCCGGCCGGCGCCTGACGCAGCACCTCGCGCACGACGAGGATCCGCCCGATGCGGTACGCGGTCTCGAGTGCCGCGATCTCCTGGCGGACGAGTGGGTCGGAGGTGTCGGCACGCTCGCGGGCGACCAGATAGAGCGCGTGGTTGCTGACGAGACGGTCGACACCGCCGCGCTCGTGCTCGAGCTGCACCATCGTCTGCTTGAAGGCCGCACCCTCGACGCCGACCAGATGATCCACCGGCACCTCGACATCGGTGAAGAACACCTCGCAGAAGTGCCGGTTCGAGGTCATGTCGCGGATGGGGCGGACCTCGATCCCGGGCGTGTCCATCGGCACGATGATCTCGCTGATGCCCGCGTGCGGCGGGCCGTCGGTGCGTGTGCGGCAGATGAGATAGCAGTAGTCGGCCACGGCGCCGAAGCTCGTCCAGATCTTCTGGCCGTTGATCCGCCACACGTCACCCTCGCGTGTCGCCGAGGTCTTCAGGCTGGCGAGGTCGCTGCCCGAGTTCGGTTCGCTCATGCCGATGCACCAGGTGGTCTCCCCACTCACGATGCCGGGCAGGAACGCCGCCTGCTGGTCGGGAGTGCCGTAGCTGAGCAGGGCCGGGCCCATCTGACGGTCGGCGAACCACGATGCGCCGAGCGGTGCACCTGCAGCGATGAGCTCCTCGCCGACGATGAGCCGTTCGATCGCCGGCCGCTGTGTGCCGCTGTAGGGGTTGTCGGGCCAGGTCATACCGATCCAGCCACGTGCCCCGAGTTCGGCGGAAAACTCCTTCGACCAGCCGTTGATCCACGAGTCGTTCGCCCGCCCGTATCGCGCGACGGCATCAGCGGCAACGGCACGGGCCTCGGCGCGCAGGGCGTTCTGTTCGGGGGTCCAGCAGAAGTCCATCGGGGCGATGCTACGTGGCCGACCTCACGGACTTCAGGCCCAGCGCACGCTCGCAGTAGCGTAGACATGTCAGATACAAGTGCCCGGAACGGGTGAACGTGCAGGAGGCCGTCGTGGCGAAGATCAAGGTACGCAACCCGATGGTCGAGATGGACGGCGACGAGATGACCCGGATCATCTGGCAGTTCATCAAGGACACGCTGATCCTGCCGTATCTCGACATCGAGCTCGACTACTACGACCTCGGGATCGAGCACCGCGATGCCACCGACGACCAGGTGACGATCGACGCCGCGAACGCGACGAAGCGCCACGGGGTCGCTGTGAAATGCGCCACGATCACCCCCGACGAGGACCGGGTTGCCGAGTTCGGCCTGAAGAAGATGTGGAAGAGCCCCAACGGCACCATCCGCAACATCCTCGGCGGTGTCATCTTCCGCGAGCCGATCGTCATCTCGAACATCCCCCGGCTCGTGCCCGGCTGGACCAAGCCGATCGTCATCGGTCGTCACGCGCACGGCGACCAGTACAAGGCCACCGACTTCAAGGTGCCGGGTGCCGGCACCGTCACCATGACCTACGTCCCGGCCGACGGCAGTGCACCCGTGGAGATGACCATCGCCGACTTCGGTGCCGACGGTGGTGTGGCCATGGGCATGTACAACTTCAACGACAGCATCCGCGACTTCGCCCGGGCCTCGCTGCGCTACGGCATCCTGCGCAACTACCCCGTGTACCTCAGCACGAAGAACACGATCCTCAAGGGCTACGACGGCGCGTTCAAGGACATCTTCGAGGACGTGTACCAGCGCGAGTTCAAGGCCGAGATGGATGCACTCGGGCTCACCTACGAACACCGTCTCATCGACGACATGGTCGCCTGCGCGATGAAGTGGGAGGGCGGCTATGTGTGGGCGTGCAAGAACTACGACGGCGACGTCCAGAGCGACACCGTGGCCCAGGGGTTCGGGTCACTCGGACTGATGACCAGTGTGCTGATGACCCCCGACGGATCGACCGTCGAGGCCGAGGCAGCGCACGGCACCGTCACTCGGCACTTCCGCGAGCACCAGAAGGGCAACAAGACCTCGACGAACCCGATCGCATCGATCTTCGCCTGGACCCAGGGCCTCACCTACCGGGGCCGTATGGACGGCACCCCCGAGGTCGTCGACTTCGCCCGTGCACTCGAGGCCGTGTGCATCGACGCCGTCGAACAGGGTGAGATGACCAAGGATCTCGCCATGCTGATCGGCCCCTCGGCCCCGTGGCTGACGACCGAAGAGTTCCTCGCCGCACTCGATCGGCGTCTGAGCCAGCGGATGAGCTGACCCAATGGCCGTCATCGACGTGCGGCCGATGGCCGCCGACGACGACCCGGCGATCTACGGGCGCATCGTGCGCGAGGCCTATCTCGCGCTCCCCGGATACCCCGAGGATCCCGAGTACGACGACGACCTCGCACGGGTGACCGAGCGGGCGGCGCACGGCACGATCGTCGTCGCCACGTGCGACGGCGCGCCCGCAGGATGTCTCACGTTCGTCGACGACCCATCGAGCGAACTCGCCGAATTCACCGACCCCGACTCGACCTCGATCAGGATGTTCGGTGTCGATCCTCGACTCCACGGCATGGGTATCGGTGCGGCGATGCTCGAGTGGTGCATCGACGCCACTCGACGGCTCGGTCGACCGCGCCTGTGCCTGCACACCCTCGAGCCGATGAGCAGGGCGATGCGGCTGTACGAGCGGTTCGGATTCGTCCGGCGCCCCGATCTCGACGAGGACTTCGGCGGCATCATCGGCATGGCCTTCGTCCTCGACGTTTCGCCGTAGCCTCGATGCATCATGCGGCTCGACGAGTTCGACTATCCGCTCGCCGACGAGAGCATCGCCACCGTCCCGGCAGAACCGCGCGATGCGGCCCGCCTGCTCGTCGACCGTGGCTCGCAGCCGCCGTCGCACCTGCGGGTGCGCGACCTGCCGGGTGAACTGCGCGAGGGCGACCTGCTGGTCGTCAACGACACCCGGGTGATCCCGGCTCGGCTGATGGTGCGCCGCGCGAGCGGTGGTGCCGTCGAGGTGCTGTTGCTCGAACCCCTCGATGCCGACCAGCGGGTGTGGGAGTGCCTCGTGCGTCCGGCACGCAAACTGCGCGAGGGCGAGGACCTGCACCACGGTGACGAGGTCGTGGCTCGCGTCGGTCCACGACGAGACGACACGGCCACGATCGAGATCGTCGGCGACGATCCGATGGCCACGATCGTGCGAATCGGCGAAACCCCGCTGCCGCCGTATCTCGCAGGAGCCACCGCGCCACCCGAGCGCTACCAGACCGTCTACGCGCGCACGCCGGGTTCGGCCGCCGCGCCCACGGCGGGGCTCCACCTCACCGAGGAGCTGCTCGCCGCGATCGAGGCGATGGGTGTCGGACTCGCCCGGGTCGAGCTCGTCGTCGGGCTCGACACCTTCCGACCGGTGACAGCCGAGGATCCACGCGCCCACACGATCCACACCGAGCGGTACACGGTCGCGCCGGAGGTGCTCGACCGGTGCCGTGCCGCCCGTCGTGTTGTCGCGGTGGGCACCACCTCGGTTCGGGCGCTCGAGAGCGCAGCGTCGACCGGCCGGCTCGCTGGGCGGACCGGATTGTTCATCCACCGTCCCTACGAGTGGCAGGTCGTCGACCTCTTGATGACCAACTTCCATATGCCGCGCACCACACTGCTGATGATGATCGATGCGTTCGTCGGCCCCCGGTGGCGGAGCCTCTACGAGACCGCGCGTCTCGAGGGCTACCGGTTCTTGAGCTTCGGCGACGCGATGCTCCTCGATCGGAGGGCTGCCTAGATGCATCCGGTCGAGATCGAGATCGTCGCCCGCGACGGTCAGGCCCGTGCCACCGTGGCGACCACCGTCCGGGGCACCTACCGCACGCCGTGCTACATGCCGGTGGGTACCCGCGGGGCGATCAAATACCTCAGCGCCGCCGACTACGAGCGCCTCGGCGTCGAGATCGTCCTCGGCAACACGTATCACCTGATGCTGCGCCCCGGTGCCGCGACGGTCGAGCGCTTCGGCGGCTTGGGTGCCTTCGCCGGATGGGGTGGGCTCACCCTCACCGACTCGGGGGGCTTCCAGGTGTTCTCCCTCGACCCGGCGGTCGACGACGACGGGGTCACCTTCCGCAGCACTTACGACGGCTCGATGCACCGCTTCACCCCCGAGATCGCCGTGGGCGTGCAGGAGGCGATCGGCGCCGACATCCAGATGGTCCTCGACGTGTGCCCGCCGTTGCCGTCACCCGACGAGATCGTCCGTCGGGCCGTCGACCGTACGAGCGCGTGGGCCGCTCGGGCGATCGCCACGCACCGCCGACCCGATCAAGCGCTGTTCGGCATCGTCCAGGGAGGCATCAGTGAGGCATTGCGCATCGAGAGCGCCGAGCGCACCGTCGAGTTGGGCTTCGACGGGTACGGCATCGGCGGCCTGAGCGTGGGGGAGACCCGCGCCGAGATGCTGCCTGCACTCGCGGCGGCTCTCAGTCGTCTTCCCGCGGATCGGCCGCGTTATCTGATGGGCGTCGGCGATCCGGCGAGCCTCGTCGAGGCGGTCGGCCTCGGTGTCGACCAGTTCGACTGTGTGATGCAGACGCGGATCGGCCGCCACGGCACGGCCCTCACCACCGAGGGCAAACTGCACGTCAAGGCGGCCCGCTACGCCGACAGTGACGAGCCGATCGACGCCCGCTGCTCGTGCGAGGTCTGTGCCCGCCACACCCGCGGCTACATCCGGCACCTGTTCCAGGTGGGCGAGCCGACCGCGAGCCGCCTCGTCAGCCTGCACAACATCGCCTGGACCCTCGATCTGATGGCCCGGATGCGGACCGCGATCGAGGCCGGCACCTTCGATGCCCTGCGTCGGGAGATCCTGCACGTCTGGGGCTGAACAGTCCTGCGGCAGCCGGCCCGGGTAGCATTCCCGGTCGTTCACCTCGACCCCCGGAACCACACCATGTCCTCGACTCTCCTCGCCTCCGCAGACGCCACCACCGGCACCAGCGGGTCGGCAGCGCTCGTCCAGCTGCTCATCTTCCTGCTCATCCCGCTGGCGATGTACTTCTTGCTGATCCGCCCGCAGCGGCGCCGCCAGCGTGAGCAGGTCGAGATGCAGCGCTCGGTCGAGGTGGGCGACGAGATCATGACCACCTCGGGTCTGTACGGCTTCATCACCGGCTTCGACGGCGACATCGCATGGCTCGAAATCGACGACGACGTCCAGATCCGTATCGCCCGCCAGGCGATCCAGCGCAAGGTCGACACGGCCAAGGGTGAGACCGCCGTCCCCACCGACGACGGCACGGCCACCGACAAGGCCTGACAGTCGATGCGCAGACAGCTCGTCTCGATCCTCGTCGGCGTGTTCGTCGTCGCCTATGGCTCACTGGTCTTGATGCTCGCGACCGGCACCGAGCCGGCGCTCGGCCTCGACCTGCAGGGCGGGATCTCGGTCACCCAGCGGGCCGTGTCGGGCGCGACATGTGAGGACGAGAGCCTGCAGTTGGCGGTCGAGAAGATCCGCGAGCGTGTCGACGCCCTCGGCGTCGCCGAACCCGAGATCCTGTGTCAGGGCGACACGGTGGTCGTCAACCTGCCCGGCGTGAAGAACCAGCGGCAGGCCGAGGAACTCGTGCAGGTGACCGGGCAGCTGTACCTGCGGCCCCTCGTGGGTGAGTGTGTCGATGCCGCACCGAGCGAGCCGACCGACTCGAGCGTGCCGACCGACTCGAGCGTGCCGCCGACGAGCGGCTCACCCGGACCGGCGCGGGCGATCAGCTCGACGAATACGACCACCCCGATGGTGATCTCTCCCGCACCGCCGACGACGGATGCCGCGCCGACCGGTTCGACGACACCCGATTCGACCGTGCCGGACACGACGGGGCCGGACACCACGGGTCCGGACACGACGGCCGTCACCGAGACCACCGAGCCAGCGCCGGTCGACGAGAACGGCATCCCGATCCAGCAGAGCGACCCGTTCAACCAGCAGTACCTGCGTCTGAAGGGGACCACCTTCTACTGCCCGGTCGGCCCGGCGTGGAACCCCGAGGGTGACTCGGTGATCGAGGGCACCGGCGAGGTCTTCTCCGACACGGCCACGGCGGCCGTGCTCACCAGTGGCTGGGGTGTGCAGGTCGATCTGCGCGAGGGCGGTGAGGGTCGCGACATCTGGAACGCAATCGCCTCGGCCTGCTACAGCTACGCCGCGCAGTGCCCGACCGGTCAGCTCGGCATCGAGCTCGACGGTGAGATCCAGTCGAACCCGGCCATGCGCGAGCCGAGCTTCTCGGCGGGTGTCGAGATCAGCGGCGACTTCACCGAGACCGAGGCACGCAACCTCGCCCGTGTGTTGAACAGCGGCTCGCTGCCGGTGCAGATGCAGCTCGAGTCGGTGCAGAACGTGTCGCCGACGCTTGGCGAGGACTCGCTGCGCGCCGCAGTCATCTCCGGGCTCATCGGTGTCGGCCTGGTGCTCACCTTCATGGTTGCCTACTACCGGTTCCTCGGACTCATCGTGGCCGTCGGTCTCACCGTGTCGGGCACCCTGCTCTACAGCGTGGTCTCACTGCTGTCGCGCACCCAGGGACTCGCCCTGTCGCTGTCGGGTATCGCCGGCATCATCGTGGCCGTCGGCGTCACGGTCGACTCGTATGTCGTGTTCTTCGAACGGCTCAAGGACGAGGTGAAGTCGGGGAAGTCGATGCGCAACAGTGCCCAGCGTGGGTTCACCGGGGCATGGCGAGCGATCGTCATTGCAGACCTCGTGTCGCTGATCGGCGCCATGGTGCTGTGGTATCTCACCGTGGGAGCCGTTCGTGGCTTCGCGTTCTTCCTCGGACTGTCCACCGCGATCGACCTGCTCGTCGCGTACTTCTTCACCCGACCCACCGTGCTCCTGCTGGCGCGCACCCGCTGGATGTCGCAGCACAAGGTGATGGGCGTCACGGTCGCCGCCAACGGAGGTGCGGCATGACCGACTCGTCCACGATCACCGAGCCGACACCTGCCACCGACCGCGGTGTGCTGAGCCGGCTGTACCGCGGTGAGACATCGATCGACTTCTTCGGCAGGCGGTGGTGGGGTCTCGGTGCATCGATCGGCCTGCTCGTCCTGACCGTTGTCTCGCTGAGCTTCTCGGGTCTCAACCTCAGCCTCGACTTCACCGGCGGTGTGGTGTGGGAGGTGCCGAGCGCGACCCTCACCGAGGATCAGGCCCGCCAGATCCTCAACGACAACGAGGTCGACAGTTCGGCCGCCAAGATCCAGGAGTTCGTCAACCGCGACACCGGTGTCCGCACCGTCAGCATCCAGGTGGGTGACCAGACCGACGACACGCGGCGCGCCGTGCAGGACGCGCTCGCCGCGGAGAGCGGGGTCGAGGTCGACGAGGTGAGCACGAGTTCGGTGAGCAGTACGTGGGGGAGCAGCATCACGGCCAAGGCGATCCGCGCCCTCATCGTGTTCATGGTGCTCGTCGCCCTGTTCATCTCGTGGCGTCTCGAGTGGCAGATGGCCGCCGCCTCGATCGCGGCGATGATCCACGACGTGGTCGTCAGCGTGGGCATCTACTCGCTGCTCGGCTTCGAGGTCACGCCGGCCACCGTGGTCGCATTCCTCACGATCCTCGGCTACTCCCTCTACGACACCATCGTCGTGTTCGACAAGGTGAAGGAGAATCAGGTTCGCTTCGCACCGACCAAGGCCTCGTACGCCGACATCATGAACGTGTCGATGAACCAGGTGCTGATGCGGTCGCTGAACACCACCCTGTCGTCGGTGCTGCCGGTGCTCTCGCTGTTCGTCGTCGGTTCGATCATCCTCGGGGCCGTGTCGCTGCGCGAATTCGCCCTCGCGCTCCTCGTCGGTCTGCTGATCGGGTCGTACTCGTCGATCTTCATCGCCTCGCCGATCGTGGCCATGGTGCGCGAGCGCGAGCCCCGCTATCGCCCCTACCGTGGCCGGTGGGCTACGGGCGACGACCTCCGTCGGCTGGTCCTCGGCGGCCTGCCCGGAGGCCGGCGCGACACCCAGCGCCCCGTCGAGCAGGCATCGGCGGCAGAGACCCGCGCCGCACTGGTCGACCCCTCGGCCGTGCTCACCCACACCCCGCGGCCGCGTAAGAAGAAGCGGCGCGCCTAGTCCGCCCGCCGGTACCCTTCGACCATGGCAGCCGAGGGCGCATGGCTCACCGATCTGGTGCGTGACATTGCCGATTACCCCGAGCCCGGGGTCACGTTTCGCGACATCACCCCGCTGCTCGCCGATCCGATCGGGTTCCGACGCTCGATCGACGAGCTGGTGGCCCGCTTCGAGGGTCTCGACGTCGACCGGGTGATCGGGATGGAGGCCCGGGGGTTCATCGTCGCCGCCCCCGTCGCCTACCGGCTCGGTGCGGGCTTCATCCCAGTGCGAAAGGCGGGCAAGTTGCCCTGGGCGGTGGTGCGTGAGGAGTACTCGCTCGAGTACGGCACCGACAAACTCGAGATCCACCGCGACGCGATCTTCCCCGGCGAACGCATTCTTGTCATCGACGATGTCCTCGCCACGGGGGGTACGGCCGATGCGACCTGTCGTCTGGTGGAGGTCCTCGGTGGCGAGATCGTGGGGCTCGGCTTCCTCATCGAGATCGCCCACCTGTCGGGTCGATCTCGGCTCGGAACGCATCGTGTCGAGAGCCTCGTGAGGTACTGATGGCGGCCGTCGATCGCGTGCTCCCGTGGCGTCGCCACCACAGCGCGACGTCCGACGATCTCGCCCCGCTGCTCGCCGCCTACCGGCGCCAGCATCCGCGGGCCTCGACGGGCATGATCAACCGGGCCTACGAGACGGCGCGCGAGGCACATCGCCACCAGCAGCGCAGCAGCCTCGAGAGCTACATCAACCACCCCCTCGCCGTCGCACGCATCGTGGCCGACCTGGGGCTCGATGAGATCTCACTCGCTGCTGCGCTCCTGCACGATGCGGTGGAGGACACCGAGATCACCCTCGCCGATGTCGAGGCCGCGTTCGGGGGAGAGGTGGCCCAGATCGTCGACGGGGTCACCAAGCTCGAGCGACTCCAGTTCGACTCGAAGGAAGCCCAGCAGGCGGCGACGATGCGCAAGATGCTCGTGGCGATGGCCCGCGATCTTCGGGTGCTGATCATCAAGCTGGCCGACCGTCTGCACAACATGCGCACGATCGCCGCGATCGCTCCCGAGAAGCAGCACCGCATCGCCCACGAGACCCTCGAGATCTACGCGCCGCTCGCTCATCGACTCGGTATGCAGGAACTCAAGCAGCAGCTCGAAGACCTGTCGTTCGCCTCGCTCTACCCCAAGCGATATGCCGAACTCGACCACCTCGTGGCGACGCGTACACCCGAGCGCGAGGTGTACATCGCCAAGGCGATCGCCGAGGTCGAGGCCCGCCTCCACGAGTTGAACATCGAGGCTGAGGTGACCGGGCGGGGCAAGCACCTGTGGAGCATCTACGAGAAGATGATGCAGAAAGAGCGCGAGTTCGACGAGATCTTCGACCTCGTTGCCATCCGGGTGATCGTCGACTCGGTGAAGGACTGCTACGCGGCACTCGGCTGCATCCACGGGCGCTACAAGCCGGTGCTCGGCAGGTTCAAGGACTATGTGGCGATGCCCAAGTTCAACCTCTACCAGAGCCTGCACACGACGGTGATCGGTCCTGCCGGCAAGGTGGTCGAGGTGCAGATCCGCACCCGAGAGATGCACCAGCGCGCCGAGTGGGGCGTTGCCGCACACTGGGCCTACAAGGACGGGGCCGGGTCGTCGGGTGACATCGACTGGCTGAATCGGATCATCGATTGGCAGGCCGAGGTCAGCGACCCACAGGCGTTCATGGAGAACCTGAAGACCGATCTCATCCAGGACGAGCTCTACGTCTTCACGCCGAAGGGCAAGGTGATCTCCCTGCCGGTCGGGTCGACCACCGTCGACTTCGCCTACGCCGTACACACCGAAGTTGGCCACGCCTGCATCGGCGCGAAGGTGAACGGCCGGCTCGTACCCCTGCACCACCGGCTGTCGAGTGGCGACACGTGTGAGATCTTCACGGCCAAGGCCGAGTCGGCCGCGCCGTCGCGCGACTGGTTGCAGTTCGTCGAGTCGCCGCGAGCCCGTCACAAGATCAAGCAGTGGTTCTCGCGCGAGCGTCGAGACGACATGATCGAGGCAGGTCGCGAGGAGCTCACCAAGGAGCTTCGCCGCGAGGGGCTGCCGGTGCAGCGGATGTGGTCGAGCGAGGCCCTCTCCGCCGAGATCGATGCTGCCGGCTACGCCGACCTCGACGGATTCCTCGCCGCGATCGGCGAGGGACATGTCTCGGCCCGATCCGTCGCCCAGAAGATGGCCCGCCACCTGCACTCGGCCGGTGACGGCGAGCGCCTGTCGACGAGTTTCGTCCCGTCGGGGCGGCGATCGCGCGGTCGCGACATCGTCGGCGTCCACGTCGAGGGGCTCGACGACGTGATGGTGCGACTCTCGCGCTGCTGCACGCCGGTGCCGGGTGACGAGATCATCGGCTTCGTCACCCGTGGTCGGGGTGTCTCGGTGCACCGGGCCGACTGCGCGAACGCGAGTGACCTGATGAACGAGCAGTCGGCGCGACTGATCGAGGTCGAGTGGGACGGCGAGGCCTCCGGCGCGGTCTTCCGCGCGGCGGTCGAAGTGGTCGCCCTCGATCGGTCACGGCTGCTGCGCGACGTCGCCAACTCGCTCAGCGAGCAGCATGTGAACATCGTCTCATGCAGCACCCACACGGGATCCGACCGTGTGGCGAAGATGCGCTTCGAGTTCGAACTCGGCGATCCCTCACACCTCGAATCCGTGCTGCGGACGATCCGCCAGATCGACTCGGTCTACGACGCCTACCGCGTCGTGCAGGGCAAGGGCAGTTGACTCAGCACGAGCCCCCGGTGCCGAAGACCTGCACCCAATAGGGCACCGTTCGACCGCCTTCGGTGGCATCGGCGCGCCCGACGCCGAAGTGGGTGTAGGTCGAATTGAGCAGGTTGGCCCGGTGGGGTGACGAGTCGAACCACGCGGCCAGGACCGCCACAGCGTCGGGCTGGCCGGAGGCGAGATTCTCACCGGCGAGCTTCCAGCCCGTGTAGCCACTCGCCGCGAGGCGTGACGAGAGTGTCGAGCCATCGGGGCCGGTATGGGAGATCTGTCCCCAGTCGCGCAGCACATCGGCATACGACTGGGCATTACTGGCGAGCGTTCGGCACCACGAGAGGTCGGCAACGCCAGCGTCGCGCCGGGCGGCGTTGATCGCGGCGAGCATGTCGGCACGCCAGCCGGCCGGGGCGCCGGCGGCCGCGCCCCCCGAACCGCTCGCCGTCGTCGTGGGCGTTCGGGGGAGTGAGGAGGATGGCGTTGCCGTCGATGGCGCCGCCGTGCCGGTCGGCGCGCTCGTGGTCGATGATGTGGTGCTGGGGAGCGACGAGGTGACCTCGGTGGGACGAGTCGTGGTGTCCACCGACCCCGGCCCAACCTGAGGGTCGGCTCCGCCCGCACGTTGGACCAGCCCAACGACCGCACCGCCGCCCAGACCGACGAGTGCAGCGGCGAGAAAGACCCCGACGAGCTTCGTCTGGGCGGAACGCAGCGACCCCATGCAGGGCGAGACCCTATGCACTCGACCCGGACCCGGCAACAACCGGGGCCGCTGTGGGCCCCTCCGATAGCCTTGGGTGACGTGCCCGAGTTCACCACCAGCCCCGGGATGCGCGACATCCTGCCACCCGAGTCGGCCCGGTGGCGCAGGTTCGTCGAGGTGTTCGCCGGTGTGGTCGAACGGGCCGGCTACGGGCAGGTGATCAACCCACTGCTCGAGGATCTCGGCGTCTTCCAGCGCATCGGCGAGGCCACCGACGTGGTGAGCAAGGAGATGTACGACTTCGTCGACAAGGGCGGCCGGCATGTGGCCCTGCGGCCTGAGTTGACGGCCAGTGTGTGCCGCGCCTTTGCCGAACACCACCCGGTGGTGCCGTGGAAGGTGTGGTACTCGGGGTCGATGTTCCGCTACGAGAAGCCCCAGCGCGGTCGCTTCCGTCAGTTCGATCAGGTCGGTGTCGAGGTGCTCGGTGCCGACGACCCGTACCTCGACGTGGAGATCATCGCCCTTGGCTGGGAATTCTTCCGTGCCCTCGGTCTCGCCGAGGTGGAGATCGTCGTCAACTCGCTCGGTGAGCCCGACGATCGGGCTCGCTACGTCGAGGCGTTGGCAGCCCACTTCAACGCACATCTCGATGCGTTGTCACCCGAGAGCCGCCAGACCCTGGCGCGTAATCCACTCCGTGTGCTCGACAGCAAGCGTCCCGGCGACGCCGCGCTGATCGCCGCGGCGCCGTCGATCGTCGACTTCTGGTCGGCCCCCGCTGCGGCACACTTCGCCGCCGTCGAGGACGGGCTCCGGTCGATCGGGATCCCGTTCGTGACCGACCACCATCTCGTGCGCGGCCTCGACTACTACCGACGCACGACGTTCGAGTTCAAGGGCCGCACCCTCGAGTCGGCACAGAATGCCCTCGGTGGTGGAGGGCGCTACGACGGGCTCGTCGAGTCGCTCGGCGGGCCGGCAACAGCCGGGGTCGGCTTCGCCATCGGGCTCGACCGCACCCTGCTCGCCTGCGACGACGAGGGTGTATTCAGCACCGATGCCGGTGTCGTCGACGTCTTCGTGGTCGACACCACCGGCGGTCGCGAGGCGCTCGTGCTCACTGCGGCCCTGCGTGAGGCCGGCTTCCGTGCCGACCGCGCCTACGAGGCCCGCAGTATGAAGAGCCAGATGAAGGTCGCCGACCGCAGCGGTGCACGGGTCGCGCTGATCATCGGCGACGACGAACTCGCCGCCGGAACTGTCACCGTGCGCCACATGCGTGGGCACACCGTCGGCGCCGACACCGGCCGCGATCAACAACAGATCGATCGCACGAATCTCCTCTCACACCTCAGGGACGTCATCACATGAGCGCCACATCCATGCGGACACACCGGTGCGGCGACCTGCGCGCCGAGCACATCGGTCAGCAGGTCACCCTCGCGGGATGGGTCGCCACCCGACGCGAGCACGGCGAGCGCCTCGCCTTCGTCGACCTGCGTGACCACAGTGGCGTCACCCAGTGCGTCGTCGACAACTCGGTCGATGTCCGCCCCGAGTACGTCATCTCGGTCACCGGCGTTGTTCGTGCCCGTCCCAGTGAGAACGTCAACGACCGGCTGCCCACCGGGGGGATCGAGATCCAAGACTGCACGGTCGAGGTGCTCAATGCGGCCGAGGCGCCACCGTTCCCGATCGGTGAACGCGCCGATCAGGTCGCCGAGAACACCCGACTCCAGTATCGCTACCTCGATATCCGTCGCGAGCGCATGCAGCGCAACCTTCGCCTGCGCGCCGCGGTGAACAGTGCGATCCGCTCGGCGATGGAGGCCCAGGGATTCGTCGAGGTCGAGACCCCGATGCTGGTGCCGAGCACCCCCGAGGGGGCGCGCGAGTTCATCGTGCCGAGCCGCCAGCAGCCCGGATCGTTCTACGCCCTGCCCCAGAGTCCGCAGCTGTTCAAGCAGCTCCTGATGGTGGCGGGGATCGACCGCTACTACCAGCTCGCCCGCTGTCTGCGCGACGAAGACCTGCGTGCCGATCGGCAGTACGAGTTCATGCAGCTCGATGCCGAGATGAGCTTCGTCGACCAGCGCGATGTCCACTCCGCGATCGGCGCGGCAGTGGTGGCCGCGGCGCGTGCCGCAGGTCAGGACCCCGGCGAGATCGAGACGATGACCTGGCACGAGGCGATGAACCGGTTCGGGGTCGACAAGCCCGATCTGCGCTTCGGCATGGAGTTGACCGAGCTCACCGACCTGTTCCCGTCGACCGAGTTCAAGGCATTCGCCGGCGCGCCATGTATCAAGGGCATCAACGCCTCGGGGATGGCCGACGAGTACGGGCGGAACAAACTCGACGGGCTCACCGAACGGGCACGCAAGCTCGGCGCCAAGGGACTCGTCTGGCTGAAGGTCGGCGCCGACGGGGCGCTCGAGTCGCCTGTCGCCAAGTTCCTCGGTCCGCAGGAGCAGGCCGGACTCGCCGAGCGCCTGGCTGCCCGCCCCGGCGACCTCCTGCTCGTCGTCGCCGATTCGTGGACCACGACCTGTGAGGTCCTCGGTCAGCTGCGCAACGACCTCGGACGCCCTCCGGTACACGAGGGTCCGTACCGGTACCTGTGGGTGGTCGACTTCCCGTTGTTCGTGGGTGTCGATGAGGCCAGCGGTCGACCGCGGCCCGGACACCATCCCTTCACCCAGCCGCACCCTGACGACGTGCACCTGCTCGAGAGCGAGCCGCTGCGTGTGCGCAGTCAGGCCTACGACCTCGTGCTCAACGGTTGGGAGCTCGGGTCGGGCAGCATCCGGATCCATCAGCCCGAACTGCAGTCGCGCATCTTCCGGCTCCTCGGCATCGACGACGACGAGGCGCAGCGCAAGTTCGGCTTCTTCCTCAATCCATTCCGTTACGGAGCGCCGCCGCACGGTGGGTTCGCGTTCGGCATCGACCGACTCGTGGCGATCCTCGCGGGCGAGGAGAACATCCGCGAGGTCATCGCCTTCCCGAAGACCCAATCGGGTCTCGACCCGATGACCAATGCGCCCACACCTGTCGCCGCTCGTCAGCTCGACGAGCTCGGGATCCGCGTCCTACCGCCGAAGAACTGACCGATGTCCGGACCGCACTTCCGCGTCGGTGTCGTCGTCGTGGTGCGTCGCCCGGGTCAGGTGCTCGCCTTCGAACGGTGCGACAGCCCGGGCAGTTGGCAACTGCCACAGGGCGGGGTCGACCTCGACGAGTCGCTCGTCGATGCGGCGTGGCGCGAACTCGGTGAGGAGACGGGACTCGGCCCCACCGAGGTCGAGCTCGTGGCCCAGTTCCCCGAATGGCTGGCCTACGAGTGGCCCGAGGAGATCCGCCGGGTGAAGGGGGGCGAGTGCCACCGCATCGGCCAGGTCCAGCGGTGGTTCCTCTTCGACGCCCGCGCCCCCGAGATCGAGCCGCAGCCCGACGGACGCGAATTCTGCGCCTGGCGCTGGGTCGAGCCTGCCTGGCTCGTCGACCACGTCCCGGCTTGGCGCCGGGCGCCGTACCGACGCGTGCTCAGCGGTCCCTGAGCGCTCGGGCTACGGTCGCCGGGGTGTCCGACCTGTTCAGCGCCGCCGCCGCCGAACACCTGCGGTCACAGGCGCCACTGGCGGCCCGCCTGCGTCCGCGCACCCTCGACGACGTCGTCGGCCAGACCCACCTCGTCGGCCCCGGTCGGCCCCTGCGTCGGCTCGTCGAACAGGACCGGCTCACCAGTGCGATCTTCTGGGGTCCGCCGGGCACCGGCAAGACCACACTCGCCCTCGCGGTCGCCGGCGCGACCTCGCGTGCCTTCGAACAACTCAGTGCTGTCACGGCCGGGGTGAAGGATGTGCGTGAGGCGATCGAGCGGGCGCGACGCCGACTGGGCGAGCACGGCCGCGGCACGATCCTGTTCCTCGACGAGATCCACCGCTTCTCGACTTCGCAGCAGGACGCGCTCCTTCCCGCGGTCGAGGACGGCACCCTCACCCTGATCGGCGCGACCACCGAGAACCCGTTCTTCGAGGTGAATGCGCCGCTGCGCAGTCGCAGCACCCTGTTCCGCCTCGAACCGCTCGGTCGTGACGATGTCGAGGTTCTCGTCTCCCGGGGCCTCGAGGCGGAAGGCACCACGGCGACAGCCGAGGCCATCGACCTGCTCGTCGAGCGTGCCGGCGGCGACGGCCGACAGGTCCTCACCGCGCTCGAGGTGGCCTGCGCACTCGCGCGACCCGGTGCGGTCGAGCTCGGACATGTCGAGGCAGCGCTCGGGACGAGCGCGCTTCGGTACGGCCGAGACGATCACTACGACGTCATCAGCGCGTTCATCAAGTCGATGCGCGGCAGCGACGCCGATGCCGCCGTGCACTATCTCGCTCGCATGCTCGAGTCGGGTGAGGATGCCCGCTTCATCGCCCGACGGATGATCATCTTCGCGAGCGAAGACGTCGGGTTGGCTGATCCGATGGCGCTCGTGGTGGCCGTGGCCGCGGCGCACGCCGTCGAACACGTCGGGCTGCCCGAGGCGCAGCTGAGCCTGTCCCACGCCGCCATCCACCTGGCGACAGCACCGAAGAGCAACCGAGCCGCGACGGCGATCTGGTCGGCGCGCGACGATGTGCGCAACGGCGCCGTCGGCGAGGTCCCGGCCCATCTGCGCGATGCGCACTACCGGGGCGCCACCGATCTCGGCCACGGTGTCGACTACCGGTCACCCCACGACTCGCCGCACGGCTGGGTCGATCAGCAGTACCTGCCGGACGCGCTCGTCGGTCGCCGCTACTACGAGCCGTCCGCTCACGGCGCCGAGGCAGAAGTCGCCGAACGCGACCGGGAGCGTCGTCGATGACACCGGCACTCGTGGCGGCGCTGCGCGCTGCGGTCGGTGCAGATCGTGTGCACACCGATCCCACCGAACTGCAGCTGTACCGCAGCGACGCGTCGTCGATGCGCGGCACGGCCGGGGTGGTGGTGTTCCCCCGCACGACCGCAGAAGTCGTCGGCTGTGTCCGGGCGGCGGTCGAGCATGGAGTGCCCTTCGTGCCGCGTGGCGCAGGGACCGGTCTGGCCGGGGGTGCCGTGCCCCTCGACGATGCAGTGGTGATCGCGACGACGAAGATGGATCGCATCCTGTCGGTCGATCCGGTTCGGCGGACAGCGTGGGTGGAGCCCGGTGTCCTCAACCTCGATCTCACCCGGCACGTCACCCCGCTCGGGCTGCACTTCGCCCCCGATCCGAGCAGCCAGCAGAGCTGCTCACTCGGGGGAAATGTCGCCAACAACTCCGGTGGGCCGCACTGCCTGTCCGATGGGGTGACGACGAGCCACGTGCTCGCCGTGGAGGTCGTGCTCAGTGACGGTTCGGTCGTGCTGCTCGGTGGAGAGGATCCTGAGCCGAACGGACTGGATCTGCGGGGCGCATTCATCGGCAGCGAAGGGATGTTCGGCGTCGCGACGCGCCTGTTGGTGCGACTCACGCCGACGCCCCCGTCGGTGAGCACGATGCTCATGGACTTCGACACGGTCGACGACGGGGCGCGTGCGGTGAGCGCGATCATCGCCGCCGGGATCGTGCCTGCCGCCCTCGAGATGATGGATCGCCTGTGTGTCCAGGCGGTCGAGGCGTACATCGGTGCGGGACTTCCACTCGACGCGGCGGCCGTGCTGCTCGTCGAAGTGGCCGGCCTGCGTCACGGCGTGGCAGCCGATACCGAACGGATCACCGAGATCACGCGCGCGCGCGGCGGGCGCTTGGTGCGCGTCGCTGTTGAAGAGGCAGAGCGAGCTGTGCTGTTGGAGGGTTGCAAGACCGTGTTCGGTGTATTGGTCCGG
>JBJSXI010000119.1:0-7987 GCA_046086305.1 Ilumatobacteraceae bacterium
CAGCAGCACCTCACGGTCGCACGACAACTCCTCGCGCCGACCGGTGTTGAAGAACTCGTGATACGTGGCCGAGGCGGGCATGAGCACCACACCCTCGGGTCGCACGCACAGCGTCCACTCCTCGTAGCGCTCGACCAACAGATCCCAGCGCACCTGGATACCGCAGTCGCCGCGCACGACGGTGATGAACGTCTCCGTCGGATAGTCGTGTCTCGCGCCGCCGAGCACATCGGTCGCCTCGAACCCTGAGGTCGCATGGCGCCACACACCGGGCGCGGGCAGCGACACGCCGAACGCGTCGGCCGGTGCAGCCGTCGTGGGTGGGGGATCGGTGTTGTCCGCCGCCACGGCATCGTCGGCCAAGGTGGTCGACGCGCGATCGCGATATCGCTCGAGCGCGGTCTCGTCGTCGATCGACGCGGAGGAATCGTTCGGCCACCAGCGCACGAGCAACACCGGCGCCACAACGACCAGCACGGCGACAACGCCGATCAGCCCGCGACGCTGCGAGTGCCCCCTCACCTCATCGACAGTACTCGTCGGGCCCGAACGGGCCGACGCTCACTTGTAGCGCTGGCGCTCCGGTGCGATGCGATAGATGACCCGCTGATTGGTCGGCCCGAACGTGTACGGGCCACCCGTGTACTTGCCGGCGAGCTTCTCGATGTGTGCGGCGGCTTCCTCGCCGACCACCTTGCCGATCACGCGGCCGCGCACCTCGGCATAGGCGTACGGGTTGTTGGCATCCCAGATCGCCACGGTGACACGCGGGTCGGTGTCCATCGCCTTGGCCTTCGCGCGACCGAGGTCGGTGTTGATGAGCACACACTCGTCGTCGGCGTCGACCCACATGATGTGGGTCATCGGATGGCCACTCTTGGGGATGACCGTCAGGGCGGCGAAGTTCTTGGCCTGGGCGAGATCACGGATATCAGGGTCGAGCATGCAACCGATCGTAGCGATCAGCCCGCCGGCCGGATGCGTCGACGATCAGAGCTCGGCCGCCGCAGCCCGCCACGCGTTCAGTGTCTCCACCACCGCGAGTGCCGCCTCGGCGCCCTTGTTGCCGGCCGACCCACCTGCCCGGTCCATCGCCTGCTGCAGATTGTCGACCGTGATGATGCCGTTGCCCACCGGGGTGCGCGTGTCGGTCGCCACCCGCATCAGGCCCGCCGCACTCTGATCGGCAACGACCTCGAAGTGATACGTGTCGCCACGGATGACCGCACCGAGGGCGACGATCGCGTCGTAACGATCCGAGCCGGCCAACAGCGCGGCGGTCACCGGGATCTCCCACGCACCCGGCACCCACACCGTGGTGATGTCCTTCGCCGCGACACCGCACTCGATCAACGTGTCGTACGCCGCGGTGTACAGCAGCGACACGACATCGTCGTTGAAGCGGGCCGCAACGATCGCGATCTCCATGTCCTTGCCGTCGTGATTCGGTGCCACCCGACCCGACGAGTGATTCCTGCTCATCGCACCCACTCCTGCGAACGACGACCCGTGTCCACCACATCGCCGACACGACGACGGTACTCGGCGAGGTCCTCGATGCTGATCAACGGCAACCGATGCGCACGGGCGAACACCTGCAGCTCGGGCAGACGCATCATGTGCCCGTCGTCGAGTGTGAGCTCACACAGCACACCGGCCGGTGCGCGACCGGCGAGACGTGCCAGGTCGACCGACGCCTCGGTGTGCCCCGGCCGCTCGAGCACGCCACCGGCACGGGCGCGCAGCGGGAACACATGTCCGGGCCGGTTGAAGTCGGCCGGCTGGCTGGCGGGATCACCGAGCGCACGCAGGGTCGCAGCCCGATCGGCCGCCGAGATCCCCGTCGTCGTGCCGCAGGCCAGATCGACCGTCACGGTGAACGCGGTGCGGAACTGATCGGCGTTCTCGTCGGGCGGCACCATCAATGGCAATGCCAACTCATCGCACCGATGCCCCGGCAGCGCGGCGCACACCACCCCCGACGTGTAGCGCACGACGAACGCGATCGACTCGGGTGTCGCCGCATCGGCCGCGAGGATGAGATCACCCTCGTTCTCGCGACGCTCGTCGTCGGCCACCACCACCATGCCGCCCGCGGCGATCACCTCGAGCGCGTCCTCGATGCGATCGAACACACTCACGACACACCTCCGGCATTCGGCAGGTGCGGCGCGAGCAGACGCTCGACGTACTTGGCCATCACATCCACCTCGATGTTCACCAGATCGCCCGGACGCTTCGCCCCGAGGTTCGTCACCTCGGCCGTGTGCGGGATGATCGCCACGGTGAACCCGTCGTCGAGCGGTCGCACGACCGTGAGGCTCACCCCATCCACCGTCACCGACCCCTTCTCGACCACGTAGCGCATCAGGTGCGCGGGGATGCGCACACGCAGATCGGGCACCGGGTCGACCACCTCGCCGACACCGTCGACGTGACCCTGCACGAGATGTCCACCGAGCCGATCGGCCAGACGCACCGAACGCTCGAGGTTCACACGCGTCCCGGCGGCGATGCCGCGCAGGCTCGTGCGCACGAGCGTCTCCTCGCTCACGTCGGCCTCCCACCAGTCGTCACCCGAGGCGACGACCGTGAGACAGCACCCGTTCACGGCGATCGAATCACCGAGACCGACATCGTCGAGTACCTGACGCGCACCGATGCGCAGGCGCGACCCGTCGAAGCCCTCGACCGTGCCGAGTTCTTCGACGATGCCCGTGAACATTGCTGCCGTCCGTTCGCTGTGCGCGGGGCAGGAACAGGGCACCGCACGCCACACGGCATGCGCAGCACACGGCCGCGCCCGAGTGGCGCTCGACACCTGCTCCCATCCGGACTCTCACCGTCGGCCCCGGAGTTCCACCGGATCGGCCCCACCTCGCCGATCGCTCGGACGACATGGGGTTCGCGGGCTTTCACCGCCGGTCGGGACTTTCACCCAACCCCGCAGGTTCTCTGTTGTCGACGCGCACGCTAGCGGCACGATCGGCCCGACGCCGCGTCGGACCCCTATCGACGGCCGGCGGGTGTGCCCCGGGCGACGATCGCCGCGAACTGGGCCTCGGTGAGCGGGATCACCGACAGCCGATTGCCGCGGGCGAGCAGCTGGCAGTCGGCCAACTCGGGCATCGTGCGCAACTCGTCGAGCGACACATAACGCAGCCGCTTCACCGGCGCCACCGTCACCCAGTCCCAGCGCGGCTCGGCCGGATCCGACCCGGGATCGAAGTACTTGCTGCGCCGGTCGAACTGGGTGGGATCGGGTTCGGCCTCACCCACGACCTTCATCACCCCGGCCGCCCCGGGCGGTGTGGCGTTCGAGTGGTAGAAGATCGCCAGATCGCCACGACGCATGTCGCGCAGGTAGTTGCGCGCCTGATAGTTGCGGATGCCGTCCCAGCCCTCGCGCTCGATGCGTACGAGATCGTCGTAGGAGAACGTCTCGGGCTCGCTCTTCATCAACCAGTGCGCCACGGGCGACGAACCTACTGTGCGGCGCGCGGCGACGCCGTGACGATCCGCTCGTACAGCGCCATGTACTTCGCCGCCGCTGCGTCCCACCCGACATCGCGGCCCATCGCCCGCTTCTGCACGCGGCGCCACGCCGGCGGATCCCAGAACAGGTCGCACGCCCGACCGAGCGCCAACCCCAACTGCTCGGTGTCGACCGGCGTGAACTGGAACCCGGTCGCCACGCCGTCCTTCATCGCCGCCTCGTTCGCATCGATCACCGTGTCGGCGAGCCCGCCCACACGCGCCACCACCGGCAGCGTGCCGTAGCGCAGGCCGTACAGCTGGGTGAGGCCACACGGCTCGAACCGCGACGGGACGACGATCGCATCGGCACCCGCCTGCAACCGGTGCGACAACGCCTCGTCGTAGCCGATGCGCGTCACCACCTGGCCGGGATGCGCCTCGGCCAGTCGGCGCACCGCATCCTCGAGCTCGCGCTCACCCGTGCCGAGCACCGCGAACTGCGCGCCGCGCCACAGCACATGGGGGATTGCCTCGACCAACAGGTCGATGCCCTTCTGCGAGGTGAGACGACTCACCACACAGAACAGCGGTACCTCGGGTGCGACATGCAGACCGAGCTCGGCCTGCAGCGCGGCCTTGTTGGCGGCCTTCGCATCGAGCCGGCGCGTCGAATAGCGCACGTACGGCGCGACGAGGAACGCATCGGCCGCCGGATTCCACACCGTCGTGTCGATGCCGTTGACGATGCCGGTGAGCGACGACGACCGTTCGCGCAGCAGCCCGTCGAAACCCATGCCGTTCGCGACCGTGAGGATCTCCTGCGCGTAGGTGGGGCTGACGGTGCTGAGATGCGTGCACCACTTCACCCCCGCCTTCAGGAACGACAGCCGACCCCAGAACTCGATGCCGTCGTCGCCCATCGCAGCCGGCGGCAGATCGAGCGCAGCGCACGACGACGCGTCGAACACACCCTGAAACGCGAGGTTGTGGATCGTCAACAGCGACGGCGGCGCCGGGCGCGTGCCGTAGTGCAGGTACGCGGCGGTGAGCGCGGCTTGCCAGTCGTGCAGATGCACCACATCGGCCCGCCACCCGATGTCGATCTCGCCGGTCGCGATCGCCGCGGCCACCCACGACAGTGCACCGAAGCGCAGATCGTTGTCGGCCCAGTCGCGCCCGGCGCCGTCGACATACAGCCCGCCCGGACGATCGAACAGGTGCGGCAGATCGACGAGCACCACGCGCAGTCCATCGTCGGTGGTGCCGACGATCAGTGTGCCCTCACCGCCGAAGCGGCGCGGCAGGCGAGCCACGACTGCCGTGTCGTGCAGCAGTTCGAGCGTGCCCGGATAGCGGGGGAGCAGCACCCTCGCCTCGACCCCCTGCGCAGCGAGGGCGAGCGGCAACGCACCCACCACATCGGCGAGGCCACCGGTCTTGGCGAGCGGATAGCACTCGGAGGAGACGAAGAGCACGTTCATCGGCAGCGACGACGGTAACCCACCGCCCCTTGCGAACGATGAAGGGGTACATTCCGAGCGTGACCGAACCCAAGGTGCTCGTGATGGTCCTCGCGGGCGGTGAGGGCAAGCGGATGCTGCCCCTCACCAAGGACCGCGCGAAGCCCGCCGTGCCGTTCGGTGGCGCCTACCGGATCATCGACTTCGCCCTGTCGAACTTCGCCAACGCTCGCTACCTGAAGATCGTCGTGCTCACCCAGTACATGAGCCACAGTCTCGACCGCCACATCAGCCAGACCTGGCGATTCAGCGGACTGCTCGGCAACTACGTCACCCCGGTGCCCGCACAGATGCGCCGCGGCCCGCACTGGTTCGCCGGGTCGGCCGACGCGATCTACCAGAACCTCAATCTGATCACCGACGAGAACCCCGATGTGGTCGCCGTGTTCGGTGCCGACCACATCTACCGGATGGATCCGCGCCAGATGGTCGAGCACCACATGCGCGTCGGTGCCGGTGTCACCGTCGCGGCGATCCCCGTGCCGCGTGAAGGTGCAAGCGCGTTCGGCGTGATCGAGAGCGACGACGAGGGACGCATCGTCGCGTTCCACGAGAAGTCGCCCAATCCGCCGGCGATGCCCGGCGACGACACGCGCTGTCTCGCCAGCATGGGCAACTACGTGTTCGACACGCAGACGCTCATCGACATCGTCACCCCAGCCTCCGCCGACGCCGTGCCCACCGATGTGGGTGGCGACGTGATCCCCGAGCTCACCCGACGCGGCGTCGCCCACGTGTACGACTTCAGCACCAACGTGGTGCCCGGCCAGGACGAACGCGAGAAGGGCTACTGGCGCGACGTGGGCACCATCGACTCGTTCTACGAGGCGAACATGGATCTGCTCGCCCCCGTGCCGGTGTTCAACCTGTACAACG
This sequence comes from Ilumatobacteraceae bacterium, assembly GCA_046086305.1. GTDB lineage: Bacteria > Actinomycetota > Acidimicrobiia > Acidimicrobiales > Ilumatobacteraceae > UBA668. The sequence continues at coordinate 5,874 of JBJSXI010000119.1, forward strand.
ACAAGTGGCCGGTGTTCACCTCGCACGAATCGAACCCGCCGGCGAAGATCTCCCAAGGCATCGGCGGACAGCACTCGCACGTCAACGGCAGCCTGCTGTGCAACGGGTCGATCGTGTCGGGCGGGCGGGTCGAGCGATCGATCATCGCCCCCGGTGTCGTGGTGCAGCACGACGCGGTGGTCACCGACAGCATCCTGTTCCCCGGTGTGAAGGTGGGCGCCGGCGCGCACATCCACCGCTGCATCGTCGACAAGAACGTGGTCGTGCCCGACGGCGCGATGTTGGGCGTCGACACGGCGGCCGACGCCGAACGCTTCACCGTGAGCGAACGCGGCGTCGTGGTGATCGCGAAGGGCTACGAGCTCTGAGGTGGCGCGGCGTCGCTGACGTCGCCACGGAAGTCGGGCACTGCGGCACCGCGTGCGGCGAGCGTGCTGCTGACGCGTTGGGCCAGCTGCGCATCGTCGAGGATCGCCCGGGCGACCGGCCCGGCCAATCGACCGCCGACCGGGATCTGTCCCGAGGCGACCGCGGCGATGAGCGCGCTCGACACCACGGCGGCACCGGCCTGCACCTTGCCCCAGTCGACATCCGCGGCGAGCGAGCGCATCGTCGACGCGGCACCCGAGGTGCGCTCGGCCGTGGCGGCGCGCACCTTGGCCCAATCCACGCCGCGCAGTGCGTCGGCCACCGAGCCGACCTCGTCGTCGGTGACGGCGGCATCGTCGGCAGTGGCGTCGGTCGGTCCGTCGGTGGCGGTCGTCGTCTCGCCCTGCAGGCCACGGCGGTATTCGTCGCGGATCCGCTGGGCGAGATCGGTCGCCTTGGCCCGTGCGGTGGCGGGTTCGGCCACCCGGGCGAGCCGTGCGGCGAGACGTCCGATCTGTCGACCGACCATGGCGTCACCCTATGCGCCGGCCCTCCGGCGGCGTCGGGACACACCTCCTGAATCAACTTCAGGAGTGCGGCGGGCAGGTTTCCGAGGGGAGTGACCGGAGCCACTCGATTTAGTACTAGATTTGCAATCCGAGACGGGTGCGGCGCCGAACCACCGGCATGCTGTCGATCCTCGTCCCGCAAGGTGACACCAGTATGAACGCTCCCGACGACGCCTTCCGACGGATGGGAGCGCAGTCGTTCGATGCCGCGGGTCTCGACGCTGACGCTGCCGACCCCGGTGCGGCACTCCTGCGCAAAGCCGGCCTCGGCGACCAGCACGCCTTCGCCGCCTTCTACGACCACATGTCCCCGCTCGTGCACGGTGTGGTGCTGCGCGTCGTGCGCGATCCGGCGCAGGCGGAAGAGGTCACCCAGGAAGTGTTCGTCGAGATCTGGCGTCATGCGGCGCGCTTCGACGGCACCCGTGGCTCGGCGCGAGCGTGGGCGACCACCCTGGCCCATCGTCGGGCGATCGACCGTGTGCGCAGTGAGCAGGCCACCCGCGAACGTCAACGACGTGATGCGACTGCAGTCGCACCGGCCGACCACGACACCGTCAGCCACGCCCTCGACCGCGAATTCGACACCGCACGCGTGCGGCGCGCCCTCGCGAACCTGTCCGAGGTGCAGCGCACGGCGATCGAACTCGCCTACTTCGGCGGACATACCTATCGCGAGGTCGCCGTGTTGCTCGGCGTTGCCGAGGGCACCGTGAAGACACGTATCCGCGACGCAATGATCAAGTTGCGCGACGAACTGGCCGGCGAGCCATGACCAACGTCGACATCCACCACCTCGCGGCCACCTACTCGCTCGACGCGCTCGACGCGGCCGAGCGCGAGGCGTTCGAGGCGCACCATCGTGCGTGCGACATCTGCCGCGACGACATCCTCGCCTTCCGCGAGACTCTGGGGCACATGGCGGCCTCGGTCGCCACAGCTCCGTCCGACGCCGTGCGCGACCGTGTCGTCGATCGGGTGAAGGTGACGCGGCAGCTGTCGCCAGCCCTCGCGCCGGTCGTGCGACTCTCGCGTCGGCGCAACCTGCGCGCCGGGTTCCTCGCCGTGGCGGCCTCGCTCGTGCTCGTGGCCGTCACCGCCACCCTGGTCGGTCAGCCGGGTTCGGCCGACACCTACACGCGTGAGCTCGCCCGGGTGATGGCCCAGACCGACGCC
>JBJSXI010000120.1:0-53394 GCA_046086305.1 Ilumatobacteraceae bacterium
CCGATAGCACGAGGCTTTCGCGACTGGCACCGAGAACGACACGGTCGCGGGCATTTTCGAAGTCGATGCGCTCGATCTGCTTCGAACCGCGGCGCACGGCGAAGAGGGCCGCTTCATTGACGAGGTTCGCAAGGTCGGCGCCGCTCATGCCGGGTGTGGCGCGGGCCATCGTGTCGAGGTCGGCGTCGGTGCCCATGCGCTTGTCCTTCGAGTGAACCTTCAGGATGGCGAGTCGCTCGTCGTACTCGGGCAGTGGCACGATGATTTGACGGTCGAAACGTCCGGGGCGCAGCAAAGCCGGATCGAGAATGTCGGGGCGGTTGGTGGCCGCCATGATGACGATGCCTTCGCTTGTTTCGAAGCCGTCCATTTCGGCGAGCATCTGGTTGAGCGTCTGCTCGCGTTCGTCGTGTCCGCCGCCGAGCCCGGCACCACGCTTGCGACCGATCGAATCGATCTCGTCGATGAAGATGATCGCCCGGCCCATCTTGCGCGCCTGCTGGAACAGATCGCGCACACGGCTCGCACCGACACCGACGAACATCTCCATGAAGTCCGAGCCGGTGACGCTGAGGAAGCCGACGCCGGCCTCACCTGCGACTGCCCGGGCGAGGAGGGTCTTGCCGGTACCGGGAGGCCCGACGAGCAGGATGCCCTTGGGGACTCGGGCCCCGATCTCGCGGAACCGTTCCGGCATCTTCAGGAAGTCGACGACCTCGGTGATCTCGAGCTTGACGCCCTCGTAGCCGGCGATGTCGGAGAATGTCGTCGACGGCTTGTCGGCAGAGTACGCCTTGGCCTTACTCCGGCCGATCGACATCACATTGCCCATCTGTCCGGTCGCGCGACGGTTCATCCACACGAGGAATCCGATGATGAGTGCGAAAGGCAGCAGCAGGCTGACCCAGTTGAGCAGCCAGTTGCTCTCTGGCGTCTTGGTGCTCCAGTCGACACCATGCTCGGCGAGCAGGGCTCGCTCGGCATCATCAGGGAAGTTGTCGCGCACGGTCGTCGAGAACGCCGTGCCGTCGGTGAGTTCGCCGCTGATCGTGTTGGTGCCGTTGGTGAGGGTGAACTCGGCAACGGTGTCCGCCTCGATCGCCGCGATGAAGTCGGTGTAACTGAGGGTCTCGCCCTCCTCCGAGGGCCACACCTGATTCAGCACCAGGGTGCCGACCAGTACGGCGAGCAGGACCGGGATCGTCCAACGCGGCCAGCCACCCGAGGTGCGGCGTCCCGACGGCGGCGTGGGACCCTGCTGCTGACCACGCCCGGGGGGCGGCGGGGGAGGCGGCGGGGGAAGGTTGTTCATGGGCAAATTGTACGGCGCGCCCGGGGACTTGTTCCCGTCGTGCCATCCACCACTTCGACATCGGGCCGACCTAGCGTCCGGACGATGAAACGTCAGTGTTCGCGGACCGGATGCGCAGCGGTCGCGACCGCCACGCTCTCGTACCACTACGGCAGGTCACTCGTGTGGCTCGACGATCTGCATGCCGAGCGCGACCCACACTGTTACGACCTGTGCGAGCGGCACACCGGCCGTCTGTCGGTGCCCAACGGGTGGCGGCTCGAGGATCGCCGGTCGCGCCGCGACCTCGCACTCAGCGGTGGGCCCCGACTTCTCGCCGGTTGAGCCGGCCGACCCGGTCGTCGACGTCCCGGTCGGCGAGGCGATCGGGGGGTGGGTCGTCGCCTGGTTGTCAGGTGGGGTCCTGGCCACCCTCATCGCGTTGGGCATCGGGTCGGGAGGTGGATCGACCCCCGGGCCGTGGGTCCTGCTCGGTCTGGCTGTCGCGCAGTGGACACCGTTCGTCGTGCTGCTCGTCGCCGTCGGTCGGCGCCGCGGCGGGACGGGTCGTCCTGATGCCGACTTCGGGCTCCGCTGGCGCCCCGTCGACGTCGTCGGCGTGCCCCTCGGTGTCGTCACTCAACTCGTGGTCGTGCCGGCCGTCTACGTGCCGCTGGGGCGCTGGTGGCCGACGACGTTCGAGACCGAGCGGGTCGAACGACGAGCTCGCGACCTGTGGGAGTCGTCGTCGGGTGCGGGCATCATCGCACTGGTCGTGGTGGTGGTGATCGGTGCGCCACTCGTCGAGGAACTCGTCTACCGCGGTCTGCTCCAGCGGAGTCTCGTGCGCCGCGCCGGGGCAGCCGTCGGCGTCACACTCGCCACCGTGTGGTTCGCCCTCGTGCACGTGCAACCGGTCGAGTATCCCGGCCTGCTGATCGCCGGGGCAGCGTTCGGTATCCCGGCAGCACTGACCGGTCGTCTCGGCGCCAGCGTGCTCGCACACGTGGCCTTCAACGCGGCCGGACTCGCCGTCGTCGCGGCAGGCTGATCCCCGGCGAGCACCGGTGGCGTGGAACAATGCGACCCGCATGAGCGACCGTTCCCCGGAGATTCCTGTCCTCACCGACGGCGTGACGGTCGGCCCGCCGACCATCACACCGGACGTCGCGGTCAGCTGGTGGCGGCGGGCGGCGCGGCGAGTGGTCCGTCGTCCTCGAGAGTGGTTCTTCGCCCCGTGGACCGGCGCTCGACTCGCTCAGTACTTCACGGCACTCGTCGTGCTCCTCTCGAGCACGGTCGTGCTCGCCAAGGTCGTCCACATCGACCTCGTGTTGACCGACAACACGCCGACCGGTGGCGACATGGGGGCCCATGTGCTCGGCCCCGCGTACCTGCGTGACCATCTCCTGCCGAATTGGCAACTGTCCGGCTGGAGCAACGACTGGTACAACGGTTTCCCGATCTACCGCTTCTACATGCTGCCGCCAGCGGTGTTGATCGTGATCCTCAACACGGTGCTTGCTTACGGCGTTGCGTTCAAGATCGTCGCCGTCGCCGGGATCCTCACCCTGCCGCTGTGCTGCTGGGCGTTCGGACGTCTCGCCAGATTCAGCTACCCGATCCCCGAGCTCATGGCGATCGCCGCCCTTGCATTCCTCTTCGACGAGAGCTTCAGCATCTACGGCGGGAACATCAAGAGCACGATGGCGGGTGAGTTCGCGTTCTCGATCGCCCTGTCACTCGGCGTCCTCGGGCTCGGCCTGTTCGCCCACGGTCTCGAGACCGGTCGACATCGCAGCTGGACGGCGATCGTGATCGCCCTCGCGATGCTGTCGCACGGGTTGGTCCTGCTCGTGTGGCCGTTCCTGCTCATCCTCATGTGGCTGATCTGGATGGACCGCACCCGGTTCGTCTTCGGATTGACCACCCTGGCGACGGTCGCGCTGCTCGTCATGTTCTGGTTCCTGCCCTTCGCGTCGAGTACCGAGTACATGACCGACATGAAGTACGGGTTCCGTCCGAGCGGTGCCAACGACAGTTTCTGGGACATGTTCTTCCCGTGGCCGGCGTTCCTCGACATCGTCGTCTCGGTGTTCGCGGCGATCGGATTCGCGACGAGCGTCGCCCGACGTCAGCTCACCGGTGCATTCCTCGGCGCAGCGTGTATCGGTCTGATGGGTGCCGTGGTGCTCGCTCGCGACAGCCTGCCGGTGATCGGTCTGCTGTGGAACCCGCGACTGTTGCCATTCCTCTACATCCTGCGCCTGCTCTTGATGATGGTCGGCATCGCTGACGTCGCGTGGCTGATCGTCCGGGCGATCAAGTTGCGCGAGCCGGATGGTCGAACCGCATGGGTGACCGGTGTGATGACCGTGTCGGTGGTCGCCCTGATCAGCACGACGGTCTTTCTCTTCCTCTTCCGTGAGGTGCCAGGGGGGCGGCTCGTCACCAAGAACGACAAGACGGTCTATGCGTGGGGGATCGGCGGCTGGGATCCGATCACGCTGTCGCCCACCTCGGAGGATGCGGTCAGTGACGGGTGGACCCGCTACAACTTCGGTGGATATGAGGGGCGGCCTGCCTACGGCGAGTACAAGGCGCTCGTCGACACGATGGCCCGGCTCGGCGACACCCGTGGATGCGGCCGAGCACTGTGGGAGAACAACTCCGAGACCGGCGCGTACGGCACCACGATGGCGCTGATGCTCCTCCCGCACTGGACCGACGGGTGCATCGGCAGCTCGGAGGGGTTGTTCTTCGAGGCATCGGGTTCGACCCCGTACCACTTCCTCGCAGCCGCGGCGATGAGCCAGAGGAGCTCGAATCCGGTGCGCGAACTGCGGTACACCGACAACACTGCGTCCGTCGGTGTGCCCATGCTGCAGAAGTTGGGTATCCGATACGTCATGCTCTTCACGGAGGCGGCCAAGAACCAAGCCACCGTTCGCGACGATTTGACACTCGTGGCCGAGAGCGGTCCCTGGCAGGTGTGGGAGGTCGCCGACTCGAACCTCGTGGTGCCCCTGGCGCGCCGACCGGTGGTGGTCCGCGAACGGCCGGGTGATCCCCGCGAGCGGGCACTCGAACTCGGCACGAGCTGGTTCCAGAACTCCGAGGAGTGGGTCGCGCTGCCGGCCTTCGACGGGCCGAGTGACTGGCAACGGATCGACGCCGTCGTCGATCTCACACGGGCGAATGGCCAACAGGTCGATGTCCTCGTACCGGATGAGTCGGTCGTGCCCGTCGATCTGCCCCAAGTCGTCGTCGACGGTGTCGTGCTCGGCGACCAAGATCTGACGTTCAGGGTTTCCGAGCCGGGTGTGCCTGTGCTGATTCGCATGAGTTACTTCCCGAACTGGCGCGTCGATGGCGCCGAAGGTCCGTTCCGGGTGGCGCCGAACTTCATGGTCGTCGTGCCCACGTCGACAACGGTGACGATGCGCTACGAGACCACCGCCGTCGATCGAGTCGCCCAAGCATCGACGCTGCTCGGTATTGGACTCCTCGTGTTGTGGCGGTTCAGAGGCGATGTCCTCCATCAGTCGCCGCATCCGTTCCGCCGTGAACCCGACGACGACGAACCCGACGACGATGGGGAGGGTACGGGTAGCGTGTGAGGCCCATGGCCGGACGACAGGCACTCGACGAGATCGTCAAGGCGTACGACGTTCGGGGGACGGTGCCCGACCAATTCGACGGTGAGGTGGCCTACGCCCTCGGCGTGGCCTTCGCCCGCTTCACCGGGGCTGGTCGGGTGCTCGTCGGCCGCGACATGCGCCCGTCAGGTCCCGAACTCGTCGGCGAGTTCATCCGCGGTCTCAACGAGCAGGGCGTCGATGTCACCGATCTGGGGCTCGCCAGCACCGATCTCGTGTACTACGCGGCCGGAGCGCTCGACGCTCCTGCGGCGATGTTCACCGCGTCGCACAATCCCGCGCAGTACAACGGCGTGAAGTTCTGCCTCGAAGGTGCTCGGCCGGTCGGCGCCGACACCGGACTCGGCGACATCCACCGTCTCGCTGCCGCAGTCCTCGATGGCGCCTCGCCGGCACCGGCGACGCGTGCCGGGGACTGTCAGTCGCGCGACCTCCTCGCTGCGTTCGCAGATCATGTCGTGTCGTTCGTCGACCCGGCGGCCCTCCGGCCGATGCGCGTCGTTGCCGACACGGCGAACGGGATGGGAGGACTCGTCGTCCCTGCGGTCTTCGAGCGACTCCCGGGGATCGAACTCGAGGTGATGTACGGCGAACTCGACGGCACGTTCCCGAACCATCCCGCCGACCCGTTGCAGCCCGCCAATCAGCGCGATGTCCAGGCCCGTGTCGTGGCCGGGGGGTTCGACGTCGGCCTCGCATTCGATGGTGACGCCGACCGCGTCTTCGTCGTCGACGAGCAAGGCCGAGGGCTGAACGGGTCGGTGACGACCGCGCTGCTCGCCGTGGGCGTACTCCGCCGTCATCCCGGCGCGACGATCCTCCACAACCTCATCTGTTCACGATCCGTCCCCGAGGTGATCCGCGAGCACGGTGGGGTGCCAGTGCGAACGAGAGTTGGGCACAGCTACATCAAGCAGCGCATGCTCGAGACAGGGGCCGTCTTCGGGGGTGAACACTCGGCGCACTACTACTTCCGCGACAACTATCGCGCGGACAGTGGTCTCATCGCGAGCGTCCTCGTGCTCGCAGAGTTGAGCCGTGGGGAGACGCCACTCTCCGAGTTGCGTCTCCCGTTCGAGCGATATGCATCGAGCGGCGAGATCAACACCCACGTCGACGATGTCGAGTCGGTGATCGATCTGGTCGCCACCGAGTTCGCGGCCTACCCGCAGGATCGTCTCGACGGGCTGACCGTCGACTGTGGCGCGTGGTGGTTCAACCTGCGCCCGTCGAACACCGAACCGCTGCTCAGGCTGAACCTCGAGGCGCCGAACCGTGAGGACTGTGATCGGCACGTCGCCGATCTGCTGACGATCATGACGAGCACGCCGTCGGCGTCGAGACAGGAGGACTGATGGGACTCGATCCGCGACTGCTCACCGTGCTGGTGTGCCCCGTCGACAAGGGAAAGCTGTTCGACCTGGGTGACGACCGGGGGCTGTACAACCCGCGACTGCGGCGCCTCTATGTCGTTCGGGACGGTATCCCGGTGATGCTGCCCGACGAGTCGATCGAGGTGAGCGAGGCCGAGGCGGCGGAAATCGATGTGCGCATCGCCTCGGGTGAGTTGCGTTCTACCGGCTGAGGCCATGGGGTGACTGATAACCTCGCCGCATGCGCTCGTGGACGAGGGGGGCACGTCGGACGGGTCTGATGGCCACTGTTGCCGTCGTGGCCGTCCTGTCGCCATCAGTCGTGGCCACGTGGCGTGGCTCTGCGCCGGTCGTGTCGGCAGCGTGCAGTCTGTGCGCCGGTGGCGAGTACCACCCGGTCACGCCGGTGCGGATCTTCGATTCCCGAGTGCCGATCAACGACGTCGCACCGCTCGGGGTGAAGCCGATCGGCAATCGGACGACAGCCACGTTCGACATCCAGCTGCTGGGCCTCGGCGATCCGAACTTCGTCAACTCCTATCTGCCGCCATGGGTCACTCCAGGCGATGTCCTCGGTGTCATGGCCTCTATCGCCGTCGTCGGTCCGACCATTCCGGGTTTCCTGACCGCGGTGCCGTCGGGGCAGGTTCCACCCACCTTGAGCTCCGTCCTCAACTACCCCGCCGGACGAACGGTGGCGAACCTCACCCTCGCCCGTCCGGGTGAGTCGGGTCGCTTGACGATCGGTCTCAACGGCGGCGGGACGGGCGGGCGTGCACACGTGATCATCGACGTCCACGGCTGGGTGTCATCGTCGTCGTATGTCGGTGAGGATGGGCGCGAGAGCGACGACGAACGTGGTGGACGAATGATCGCGATCGCCAACACCCGGCTGTTCGACTCGGGAGCGACGGCGGCCCTCACGGTCGGTCCGGCTTCGGTCACCACGGTCAAGATTCGTGGCGCGACTCGCCTCGGTACCACGACGCCGCCGGTCGTTCCGGATGCGCCCGAGGTCGTCGCTGCTGTGGTGAATCTCACCGCGAGCCGACCGAGCCTGAACACGTTCATCGCAGCGTTGCCCGAGACGCCGTCGGGAGGGATCTCCACCTCGAACCTGAACATCGCTGCCGGTGAGACCAGAGCGGCGCTCGCCGTGGTGCCAGTCGGTGCTGACGGAAGCATCCGTGTCTACAACAACGTCGGCACCGTGCGGCTGATCGTCGACGTACTCGGTTACGTGGTCGTGCGGAGAGATGAGACGCGTGAGGGGCGCCTCGTGCCGATGTCGTCGCCGTATCGTTCGTTCGACACTCGGGGTAGTCAGTGGGGTGCTGCGCCGCTCGGCCCACTGCAGGCTGAGCGATGGAGTTACGCGTCCTTCTCGGCGAGCGTGAACATCAGCGGGATCTCGGTCGGAAAGATCGGGTCGCTGTTCGGCAACCTCACGAATGCGTCGCTCGGTCGGCAGGTGGCGACCTCGCCGACGACCAGCTACCTGACCGTGTATCCGTATGTGCCTGGAGGGACCCTGCCGCTCGCGTCGAACCTGAATACGACGAGCGAGAGTTCGGCGGTCGCCAATGCACTCTTCGTGCCGCTCGGCACCGATCTGCAGATGGTCACGTACAACAGGGCCGGATACGCCCACTATCTGTTCGACGTGAGTGCCGTCGTCCTCGCTGATTGACGACGTAGGCTTCGGCACTCGTCGAGTCCGCACGTTCCCTGGAGGGTTCTCATGACGTTCGCCGCGCGCCGCGATTATCGCGTTGCTGATCTGTCTCTCGCACCGTTCGGGCGCAAGGAGATCCACCTCGCAGAGCACGAGATGCCCGGCCTGCGGGCCCTGCGCAAGGAGTTCGGTCCCTCCAAGCCGCTCGCAGGCGCTCGCATCTCGGGAAGTCTGCACATGACGATCCAGACAGCCGTGTTGATCGAGACACTCGTCGAGCTCGGCGCCGAGGTCCGATGGGCGAGCTGCAACATCTTCTCCACGCAGGACCACGCGGCAGCTGCCGTGGTCGTGGGTCCCCACGGCACACCGGACGATCCCCAGGGAGTGCCCGTCTTCGCGTGGAAGGGTGAGACCCTCGAGGAGTACTGGTGGTGCACCGACCAGATGATGACCTGGCCGGGCCACGACGGGCCGAACATGATCCTCGACGATGGCGGAGACGCCACCCTCCTCCTGCACAAGGGTGTCGAGTACGAGCGCACCGGTGAGGTGCCCGACCCGACCACAGCCTCGAACGCAGAGTTGGCCATCGTGCTCGGTCTGCTGCAGCGCACTCTGCGCACGGAGCCCACGAAGTGGACGCGGATGGCCGCAGGGGTGAAGGGTGTCACCGAGGAGACCACGACCGGGGTGAAGCGTCTCTACCGGATGCACGAGCGCGGCGAGTTGCTGTTCCCGGCGATCAACGTCAACGATTCGGTCACCAAGAGCAAGTTCGACAATCTCTACGGGTGTCGCCACTCGCTCGTCGACGCGATCTGTCGCGCAACGGACGTGATGCTCGCCGGAAAGGTTGCCGTGGTGTGCGGCTACGGAGATGTCGGCAAGGGGTGCGCGCAGGCGCTGCGTGGTCAGGGATGTCGGGTCGTCGTCACCGAGGTCGACCCGATCAACGCGCTCCAGGCAGCCATGGAGGGCTACGAGGTCACCGTGATCGAGGACGTCGTCGGTTCGGCCGACATCTTCGTGACGGCCACCGGTAACGAGCACGTCATCACGATCGATCACATGGTGCAGATGAAGCACAATGCGATCGTCTGCAACATCGGTCACTTCGACAGTGAGATCGACATCGCCGGCCTCGCCCGGTCGGGCGCAACCCGCGACACCCTGAAGCCCGGGACCGACCTGTGGACCTTCGACGATGGTCATTCGGTGATCGTGCTCGCCGAGGGGCGGCTCGTGAACCTCGGGTGCGCGACCGGACACCCCAGTTTCGTGATGAGTTGCTCGTTCTCGAATCAGGTCATCGCCCAGATCGAGTTGTTCGGACTGACCGAGCACTACCCGGTCGGGGTGCACGTGCTCCCGAAGCGGCTCGACGAGAAGGTCGCAGCGCTCCACCTCGACTCACTCGGCGTGCGTCTGACCCGCCTCACCGACGAGCAGGCCGACTACCTCAGCCTCGACCCGGCAGGGCCATTCAAGCCCGAGCACTACCGGTACTGACCGCCACGTCGCGAGGTCGGAGCAGCGGCAGGAAGAACTGCACGGTCGGACCGATACCGAGGGCGAAGACAGCCGTGCCGAGGCCGATGTCTCCGCCGAGTGCCCACCCGCCGACGAGAACCGACGCCTCGATCGCCGTACGCGCCAGACGCACGCTCACGCCCCGCGCCGCGAGACCCAGCATCAAGCCGTCGCGTGGGCCCGACCCCAGCCCGGCACCGATGTAGAGACCAGAACCCACGCCGATCGCGAGGAGGCCCGCGGCGACGTAGCCGAGCCGTGGCACGATCGCGTCGGTCGACGGGAGTCGGTCGCCGATCAGCAGCACGACGAGGCCGATCTCGGCCGCGTTGAGCAGTGTGCCCCATCCCAGCCGCTGTCGCAGAGGGATCCATGCGAGGAGCAACAACACTCCCGTGATCTCGATGACGACGCCGATCGGCACCCCGGTGCGCCGGCTGATGCCTTGATGGAGCACATCCCACGGCGCCACGCCGAGCTCGGCCACGAGGAACAGGCTGATCCCCAGCCCGAACAGGGCGAGACCGCTGATGCAGCGCGCCAGACGCTCGGCCCTCCGGTCGCTGGGCAGGGGCAGCAGCACGGCGGGCACCTCACCGACGTTACCGGGACCGTGTCGCACCCCTCGGGTAGCACGCTGGCGTGTTCTTCGTCACGCGTTGCGCCGCTTGTTCGGCTGTCGGCCACATCGTGTGCCCGACGTGCGCGGCGCGGTTCGCGCCATCCGCACCCGTGGCCGTCGGCGACGGTGTCGTGGCTGTCACCGAGTTCGCGGGTGTTGCGCGTGACCTCGTGCTCGGCCTGAAGTATCGCAACCGCCGCCGTGCGGTCGCCTTCCTCGCCGATCACCTCGTCGCCGTCGTCACGTCGCGCCCCGACGTCATCACCTGGGCGCCGACCTCCCGACGACGAGTGGCCCATCGCGGCTTCGACCAGGCCGAACTCCTCGCCCGGGCGCTGGCGCGCCGCCTCGGGGTACCGTGCCGGCGACTGCTCCGACGTCGACAGGGTGCCGACCGGCCACAGACGGGCCTCGATCGGCACGAACGCCTCGCCTCGCCCGGATTCGAGGGCCGGGTACCCGCCGGACGACCGCGGGTGCTCGTCGTCGACGATGTCGTCACGACGGGGGCGACCCTTCGGGCGGCGGTCGTCGCCCTCCGTGGTGCAGGTGCCGGTGCGGTGCAGTGTGTCGCAGTGGCGGCCACACCACCCTGGCGCGACCACCCACCGGTAGGCTCAGCGGTCGCATGGGCATCCTCGATCGCATCCTCCGCGCCGGTGAAGGCAAGAAGCTGAAGGCCCTCGAGGGTCTGGTGCCCGACATCAACGCGCTCGAACCGGCCACCGAGTCGCTCAGCGACGACGCACTCCGAGCCAAGACCGGCGAGTTCCGTGGTCGGCTCGATCGCGGCGAGCCGCTCGACGATCTCCTGCTCGAGGCCTTCGCCGTGACCCGCGAAGCGGCACGCCGGGTCATCGGGCAGCGCCACTTCGACGTGCAATTGATGGGCGGGGCTGCGCTCCACTTCGGATGGGTCGCCGAGATGAAGACAGGCGAGGGCAAGACCCTCGTCAGCACCCTGCCGGCCTATCTGAACGGGCTGACGGGCAAGGGTGTCCACCTCGTCACGGTGAACGACTACCTCGCCCGATTCCACGCCGAGTGGATGGGCCGGATCCACAACTGGCTCGGGCTCGAGGTCGGTCTCGTCATCCCCGGGTTCAAGGAGGCGCCGGCCGACAAGCGGCGCAACTACGCCGCCGACATCACCTACGGCACGAACAACGAATTCGGGTTCGACTACCTGCGCGACAACATGGCCGGTCGGCTCGACGACAAGGTCCAGCGCGGTCACAACTTCGCCATCGTCGACGAGGTCGACAGCATTCTCATCGACGAGGCGCGTACCCCGCTCATCATCTCCGGCCGGGTGGCCGATGCGGCGAAGCTCTACTACCGCTTTGCGAGCATCGTGCGCTCGCTGACGAGGGGTGTCGACTACGAGGTCGAAGAGGACAAGCGCGTGGTGGTGCCCCTCGAGGCAGGTATCGAGAAGGTCGAACAGGCGCTCGGGATCGACAACCTGTACGACGAGGTGCAGCGGAATCTCGTCCACCAGATGCAAGTCGCGCTGAAAGCCAAGGAGCTCTACAAGCGCGACAAGGACTACATCATCGCCGACGGTGAGGTGAAGATCGTCGACGAGTTCACCGGGCGCGTCCTCGAGGGTCGACGGTGGAGCGAGGGCATCCATCAGGCGGTCGAGGCCAAAGAGGGTGTGAAGATCAAGGAGGAGAACCAGACCCTCGCCACGATCACCCTCCAGAACTACTTCCGGATGTACGACAAGCTCGCCGGGATGACCGGAACGGCTCAGACGGAGGCCGCTGAGCTGTCGAACACCTACAGCCTCCAGGTCGTGCCGATCCCGACGAATCGCCCGGTGCGCCGGGTCGACGATGCCGACCTCATCTACAAGACGACCGAGAGCAAGTTCCGCGCCGTGGTCGACGACATCGCCGCTCGTCACGAGGCCGGCCAGCCGGTGCTCGTCGGCACGATCAGCGTCGAGAAGAGTGAGTACCTCTCGCGCCAGTTGTCCAAGCGGGGGATCGCCCACGAGGTGCTCAATGCCAAGCAGCACACACGTGAGGCCCAGATCGTGGCCCAGGCCGGTCGCCTGCATGCCGTCACGGTGGCGACGAACATGGCCGGCAGAGGTGTCGACATCCTCCTCGGCGGCAATCCCGAGGGACTTGCTCGTCATCAGGTGGTCAAGGAAGGCCACGACCCGGCAGTGATGGTCGATCCCTTCGACCTGCCCGCCCCCCTCGACCAGATGCCCGACGAGTTCCGTGCGGCTCGTACTGCGGCGTTCGCCCGTTACGACCAGGTGCTCGCCGAGTACCGGGCCGAGTGTGCAGCCGAGGGTAATCAGGTGCGTGCGCTCGGTGGCCTGTACGTGCTCGGCACCGAGCGGCACGAGAGTCGACGGATCGACAACCAGCTGCGCGGTCGCTCCGGGCGGCAGGGGGATCCGGGTGCCAGCAGGTTCTACCTCAGTCTCGAGGACGATCTGATGCGTCTGTTTGCCACGGGTGCGCTCAGTTGGGTCATGGGCCGTGCGCTTCCCGACGACGAGGCGATCGAGGCGAAGATGGTTACCAAGGCCATCGAGCGGGCACAGACCACCGTCGAACAGCGCAATGCCGAGATCCGCAAGAACGTGCTCAAGTACGACGAGGTGATGAACGAGCAGCGCAAGGTGATCTATGCCCGGCGCGATCAGATCCTTGCCGGCGCCGATCTCAAGTCGGCTGCACTCGAATACCTGTCGGATGCGGTCGACGCGCTCATCGATGCGCACTGCGTCAGCGAGGACTCCGACGAGTGGGACATCGAGGGTCTGGTCAGGGAGCTGTCGACCTTCTGGCCGAACGAGATCGCTGTGGCCTCGATCGAGCCGCTGGATGACGCCGACGACATCTACGACCTCGTCATGGCCGATGCCCGCGCTCACTACGAACGACGCGAGACCGAACTCGGTCCGGAGGTGATGCGCGACGTCGAACGCCAGGTGATGCTGCGAATCATCGACCAGAGGTGGCGCGAGCACCTCGAGGAGATGGACTACTTGCAGGAGGGCATCAACCTGCGTGCGATGGGTCAGAAGGACCCGCTCACCGAGTGGCAGCGCGAAGGATTCGAGATGTTCGGCTCGATGATGAAGGGGATCGCCCAGGACTTCGTCAGGTACGTGATGCACGTACAGGTTGTTCGCAAGGATGAGCCCCAGCCGATCGTCCAGAACCTCCGCCAGACCTCGAGCGACGACGTCGTCGCTGGAGGATTGGCTGCAGCGGCAACTCCCGAGCAGCCGGCGAGCGTGCCGAGCCGCACCGTGGTGAACGACGCCTGGTCGAAGACGCCGCGTAACGCGCCGTGCCCGTGTGGCAGCGGCAAGAAATTCAAGTTGTGCCACGGCGCCACGGGCTGACCGGGACGCAATGCGCGACTTCACCGACGACCTGCGCGATCTGCGTCGACGCCTCGGCGAGGCGGAGGGGTATCTGCGCATCTCCGCCGGACGTGCCCGACTCGCGGAGCTTGAGATGGAGGTCGCTCGCCCCGACCTCTGGGACGATCAGGAGCAGGCCAAGCGGATCAACGCCGAGTACGCCAACCTGAAGGCCGATGTTGACACGTTCGACATCCTCGATCGCGATCTGTCCGATGCTGAGGTGTTGCACGAGATGGCGCGCGAGGTCGACGACGAGACCCAGGAGCCCGATCTCGTGGCTGCCGTCGAACGAATCGATGGCCAGTTGCGTCAACTTGATTTGCGCAGCCTCTTCACCGGCGAGCACGACGAGGCCGACTGCATCGTGCAGATCAATGCCAAGGACGGCGGCGTCGATGCGCAGGACTGGAGCGAGATCCTGCTCAGGATGTACTCGAGGTGGGCCGAGCGTCGTGGGTACTCGATCGAGATCGACGAGATCAGCCAAGGGACCGAAGCCGGGATCCTGTCGGCCGAGTTCACCATCACCGGTCGATACGCGTACGGGATGATGACGAGCGAACGCGGTACTCATCGTCTGGTGCGCATCAGTCCGTTCGACAATCAGGGACGGCGACAGACGAGCTTCGCGGCCGTGCAGGTGTGGCCCGTGATGGATGCTCCCGACCTCGAGATCAACGAGGCCGACGTCCGCATGGAAGTGTTCCGTGCCAGCGGTGCAGGTGGCCAGCACGTCAACAAGACCTCGTCAGCGGTGCGGCTGATCCACGAGCCGACGGGTCTCGTGGCGAGCAGCCAGGAGGAGCGGAGCCAGCTCCAGAATCGCGAGAAGGCGATGACTCGCCTCAAGGCGATGCTCGCAGCGCGCCTCGAGGAAGAGCACGAGGCGGAACTGGCGCGGCTCGCTGGCCGCCAGGCCCAGGTCGGATGGGGGAGCCAGATCCGCTCCTACGTGCTCCAGCCGTATCAGATGGTGAAGGATCTGCGCACCGAGGTGGAG
Source organism: Ilumatobacteraceae bacterium (assembly GCA_046086305.1). Lineage (GTDB taxonomy): Bacteria > Actinomycetota > Acidimicrobiia > Acidimicrobiales > Ilumatobacteraceae > UBA668. The sequence continues at coordinate 14,557 of JBJSXI010000120.1, forward strand.
ACGAGTCAGGTCGAGGCGGTGCTCGACGGCGACCTCGACGACTTCATGGAGGGCTACCTCCGGTGGCGCCGCCGCGAGGCGGGATGAATGCAGTACGGTGACGTGCGCCCGGGCATCGGTCGACGGGCAGTCCTGCCATGATCCGCCTGCAGCACGTCACCAAGCACTACTCCACCGAGGTGACGGCGCTGCGCGACGCCAGTTTCGAGATCGCCAAGGCCGAGTTCGTCTTCCTCGTCGGTCCGTCGGGTTCGGGGAAGAGCACCCTGCTGCGGTTGATGAACCGTCAAGAGCGACCAGAGAAGGGCACGGTCCTCGTGGCCGGTCGCGACATCAACGAGATGCCCGACAGCAAGGTGCCGTTCCTGCGCCGGAACATCGGCAACATCTTCCAGGACTACAAACTGCTCCTCAACAAGACGGTCTTCGAGAACATCGCGTTCGCCCTCGAGGTGATCGGCAAGCCACGTCACGTGATCCGTCAGCAGGTACCGGCCGTGCTCGAACTCGTCGGTCTCGGTGGCAAGCAGGACCGCTTCCCGCACCAGTTGTCGGGTGGCGAGCAGCAGCGAGTGTCGATCGCCCGGGCCTTCGTCAACCGGCCGCTGATCCTCCTCGCCGACGAGCCGACCGGAAACCTCGACCCGGCGACGGGTGAGGGCATCATGCGGCTGCTCGAGCGGATCAACAAGACCGGCACGACGGTGGTGATGGCGACCCACGATCAACGGATCGTCAATCAGATGCGCAAGCGGGTGATCCAGCTCGACCGCGGCGTGATCGTTCGCGACCAGGCCCGGGGCGTGTACGAATGATCTCCAGGGCGCGCTACATGCTGCGCGAGATGTGGGCGAGCATGTCGCGCAATCTCACGCTGACGTTCGCCACGGTGCTGACGGCGACGATCTCGCTGCTGTTGTTCGGCATCACACTGCTCATCCAGCGGGGCTTCGACAATCAGTTGCGCCTGTGGACGGGCGGCGTCGAGATGATCGTCTACGTCGAGAACGGAAATGCAGCCGGATCTCCCGAGGTCGAATTGATCCGGTCCGAGTTGCTGCGCCAGACCACCGTGGTCGAGTCGGTCGAGTACTGCGACGAGGCCTGCGCGACGGATGTCGCCACAACGCTCTTCGCCGGCGATCCTGACGCTCTGGCCCAGCTCCTGCCGCAGATCCCCTCGTTCTTCAAGGTGAAACCGATCGACAAGGACTCGAGTGAGGTCCTGCGCGCCCTGCGTGAGTCGTTCGATCAGTTGCCCAAGGTGATCGACGTTCGGACCCCGGATCAGGCAGTTGCTGTGCTCGGAGAGCTGAAGGGCTTCTTCGGTGTGCGCACGCTGGTGATGGCGGTGGTGCTGCTCTTCGCATCCGCCCTGCTCATCTGGAACACGATCCGTACGGCGATGTTCGCCCGTCGCCGCGAGATCGAGGTCATGAAGCTGGTCGGCGCGACGAACTGGTTCATCCGGCTGCCGTTCATGATGGAGGGACTGGTGCAGGGACTGGTCGGTGCCGTCCTCGGCGGTCTCGGGATGTTGTTCATCAACAACGACTGGACGAGTGGCGTGCGGGCCTTCCCCGCCGAGTCGGGTCTCGAGGGCTTCGTCGTGACCGACGGGTACCCGTACTGGGTGTGGGGCGCCATGCTGGTCGTCGGGGCGCTCGTCGGCGCGGTCGGCTCAGGCACTGCCGCAAGCCGCTTCCTCGACGTCTGACCGCCATGGACTACTCGCAGATCCGCTACGCGGTCGATGATCGGATCGCCACGATCACCCTGCATCGTCCCGAGCAGTTGAACGCGTTCACCGGGACGATGATGCGCGAGTTGATCGACGCATTCGACCGGGTCGATGCCGACGACGAGGTGCGTGCCGTGATCGTCACCGGAGCGGGGCGGGCCTTCTGCGCCGGTGCACCTGTCGGCCGGGGGAGACTCGTTCAGCGGTGGACGCTCCGACCGGCCGGAGGGCGCCGTGCCGCGTGACGGCGGAGGGCTGGTGAGCCTGAGGATCTTCGACTGCACCAAACCGGTGATCGGCGCGATCAACGGACCGGCAGTCGGCGTGGGGGTGACGATGACGCTCCCGATGGATATTCGGATGGCGAGCGATGCGGCCCGTTTCGGCTTCGTATTCGCCCGCCGGGGCATCGTGCCCGAGGCCTGCTCGTCGTGGTTCCTGCCGCGCCTCGTCGGCATCGATCGGGCGGCCGAATGGTGCTTCACGGGGCGTGTCTTCCCTGCCGCAGAGGCCCTCGAGGGTCGCCTCGTCCGCAGTCTCCACACGCCTGACGAGTTGCTCCCGGCCGCACGGGCGCTCGTTGCGGAGATCGCGGAGCACACCGCACCGGTGAGTGTCGCACTGACCCGCCGGATGCTGTGGCGGATGATGACGGCCACGCATCCGATGGACGCGCACCGGGCGGACTCGCGGGGGATCTTCGAACGCGGGCGCAGCGCGGATGTCCGTGAGGGAGTCGAGAGCTTCCTCGAGAAGCGGAGCCCGGACTTTCCCGAGAGGGTGAGTGACGGTCTGCCTGATCTGTTTCCCGGCTACGAGGCGCCGGGGTTCTCCTGAGTCCGATGGGAGACGAGGCGACACTGTTCGATGCGGTCGGTGGCGAGCCGTTCTTCGAGCGTCTCGTCGCAGCCTTCTACGAAGGGGTCGAGCACGATCCGCTCCTCCGCCCGTTGTACCCCGACGCCGATCTCGGACCTGCCCGCAGGCGACTCATGCTCTTCTTGGTGCAGTACTGGGGCGGCCCAACGACCTATATGGACGAGCGCGGTCACCCGCGGCTGCGCCTGCGCCACATGCCGTTCCACATCGGCCCGGCTGAGCGCGATCACTGGCTCGCCCATATGACGGCAGCGGTCGAGCGGTGCACCGAACCGGGCGAGATTCGCGAGCGGCTGATGGGCTACTTCGTGCCGGCCGCCGAACACCTGCGGAACGACACGGGCCTGCCGATCTCGTCACCTCAGCGCTGACGGAGGTGCCAGCAGGCGATCGCCGTCGCAGCCGCAGCATTGAGTGAGTCCACACCGCCGACCATCTCGATCGCGACATGCGACGTGGTGGCGGCGAGTGTCGCAGCGCTCAGCCCGGCGCGCTCGCTGCCGACCACGAGTGCAGTACGCGGCGATGGTGTGATGTCGTCGAGTCGTGTCGACGCCACAGGTGTCAGCGCGTGCACGTGCCACCCGGTGTCGAGCAGGCGAGTGATGGTGGCCGCGAGGTCGTCGACCCTCGCGTGTGGGAACGAGACGGCGTGGCCCATCGAGACGCGCAGGGCGCGACGGGCGAGTGGGTCGGCGCTCGTGCGATCGAGAACGAGTCCGTCCCAGCCGAGTCCGCGCCCATTGCGCACGATGCTGCCGATGTTCACGGAGTTGTCGACGGCTTCGACCAGGATGAGGCGAGTTGCGGTGTCGGCGAGGTGCATTGCGTCAGGCCGTGACGGTCGCTCGAACAGCGCGACGATGTCGTAGGGCATCCCGAGTTGGGTGACGGCGGCGCGGAGTCGGTCGCCGCCCGCGTACACCGGGGCTCGGGCGGCGAGCGCAGCGGCTACCTGCGGTGGCGCATCGCGATCGACGAGGGCGACGACCGGCTCGCACCCAGCGGCGAGGGCGCGTTCGACGACCAGATCGCCCTCGGCCATGAACATGCCGTCGCCCCGGTCGTCGCGTCGCTGCGGACGGTTCGAGAGTTCGCGCTCACGAAGGCGGAAGATGCCAACTCGCGGGTCGTCGGGATCGTCGATGACGATCATCGAGTCAGAAGTACCAGGGGAATGACGACCAGTCGGGCTCCCGCTTCTCGAGAAAGCTCGTGCGCCCCTCCTGAGCCTCATCGGTCATGTAGGCGAGTCGGGTCGCCTCGCCGGCGAATACCTGCTGGCCCACGAGTCCATCGTCGATGAGGTTGAACGCGAACTTCAGCATCCGCTGGGCTGTCGGGCTCTTGCGGTTGATCTCGCGGGCCCACTCGAGAGCTTCACGCTCGAGATCGTCGTGGTCGACGACGGCGTTGACCATACCCATGCGGTGAGCGTCCTCGGCCGAGTACTCGCGTCCGAGGAAGAAGATCTCGCGGGCGAACTTCTGGCCGACCTGACGGGCGAGATACGCGCTACCTAAGCCACCGTCGAAGCTCGCGACATCGGCGTCGGTCTGCTTGAACCGGGCATGTTGACGGCTGGCGATCGTGAGGTCGGCGACCACATGGAGGCTGTTGCCGCCGCCGGCCGCCCAACCGGGTACCACGCAGATGACCACCTTGGGCATGAAGCGGATGAGGCGCTGGACCTCGAGGATGTGGAGGCGCCCGGTGCGCTGCGCGCCGCCCTCGTCAGTCGCGTACTGGTAGCCGTCGCGGCCGCGGATCCGCTGGTCGCCACCGCTGCAGAACGCCCACCCCCCGTCGCGTGGCGACGGACCATTGCCGGTGAGCAGGACGCAGCCGACATCGGTCGACATCCGGGCATGGTCGAGAGCGGTGGCGAGCTGATCGACCGTCTGCGGACGGAACGCGTTGCGCACCTCCGGGCGATTGAAGGCGATCCGCACCGTGCCGTGCTCGACGCTGCGGTGGTAGGTGATGTCGTCGAAGTCGAATCCCGGGACGACGCGCCACGATGCGGGGTCGAAGAGTGCAGAGACCATGTCGACACTCTAGGAAGCCTGGCTGTGCACCGGTGCTACCGTCCGGCCATGACCTACGCAGCGATCAACGGGCAGCGAGTGTGGTTCGAGGACACCGGAGGCGACGGGCCGGCGGTGATCCTGGCCCATGGCTTTCTCATGGATCACGAGATGTTCGCCCCGCAGGTGGCCGCCCTCCGCGGTCGATATCGGGTCATCACATGGGATGAACGCTGCTTCGGCCGGACCGAGTTCGATGGTGCACCGTTCACCTACTGGGACTCCGCCCGCGACTGTCTCGCCCTGCTCGACCATCTCGGCGTCGAGCGCGCCGTCGTCGGAGGGATGAGCCAGGGTGGATTCCTCAGCCTGCGTGTTGCGCTGCTCGCGCCCGAACGAGTGCGCGGCCTTGTCCTGCTCGACACACAGGCCGGCGCCGAACACCCCGACAAGGTCGCCGCGTATCAGGGGATGATCGACATGTGGGTGGCGGCCGGCCCGGTGGCGCAACTGACCTCGGTGGTCGCCGACATCATCATCGCCGATCCGGAGGAGAACCTTCGGTGGATCGCCAAGTGGGAGTCCATGCCCCGCGAGCCGATGCTGCAGGCGGGAGCGTGCCTGCTCGGACGCGAGGATATCACCGACCGGCTCGCCGAGATCACCTGCCCGGCGCTCGTCGTGCACGGAACCGAGGACACCGCCATCGAGATGGAACGCGCCGAGGCCCTCGCCTCGGGCCTGAGCGGCTGCTCAGGGGTTGTGAAGGTAGGTGGTGCACACGCAGCGAACCTCACCAATCCGCAACCGGTCAACGCCGCACTGCTCGACTTTCTCGCGGCGCTGCAAGCGTGAGCGGTGTGGAGGTCTTCGGCATCGTCGGTCTTCCCGAGATCACCCCGGGCATCGATCTCGCTGATCTCGTTGTCGAGACGGCTGCACGGTCGTCAACGCCGCTGCGCGGCGGCGACGTCGTCGTCATCACCTCCAAGATCGTGTCCAAGGCCGAGGGCCGGTTGGTCGAACTGTGCGACATCGAGCCCTCCGACTTTGCCCGCGAGTGGTCGATGCGCTGGGAGAAGGATCCTGCGGTCACCGAGGTCGTCCTTCGCGAATCGGTGCGCATCGTCCGCCAACTCGGGCCGGTGCTGATTACCGAGACACGGCATGGGTTCGTGTGCGCGAACAGTGGGGTCGATCAGTCATCGAGTGGTGCTGCGGGCCGCCTGGTGCTCCTTCCGCTCGATCCGGATGCCTCGGCGCGTCGACTTCGTGCCGGCTTTGCCGCACACGGGATCGATGTGGCGGTCATCGTGAGCGACACGTTCGGACGGGCGTGGCGCGAGGGGCAGACGGATGTCGCGATCGGTATCGCCGGGATGCAGCCGATCACCAGTTACATCGGCGAGGTGGACCCCCACGGCCACGAGTTCAGGGTGCAGGCGCTCTGTGTCGCCGACGAACTCGCAGGTGCTGCAGAACTGGTGAAGGGCAATCTCTCGCGGGTACCGGTTGCCGTGGTGCGCGGGTATGCCTGGACGGTCGATGACACTGCGACGATGGCGCCGGTGCTACGCGATCAGACGCGCGACCTGTTCCGCTGACGGCGCCGCGCCGCGAGTTCGACGGCGATCGCAGCAGCGGTCACCGCGTTGTGTCGTACCAGGGCGACGTTCGCAGAGAGGCTGCGACCACCAGTCCGCTCGACGATGGCGGCGAGGAGGAATGGCGTGACCGCCTGGCCCTCGACCCCCTGTGCGGCCATGTCGGCCAAGGCCGCCTCGATCACCGTCATCATCTCGTCGTGGGGGATCTCGTCGGTGGCGGGGATCGGTGTCGTCACGCTCACCCCCGTGGTGATGCCGAGGTCGTGCCATGTCGTGTCGAGGAATGTGGCGATCGCGGCCGGGCCGTCGAGCCGGCGTGGTGCCGGGAAGCCGCTGCGGCGACTGTAGAACGACGGGTACTCGTCGCTGCCGTCGACGACCACGGGCACCCCGAGGGTCTCGAGGTACTCGAGGGTGAGACCGATGTCGAGGATGCTCTTCACACCGGCCGACACGACCGCGACCGGCGTCCGAGCCAGTTCACCGAGGTCGGCGGAGATGTCGAAACTGCTGGCTGCCCCGCGGTGGACGCCGCCGATCCCGCCGGTCGCGAACACCGACACGCCTGCCCGGTGGGCGAGGTGCATCGTGGCGGCGACGGTCGTGCCCCCGGACTGTCCCGTGGCGACGAGCCACGGGAGATCGCGAGTGGTGGCCTTGTGGACCCCGGTCGCGGTCGCCAGACGCTCGAGGTCGTCGGTTCGCAGCCCGACCCGGCACACGCCGTCGAGCACTGCGATCGTCGCCGGCACCGCACCATGGTCGCGGATGACGACCTCGACTCCTCGTGCCATCTCGACGTTGGCAGGGTGGGGCATGCCGTGGCTGATGATCGTGCTCTCCAACGCAACAACTGCTCGGCCTTCGGCGACCGCGTCGCGCACCTCCTCGTCGACCACGAATGTGGTCGTCACAGGAGCTCCGATGCCCGGGTGAGGGTGTCGCGCAGGACATCGACGATGAAGGTGAACTCGGTCTCGCCGGCGATCAACGGAGGCGAAAGGGTGATGACGGGTTCGCCCCGGTCGTCGGCGCGGCAGATCAACCCGGCCTCGTAGATCTGGGGCGACAGCAGGCCGCGCAGCAGCCGTTCGCTCTGCTCTGCGCTGAACAGTGACTTCGTCTGCTTGTCGGGGACCAGTTCGATGGCGAGGAAGTAGCCGTCGCCACGCACGTCGCCGACGATCGGCAGATCGAGGAGTCCACTGACGAGATCCTTGAAGTGGCCCTCGTTGGCGCGCACCCGTCCGCAAAGGTCTTCCCGTTCGAAGATGTCGAGGTTGCGATTGGCAACTGCGCACGAGACCGGATGGGCGCCGAACGTCTGCCCGTGGAGGAAGACATCGGTGGCAGTGAGGAACGGCTCGGCGAGTCGCTCCGAGACGATCATCCCACCGAGTGGCGCATACCCGCTCGTGACGCCCTTGGCGAACGTGATGATGTCGGGTTGATATCCGTAGCGGATGCTGCCGAACATCTCCCCGAAACGACCGAAGGCGGAGATGACCTCGTCGCTCACGAGGAGGACGTCGTACTCGTCACAGATCTCGCGGACGCGGCTCCAGTAGCCATCGGGTGGGGTGAAGGCGCCTCCGGTGTTCTGTACCGGTTCCATGAAGACGGCGGCCACCGTGTCGGGTCCTTCCATCTCGATGCGTGTGGCGAGGTCGTCCGCGCAGGCGAGGGTGCACCGATCGTGTGCTGCGCACAGGTCGCAGCGATAGCGGTACGGCGTGCGTACCTTCACTGCACCGGGGAGGAGCGGCTCGAATGGCTCGCGGATCGACGGCACTCCGGCGAGGCTGAGCGCACCGAGCGATGTGCCGTGATAGGCGAGATAGCGCGACATCACCTTGTACTTGCTGGGGCGGCCCGTCATGCGCCAGTACTGGCGAGCGAACTTGATCGCCGACTCGACGGCGTCGCCACCGCTCGGGGTGAAGAAGACGCGATCGAGGTCGCCGGGAGCTGCCGCAGCGAGACGTGCGGCCAGGGTGATGGCCGGCTCGTGGGCGAACGACCACACGGGGAAGTAGGCGAGGCGTGACGCCTGCTCGGCCGCCGCCTCTGCCAGTTCCGTGCGCCCGTGTCCGACCTGCACGGTGAACAGACCGGACAGCGCATCGAGATACCGTCGTCCGTGACGGTCGTAGACATAGCACCCATCGCCACGGTCGATGATCGGCACATCGTGGTCGGTGTAGGCACCGAGTCGCGTGAAGTGCATCCACAGGTGCCGACGCGCGAGGTCGGTGAGATCGTCATGTGCCGCCATCGGCGTCCCTCACTCGCCGAGGCCGCAGTACGCGTCGAGTCGAGCGCCGGCAGCGGCTAGTTCGGTGTCCTGGAGGAATTCCTGCAGCGCCGGGTCGGTGAAGACGAGTGCAGGGTTCCAGTCGACGCGGGCGAGTGCATCGCGAAAGGCGAGGATGCTCGATCCGACCAGTTCGAGGTCGGCCCGCAACTCGGCGGGGGCAACCTCGACCAGACGATCGAAGAGACGAGGGAACTCCTCGTCGAACCACCGCTCGACCGCGGCGCTGTCGGCGGTCTCGGGGCTCAACGCCGACTCGCTCGACTCGGAGATCTCGAGGTTCAACTGGCAGAAGTCGCTCGAGGCGCCCGGCGCAGCGCCATCGGTGGTCGGCGGAATGTCGATCAGATAGACGGGTACCGTCGTGTCGCTGCCGGCAACGGCGTTCGAGCTGCGGTCCGCCTCGTTGCCGCTGCCACAGGCAGCGACGACGAGCAATCCTGCGAGCGCGGCCCCCGAGAAAAGATGCGTCGTCATGGCTCCTCCTCGGTGCTCGACCCGATGAGCGTACCGTGAGGCCTCAGGTCTCGATCAGCGGACGAGCGGGATGACGTCGTCCATGAACCTCTGCATCTGTTCGACGGCCTTCTTGTACGGATCGCCGATCAGGTGCGGGAAGATCGTCAGGTTCTCGAGACCCAGCAGCTCGCGGAACTCGCTGACCTGCTCGGCGACCTGCTCGGCGGTGCCCACCAGGATCGTCCGCTGGGCCATCGACTCCTCGAGGGTCGGGATCAGCCCTGGTTTCACGGGCTTGCCGTCGGGACCCATGTAGCCGCGGCTCCATCCGTAGGGTCCGAGGAACTTCCAGAACTCGTCGTGTCCCGGCCGCGCGGTGCGAACCGCCTCCTCGTAGGAGTCCTCGATCCGGACGCTCACCACGAGCATGCGCTGGGCGCTCGTCGGCAGCCCAGGGCCGTGGTGCTGCTCGTGGACCTCGCCATAGCGGTCCCACATCCGCTTGATGAACGTGGGGTGCTGGTTCCAGAAGACGGCCCCGTGGTTCACCCGCGGGGTGTACTCGACGGTGGGCGGACTCGTGGCCGCCTGCCAGATCTCGTACGGGTAGATCGGGCGGGGGATGAGGGTGAGCGACTGCACGGTGTGCCCGCGGTCGGGGATACCGGGCACGGGGATGTCGAGATACTTGCCGTGGTACGAGAAGGTCTCGTTCTCGAGGGCGAGGCGGATGATCTCCATCTGCTCCTCGAAGTACTCGCGGTTCTTGGTGTCGTCGGCAGCCTGATCGGGATTGTCGTGTGAGCCGATCGACACTTGGAAGTCGTTGAGGTGGAGGATCTCGCGGGGCACCGTGCCGCGGCCGACGCCGAGGATGCCGCGCCCACCGGACAGGTTGTGCATCGTCGCGAAATCTTCGGCGAGGCGCAGCGGATTCCACTGCGGCACGACATTGAACATCGCGCCGAGGCGGAGTGTGCGGGTGCGGGCAGCGATCCAGGTCGAGACGAGGATGCCGTTGGGGATCACCTCGTAGCCCTCGTACTGGAAGTGGTGCTCGGTGGTCCAGAAACTGTCGAAGCCCAGCCGATCCGCCTCGACGGCGGCGTCGATGTAGTCGAGGGTGGCGGCCCAGCAGGCCTGATTGTCGTACCGACGGTCCATCGGACTGGGCGGCCCGGCGCCCGCGTCGTCCATCTCGACCCCACCGAAGAAGAATGCTCCGACCTTCATCCAGCCTCCACTCGTCGTGGCACCCGACGGTATCACGACCGTTCGGACCGGTCCTGTTGACGTGCGGCCGGGGAGTGCGCCCCGCCCGTCGGTAGGTTTGCCCGGTGCTCCTCGGGATCGACACGGGCGGGACCTTTACCGATGCCGTGGTCGTCGACGGCGACCGGGTGGTGGCCGCGGCGAAGTCGCCGACGACCCGACACGATCTGTCGATCGGCGTGTGCGGAGCGGTCGACGCCGTGCTCGCCGCCTCCGGTGTCGGTGTCGCAGAGATCGAGCTGGTGTCGCTGAGCACGACCCTCGCGACCAACGCCCTCGTCGAGGGCACCGGCCGCCGGGTGGGGGCGGTGATCATCGGATTCGAGCCCGAGGTGCTCGACCGGGGTGGTCTCGGCGAGGCGATCGGTGCCGATCCGGTCGTGTTCGTCGACGGTGGCCACGACCCCCATGGCGGTGAGCGATCGCCGCTCGATGTCGATGGGCTCACCGCCGGGATTCGTGCCGTCGCGAGCGAGGTCGAGGCCTTCGCAGTCATGGCGCAGTTCAGCGTGCGCAACCCCGCGCACGAGGATCTCGCAGGGGAGGTGATCAGGGAGGTGACCGGTCGTCCCGTCTCTCTGAGCCACCATCTGTCGGCACGCCTCGATGGCCCGCGGCGCGCACTCACGGCGGTGCTGAATGCCCGTCTCGTGCCGGTGATCACCGATCTCGTCGCCACCACCGAGGCTGCGCTGGCCCGCCGAGGAGTGAGTGCACCGCTGATGGTCGTGCGCGGTGATGGGTCACTCGTCAGTGCCGCCTTCGTCAGGAGTCGGCCGATCGAGACGATCCTGTCGGGGCCAGCGGCGAGCATCGTCGGTGCTGCGCATCTCACCGGTCTCGCGAACGCGGTGATCAGCGATATCGGCGGCACGACGACCGACATCGCTGTCCTGCGCGACGGCATCCCCGAAGTGCGGCCCGACGGGGCGGTGGTCGGCGGCCATCGGACGATGGTGTCCGCAGTGGCCATGCACACTCATGGCCTCGGTGGCGACAGCCGCGTGCAGCACGACGAGCGTGCCGCCGGTGCCGTGCTGCGGCTCGGCCCGCGTCGTGTCGTGCCGCTGTCGCAGCTGGCGGTCGACGAGCATGCGGTGGTGCACGAGATCCTCGACGAGCGTCTCGCCGACGATCTCGTCGGACCGCTCGACGACGTGCTGGTGATCGCCGACCCGGCGTCGGTCCGCCCGCTCGACGACGCCGAACGCGATCTCGTCGGTGCACTGCGCGGTCGGATCACCTCTGCGGCGCTCGTCGCCGGCTCTGCCGGCCGTCGTCGGGCGCTCGACCGACTCGTCCAGCGCGGTCACGCACAGCTGGCCGCCTTCACGCCCACGGATGCGGCCCATGTGCTCGGTCTCCAGGACACCTACGACGCGCGCGCCGCGCGCAAGGTGGCCGAGTTGTTCTCTCGATCGCGCGACCGTCTCGGGAAGCGAATCGCACCGGATGCGGTGCAGATGAGCGAACTCGTCGTGCGAGCGGTCGTCCGGCGCAGCGCCGAGGTGGTCCTTGCCGCTGCACTCGAGCACGACGGCCTCCCCGGCACCTCGGTGTCTGCGCCCGTGGTGCAGGCCGCGCTCGATGGTCGACCGGAGGTCGCCCGACTGACGGTCGGGCTGCAGGTTCCCCTCGTTGCGCTCGGCGCGTCGGCCGCCACGTACTACCCGCCCGTCGGCTCCCTGCTCGATGTCGATGTGCGTGTGCCCGAACATGCCGGGGTGGCCAACGCGGTCGGCGCAGTCGTCGGCCGGGTGCGCATCTCCCGACACTGCACGATCACCTCACCCCAGCAGGGGCTGTTCCTCGTGCACGCCGACGAGGTGCCGGCACAGTTCACCCTGCTCGACGATGCGGTCGACCATGGTCGACATCATGTGCGGGCGCTGCTCGCCACCGACATGACGACAGCCGGGGCGAGCGATTTCGAGATCCACGAGCGGTGGGAGGAGTCAGTGGTCGACATCGGCGGTGTCGACATGTTCGTCGAGGGCCGACTCGTGCTCACCGCGAGCGGGCGCCCCGACCTTTCTGCTCGCGGTTAGGGGTACGTGGTCCGTCGACGTACGGACGGACCGTCGTGGTGCGTCCGCGGATGGCGATACCGCGCATCGCCTTCACCACGGCGTCGAGACGATCGGCCGGCACGCCCACCACCGAGTGCTGTTCGGTGATCCGGATCGGCCCGATCTGGCGGCCGACCAGATCGGTCTCATTGGCGATCGCGCCGACGAGGTCGGCCGGTCGAACGCCGGCCTTGCGTCCGAGGCCGATGAACACGAATGCCGCCTCGCCACTGGAGGGCGCATGCCGCTCGCGCGAGTCGCGCGCCGGTGCCTCTCGGCGTGCGATGGTGGCGGGGATCTCCTGCTCGTCGGCCGTGTGTCCGGCGGCCTCGTGGTACAGCCGCACTGCGGCGAGGGCGATGCGATGCTGGTCGCCCCCGAGTGCCTCGAGCACAGGTTCGAACGCGTCGAGATCGTCGGCCCCGAGCGACGCGCGCAGGGCCTCGACGGTCTGCTCCACCTGAGCGGCACGCAGGTCGGCCACACTCGGCACGTGCTCGATGGCGATCGCCTGTCGGGTGAGATGCTCGATGTTGCGCAAGAGGCGCTGCTCGCGCGGCTCGGCGAGGGTGATCGCCACCCCCTCACGGCCGGCCCGCCCGACACGCCCGATGCGGTGGACATAGCTCTCGGGCGCCGAGGGCACGTCGTAGTTGACGACGTGGGTGAGGGTCTCGACGTCGAGACCGCGTGCGGCGACATCGGTGGCGACGAGCAACTCGGCGGTGCCATCGCGCAGGCGCCCCATCACCCGGTCTCGCTGGGCCTGATCCATGCCCCCGTGCAACGCCTCGGCGCGATAGCCACGCGCGTTCATCGTCTCGGTGAGTTGGTCGACCTCGGTGCGGGTGCGGCAGAAGACGAGTGCGCCACCGGGTGCTTCGATGTCGAGTACTCGTCCGAGCGCCGCGGGCTTGTGGGCGCGGGCGACGATATAGGCGACCTGATGGACACTGCCGCTGCTCGCGGCAGTGTCGCCGCGGCTGACGGTGATGCGCGTCGGGTCGGTCAGGTGCTGGCGAGCAATGCGGTCGATGCGCGGTGGCATCGTCGCCGAGAACATGACGGTCTGGTGTGGTGAGGGAACCGACTCGAGGATCGATTCGATGTCGTCGGCGAAGCCCATGTCGAGCATCTCGTCGGCCTCGTCGAGGACGACCATGCGCACCTGATCGAGGGGGAGCGAGCCGCGTCCGATGTGGTCGAGCACCCGACCGGGAGTGCCGACCACGACGTGGGCGCCGCGGTCGAGCGCCTGGAGCTGGCGGCCGATCGGCTGTCCGCCGTACACCGGCACACACACGACCTGCCGGCGCTTTCCGTACCGGGTGAAGGCCTCGTTGACCTGGACGGCGAGCTCGCGGGTAGGGACGAGCACGAGGGCGGTCGGCTTGCCCGGGCGTCCCTGTACGTGGGCCAGGGCCGGGAGTGCGAAGGCAGCGGTCTTGCCGGTGCCAGTGGCCGCCTGTCCGACGAGGTCGCGGCCGGCGAGGAGGGGAGGGATCGCCTCGCGTTGGATGGGGGTCGGTTCCTCGTAGCCGAGGTCGTCGAGTGCGTCGAGGAGATCGCGCTCGAGGCCGAGTGCGGCGAATCCGCCCTCGATCGCTTCGTTCACAGTGCCTTCTTCCATGGGGAACCCTCCACGATACGGGCGGTATCACCCTCGCAGGCGCGCTCCCGACGGGTCGTACATCGGCCGTAGCGACACGCGGGCCGGGATCTGTCGACCGGCGACATCGACGGTCCAGGTGCCAGAGGTGAGCCAGTTCTGGTCGATCGGGGTACTGCGGCCGTCGACCATCGCCAGGCCGACGGCCCCGCCGAGGGTGTGGCCGTACGACGCGCTGCGCACCGATCCGACGTCGACGCCGTCGCGCAGGACGACCTCGGCATGGTGCATGAGCGGCTCGGGATCATCGAGGAGCACCTGCACGAGTCGACGGGTGGGCGGTCCGGCACGACGTCGCTCGTGGACGGCAGCCTGGCCGAGGTATCCGCCGGGCTTGTCGTCGGCGAGGAACGCCCCGAAGCCGACCGACAGCGGATCGTCGGTGTTGTCGACGTCGTGGCCGTAGTCGCGGTAGCCCTTCTCCATCCGCAGACTGCCCAGTGCGGCGAGCCCGGCGTGGCGCAGGCCGACGGGCGCTCCTGCGTCGACGAGGACGTCGTGCACGTGCACGGCCTGCTCGGTCGAGACGTACAACTCGTAGCCGAGTTCGCCGACGTAGGTGACCCGTACGCACAGCACACGCGCATACCCGAGGTCGATCTCGCGGGCTGCCCGGAACGGGAGCGCCGAGTCGGACACGTCGGCTTCGCTCACCACCGCCAGCACGCGGCGCGACTCGGGTCCCTGCAGATCGATCATCGCGAGACCGGCCGTCACGTCGGTGACGACGGTGTCGGGCAGATGACGACGCAGATGCGCCTCGACATGGCGATGGGCGGTGTCGGTGGCGACGACGAGGAAGCGGTCGTCGGCGAGTTTGGTCACCGTGAGGTCGGCCTGCACGAGTCCGCGCTCGTCGAGACACTGCGTGTAGGTGATGCGGCCGGCCTCGCCGTCGATCCGGTTCGCGCAGATCCGGTCGAGTGCGCGGCCCGCACCGCGCCCCTGCACCAAGAACTTGGCCATGAAGCTCATGTCGATGAGCACGGCACGTTCGCGGCAGGCCCGGTGTTCGTCGGCCCAGTGCCCCCACCACGTCGGGCGTCCCCAGGTGAGCGGGCCGGGGTCGGGCACCTGACCACGGCCGGCGTACCAGTGGGCACCCTCCCATCCGCTGACGTCCTTGAACCACGCACCGGCATCGGCCAGTCGATCATGGAGTGGTGATCGACGCACCCCTCTGGCCGTGGTCATCGAACGGTTCGGGTAATGGCAGCGGTACACCATGCCGAGCGACTCGACGGTGCGCGAGCGGCGGTAGGCCGGTGTGGTCTGGTAGGGGTGCAGCCGCGCGGGGCTGATGCCGGTGACGTCGGCACCGGGATCGCCGTCGACGATCCAGTGGGCGACGAGGCGACCGATGCCGCCTCCGGTGAGGATGCCGATCGAGTTGAGCCCGGCGGCGACGAAGTAGCCGTCGACCTCGGGTGCGGGTCCGACGATCGGGGACAGATCGGGGGTGAAGCTCTCCGGACCGCAGAAGAAGGTGCGGATACCGCAGTCGAGCGAGGCTGGCACCCGACTCATCGCTGCCTCGACGTAGGGACCCATCCGGTCCCAGTCGGGGGTGATCGTGGTGAACGAGGCGTCGCGGGGGATGCCCTCGACGCGCCACGGCGCACATTCGGCCTCGAACAGGCCGATCATCAGCCCTCCCACTTCTTCGCGGTAGTAGCCGTAGTTGGCGGGGTCCTCGATCACCGGCCAGGTGGGCTCGAGGCCCGACATCGCCTCGGTGATGAGGTAGTAGTGCTCGGCGGCCTGCAGCGGCACTGCGACCCCCGACCGGGCGGCCAGTTGGCGGGCCCACATGCCCGCCGCGTTGACGACCACCTCACATTCGACGGTGCCGTGGTCGGTGACGACGGCGTGCACCCTGCCGTTGCGGATCGCGATGTCGAGCACCTCGACCCCCTGGGCAATGGTGACCCCGCTCGTGCGAGCACCCCGTGCGAGCGCCATCGTCACGTCGACCGGGTTCACCCGGCCGTCCCCCGCCACGTGGAAGCCGGCGAGCAGGTCGTCGGTGCGGGCGAGGGGAAACAGATCGGCGACCTCACGGGGTGAGATCTCCTCGACCTCCACCCCGCAGTGCCGGTTGAAGGCGGCGACGCGGCGGAACTCCTCGAGCCGGTCGGGGTCGGCGGCGAGCTCGACGAAGCCGACGGGCCGGAAGCCCGTGGCAACGCCGGTCTCGGCCTCGAGGCGGGCGTAGAGGTCGCGGGTGTAGCGGCGCAGTTCGGTGGAGGTCTCCGAGGTCGAGCCGAAGGTGACCATCAGCCCGGCGGCGTGCCAAGTGGTGCCCGAGGTCAACTGGTCGCGCTCGACGAGCAGGGTGTCGGCCCAGCCGAGCCGCCCGAGGTGGTAGGCGATCGAGGTACCGATGACCCCGCCGCCGATCACGACGACCCGTGCGCGAGAGGGAAGAGCGACCTTGGCCATGAAAGTGACACTACGTGTCGACCGTCACAGAACTCTCGCCTACGCTCGGACGGATGAAGGAACTCATCTACCACCGACTCCTCCTCCCCTCCGTCGAGCGCAACGCCGACCGGCCGTGCGCGACGAACTCGGGCTCTGGGTTCTCGACCACCTACGCCCAACACCTCGATCGGACCAGCCGGCTCATCGGCGGGCTGCAGTCGCTCGGCGTCGGCCGTGGCGACCGGTTCGCGGTGATGACCCTCAACTCACCCGAGTACCTCGAGATGTACCACGCGGCGTATCTCGGCGGTGGCGTGGTGAACCCGCTCAACCTGCGCTTCGCACCCAAGGAACTCGCCTATGTCCTGCGCGATTCGGGGACCAAGGTGTGCTTCGTCGATGGCTTCTTCGCCGGGTTGATCGACTCGGTGAAAGCCGAGGCGGGGGTCGAGCACATCGTCCTCGTCGGCCCGGGCGATGTGCCGCACACGGTGAAGTACGACGACCTCATCGCCTCGTCGAAGCCGGTGATTCCCGACGAGGGCGAGGAGACCGATCCGGTCGTGCTGATGTACACGGGCGGCACCACCGGTCTGCCCAAGGGGGTGCTGCTCGACCAGCGTGCCGAGATCCTCAACGCCTACCACGTGATGATGACGGTGCAATTGACGCGTGACTCGGTGGCGCTGCTGCAGACGCCGATGTTCCACGCCGCCTCGATGTTCAGCGTGCTCGGCGGGCCGGCGCTCGGCGCACACACGGTGATCGTGCCGTTGTTCGACCCGAAGGCCGTGATGGCCGCGGTGGGCACCTACTCGCCGACGATCACGGTGATGGTCCCGACGATGATCGGGATGACGATGGCCCACCCCGAGTTCACGCCGGCCGGACTGGCCAGCTTCACCGACCTCGTCTACGGCGCGTCGCCGATGCCCCAGGCGCTGCTCGAGAAGTTGCTCGCGCTCTATCCCGACATGAACATCTGGCAGGGCTACGGGATGACCGAGAGCTGCAGCGTGCTCACCCTGCTCGGTCCCGAAGAGCATCGCCGCGGCGGTGCCATGCTGCGCTCCGCCGGCAAGCCGTTGCCCGGAGTGGTGCTCAGCATCCAGGACGACGAGGGCAAGGTGCTGCCCGCCGGCCAGACCGGCGAGGTGTGTGCCAAGGCCGGCAACTACATGATCGGCTACTGGAACAAGCCGGAGGCCACGGCCGAGGCCTTCCGTGGCGGGTGGTACCACACGGGTGATGCCGGCTATCTCGACAGCGACGGATACCTCTATCTCGTCGACCGGGTGAAGGACATGATCGTCAGTGGCGGCGAGAACGTCTACAGCGTCGAGGTCGAGCAGGCGTTGGCGAGCCATCCGTCGGTGCTGCAGGTGGCCGTGATCGGTATCCCGAGCGAGACCTGGGGCGAGGCGGTCCATGCGATCGTCGTGCTGCGCGAGGGTGCGTCGGCGACCGAGGACGAGCTGATCGGTCACGCCCGCGAGGCGATCGCCGGGTACAAGGTGCCCAAGAGTGTCGAGTTCCGCACCGACCCGCTCCCGTTGTCGGGGGCGATGAAGGTGCTCAAGCGTGATCTGCGCGAGCCCTACTGGGCGGGTCACGACCGCAAGGTGAACTGACGAGTCACGACATGGCGCTCGGCTCCGTGCGACATCACCGCCGGATCCTCCGCCCGGCTGCCGAGGTGTGGGACCTCGTGGGCGACCCGACTCGCCTGCACACATGGTTTCCAGGGATCACTGCCTGCCGGGTCGACGGTGACGTGCGGGTGATCACGTTGGCATCGGGGCTCGAGATGCCCGAGCGGATCCTCGTGCACGATCATTCGCAGCGGCGCTTCCAATACACGATCACCGCGCCGATCTTCGTGTTCCACCGCGGTTCGATCGACGTCCTCGATCTCGGTGACGACACATGTGTCGTCGTCTACACGACCGATGCCGACCCGCGCACGATGGCACTGACCATCGGTGGAGCCACGGCGGGTGCCCTCGACGAGCTGCAACGCCAGATGGAGGTCCACTGATGGGTCGCAGGATCCTGTTCGTCACGACCGATCAGCAGCGCTACGACGCGCTTGGCTGCAATGGCGGCACGGTGGGTCGAACGCCGGTGATCGATGCCCTTGCCGCCGAGGGCCTGCGGTACGAACGGGCCGTACCCCAGAGCGTGGTGTGTATGCCGTCGCGCAGCACCATGATCACCGGTCAGCATCCCAGCACTCACGGCGTGTGGATGAACGGAGTCGCTCTTCCCGACGATGCGCCGTCGGTCGCCGAGGTGCTCCACGCGTCCGGTTACCGCACAGCGCTCATCGGCAAACCGCACTTCGAGCCGTTCCTCGACCCGTTCCTGCGGTTCGCCGAGAATCGCCTCGCCCGCGATGGGATGCACGGACTGCACCGCGGGTTCGAGCACTTCGAGGCGGCGACCCACGGCGCGCAGGGGTTCTTGCACTACGCCCGGTGGATGGCGGCGAACCATCCCGAGGCGATCGGCATGTTCTATCCGGTGCTCGACGGCGCGCTCGAGGTGAATGCCCTCGGCGGGGGAGCAACCGGTGCACCACAGGTGTGGGACAACGCGGTGCCGCGCGAGTGGTACCACACCGACTGGGTGGCCGACCGCACGATCTCGTGGCTCGACTCGCTCGGCGCCGACGACGACTGGTTCTGTTGGATGAGCTTCCCCGATCCGCACCACCCGTGGGATCCACCGGCGAGCGAGGTGGGGCGCGTCGACTGGCGCGAGGTGCCGCTCCCGGCCGGCTACATCGCCGATGCGACGCGACGTGAGGCCGTACTCGATGCCAAACCCCGTCACTGGCGTGCCTGGTACGACGGCCGTCTCGTGAGCAACTACGAGGCTCCGCTGTCGTGGGTGCCGGCGACCCTCACGGCCGATCAGGTGCGTGAGGTGAATGCCCGGAATGCGGTCGAGTGCGAGTTGATCGACGAGGCGTTGGGCCGGGTGCTCGCGGCGATCGAGCGACGCGGTTGGGGTGACGACGTCGATGTCGTGTTCACCACCGACCACGGTGAACTGCAGGGCGACTTCGGGTTGCTCTTCAAGGGTCCGTACCACGTCGACGGGTTGATGCGCCTGCCGCTCGTATGGCGGCCGGCTCGTTCGTCGCAGGCGGCATCGGCGACGGTCACTGCGCCGGTGGGTCTGGTCGACCTCGCGCCGACGTTCTGCGCCATCGCCGGCGTCGGAGTGCCCGACTGGATGGAAGGTCGCCCGTTGCCCGTCGACGACGCCGATGCTCGGCGACGCGGCTTCGAGCGGGTGCTCACCGAATGGGACAGTGATCTGTTCGGCGTCGATGTGCACCTGCGCACGATCACCCGCGACCGGTGGGTGTGCACGACGTATCTGCCGGGCTACAGCCACGACGGCACCGAGGGTGAGCTCTACGACCTCGTCGACGATCCACTGCAGCAGGTGAACCGCTGGGACGACCCGTCATGTGCGTCACTGCGCAGCGATCTGCTCGACGACCTCTGGAATCATCAGCCGACACAACAGCAGCCGCTCCGGCGAGTCGAAGCGCCCGTGTGATCGGGCCCGCCCGCTGATTCAGTCGGGCGGGAGATCGCCTGCGGCGGCGAGGCGTGGGCGTACGAACCGTCGCCACAGGCCCCACGCGACGAGACCGACGATGGTGATGATCACGGCACCCTGCAGCAGGCCGACGACATCGCCGACGCGCTCCCAACGGTCGCCGAGGACCGCACCGGCGCCGATCAGCGACGCGTTCCACATCAGGCTGCCGAGGGTGGTGAGCACCGTGAAACGCACCGGCTCCATCCGCCGCAGTCCGGCGGGGATCGACACGAGTGAGCGGATGAGCGGTACACATCGCCCGAGGAACACCGCCACGCCGGCGCGACGGTCGAACCATGCCTCGGCCCGACCGAGGGCGTGCGTGTCGACGCCGAACCATCTGCCGAATCGGGCGACGAAGCGGTGGAGTCGCTCCGAGCCGACGAGTGCCGCCGCCAGATACAGCATCCATGCGCCGACGACCGAGCCGATCGTCGCGGCGATCATCATGCCGATCAGCGACGCGTCACCGCGGCCGGCGACGAACCCGACAAGCGGCAGCACGACTTCCGAGGGGATCGGCGGCACCACGTTCTCGACGGCGACGAGCGCTGCGACACCCACGTAGCCGACACTGGTCACCACGTCGGTGACGAAGTCGGTGAGCCCGTCGAGCATCAGGAGATGATGCCACGCCGCGACCGGCGGGCGGCCATGGCGGTGGCGACGGCCGCGGCGATCGCCACGATCGGGATGGCGATGACGGCGGCACTCACCGATCGCAGCCACGGCGTGCCGCCGTCGTCGGTCACGCCGATGGCCAAGGTGGTGTCGGACGGCGTGCCGTCGGGTGTGTTGGCCCCGGGGGTCGTGTCGCCCGGCGTGCTACCGCTGGGCAGAGTGTCGCCCGGCACGGTGCCGCCCGGTGTCGTTCCCCCCGGTGTGGTGGTCCCCGGTGTGGTCACCCCGGGTCGGGTGGTCGTCGTGGTGATCGGCGTGGTGGTGGTGGTCGCCGGGGCGGTCGTGGTGGTGGGTGTCGCCGTGCCGGTGATCACGAGGGTGGTGCGATGCCCTCGGCTGAGGTGCGGCTTGCAGTAGAGCGTGTAGGTACCGGGCGTCTGCATCACGGGGGTGACGAACACCGCGCCGGGGCTGAGTTGCCCGGAGTCGATGCCCAGTTCGTCGATGGTGACGGTGTGGCCGGCGCCCTCGACGACGGTGAACCGCAACTGGTCGCCGACCTTGGCGGTCACCTTGCCGTCGCCGACAGTGGCGTCCTCGAAGTAGTAGTTGCCGACCGACACGCCGACGGTGGCCGCGAACGCGGGAAGCGTCACCGCCAGGCCGGTGCCGAGTACGACTGCGGCGAGAAGGATGCGTCTCATCCGTAGACGACCTCTCCGCCGAGCAGTCCGGTGGTGAGCAGCAGCCAGAACATGGCGGCGGCCCAGCGGATGTCGCGATCGGCGCGCATCGGTTCGCGGTCGGGGTCGCGCTTGATGGCGTAGGCGGTCGAGACCGCCATTGTCGTCACCCCCGACAGCACGTGCCACGGCAGTGGCTGCGACCAGTCGGCCTCCCGCCACAGCGTTGCCCATCCCGCATCGCGCAGACCCGTCACCAGGACGACCGGGAACGTGACGACGCCGGCGACGAGAAGTGGCGTGATGAGGTCCTCGAGTGCCGTCCTGCCGGCGGCGTGTCGGACGCAGACGAGCACCGAGACGCTGACGAGGAAAGCAATCGGGAAGTGCACGAATGCGGGATGCCAGGGGAGGTCCCAGAAGGAGGCGGCGAGCGACGACATGGCCGACGAAAAGTAGCGGGCCGACCACACAATGACACGGCAATTGACGGATGACCGGACCCCCTTTACTGTATGCAGTTCAGGTTCTGTGGAGGGCAGGACCCTTTCCATCGGCGGGTGGACATGCGCCATGTGGGCAACGGGATCGTCGAGGTGGTGATCGGCGACGAGGTGATCGAGTGCGACACGGTGGCGGGCACGGTGACCCGACGAGCCGTGCTGGGAGGCGCACTGACGGGAGCCCTGGTGCTGGCCCTGCCGGCTGCGGCCGCCGCAGCGAGCGCCGAGGTGCCAGCGACGGCTCCCGCCCCGCTCCTGCCGGCGAGCAATCCCAGTGTCGGACAATTGGTGAATGACGACGACCCAACGGAGAGGTCTTTCGTCGTCAAGTGGTACGAGTCGTACTCGCCCGAAACGGGACCGGTGACATTTGGAGTTATTGCGACGGGGCCTGGTGTCAGCGTCACACGTGCCAACGTCTCCGGATCTACTGGCTACGTAGTCGCCCCGGGGTGGGAGTCGGGGGAGACGGTGACGTTCACCATCACTGCCTCGACGGGCAAGCAGGTGGTCCTGTCGCTCACGGCGTCCTGAGCGTCAGCGGGCGTACTCCGACACGCGCACGATCACGATGCCAGAACCGCCGGTACCACCGGCACGCTCTCCCCCGCCACCACTTCCACCCTGTCCGGTGTTCGCCCCTCCAGCGGTGCCGTTGGAATTCGAGCCGGGGCCAGCAGCTCCTCCGGCACCGTAGGTCTTGTTGTCTCCGCCGTCAGCTGTCGCCCAAGTCTTGCCGGTAGCCCCCGCCGTGCCGGGTGTGCCGCCCGCACCGCCTCCCGCGCCACCAGCTGCTGCTCCTGCGGTCGCGGAAGTGCTGGCACCATTGCCCCCGGCAGAGCCGGCCCCACCTGCGGCCGACACAGTTGTGCCCGCACCGGCACCTCCGCCGCACCCGCCAGCGTTGCCGCTGCGGTTCCCACTGCCCACCGATGCGCCGCCCCCGCCGCCGCCACCCGCAGCAGAGACGGAGGTCGCCAGTGCGAGCGATGACGCAGTCCCATTGCCGCCCCTCCCGGCGTCTGCAGTGCCGGAACCCGCTGTCGATGCCACACCGCCAGGGCCAATCGTGACCGTGTAGATGCCGGCGCCGATAGACGTCGATCCGGTCACCACGCCGCCGCCGCCGCCTCCTCCTCCTCCGACGCGCTGGTTCGCAGGACTGCCGACGGACCGTCCACCGCCTCCGCCGCCACCTCCACCGACGACGAGATATGAAGTGGCAACAGTGGGTCCGTAGGTAGTGACGCTGCCGCTTGCGATCAGATTGCACTCCCAGATCAGGTCGGGTGCGGTCCCGAGTTGGGTGACGGCGTTGCCCGTACCGGTGACGGTCGGCACCCGGTGGGTCGTGTCGGAGGACGAACTCGAACCGCTCGACGAGTTGCCGTTGATGATCGTGACGATACGGAACTGCTGCGACGTGTTGTTGGTCAGTCCGGTGACGACCGCAGAGGTCGATGCGGTCGGCGAGCCCTCGTTCGTCCAGACTGACGAGACCAACCGCTGCACCTGGTAGGTGGGCGACGTGCCGGTGACGGCGTCCCACTTCAGGCGCATCCACGTGAAGCCCTTCAGGTTCACACCCGGCGCCGCATCGGTGATGTTCGAGCCCGCGGCGAACCCGGTCACGTTCGGCACGGGGACGGCAGGTGACACTGCCGGTGTGGTGGGCGCCGGAGACTCCAAGCCGCTCCTGAGACGCGCCACGTAGTAGTCGTAGGTGAAGCCTGCATCGAGCCCGGTGATGACGGTGGGAGATGTGGCGTTCGGCTTCGAGCTCCACGCACTCGTTCCTGTCCGTCGCCAGTAGACGGTGTACGTGGTGGCGGCGCTGGCGCCGTCGGTCCACGACACGGTCATCGTGCCGTCGCTCACCTCTGCGGTCGCCTCGGAGGTGATCGACGCAGGCGCTGCGTCGGTGGTCGTTGTCACGATTGCCGACCGCGGCCCACCAGCCGGAAGCGGTGAGGCGTCGTTCCACGCGAACACCTGCACGAAGTATTGGGTGCCGGGATCGAGGCCGGTGATGGTCAGCGCAGAGGTCGAGGCAGGAAGCTGCGTCGTCGGCGGATTCGAGGTGCCGTAGATGACGTAGTAGCCGCTGACCTCATTCATCGGATTCCACGACACGAAGATCGAGGTCGCACCGCCCGAGGATGCCGCAACGCCGGTCGGGGTTGCAGCTGGTGTGTCGGAGGAATCGAGAACCCCGTCGTTCGACGCCGCAGCAGCGGCCGACGGCAGGGCGACAGTTGTGATGACGATGCCTGCGGCAGCGGCGGCAATCAGATGTCGGCGCGTGAGCATGCCGTTGCCATCGACGATGCTCGCAGCGCTCGCCGCATCGAGACGGTGCACCTCGCGGCGCGCTTCGTCGAGGACGACGACATCGTCACCGACGACACGCCACTGCAGGTTCTGTTCGCCGTCCATCATCCGCCACATCTCGAGGTGTGAGGTGACGGTACTGACGCCGTTCTGTCACTCTCAATGACGGAGCGCGTGTTACTCCGAATACATGCCGCGCGGCCCACTACTCGCAGTAACGGATGCTGTTCTCCGGTGAGCGAGCTTCTTGTAGATCTCGAACCACACGACGCCGGCCAGCGCAGCACTCAGTGGGACGACCGCATCGGCCACATCGATCGACCCGAAGTCGAACGCTCGCTGCAGGGTAGGAACGGTCAGTAGCAGTGTGAGGAGCGATGTGGTGATCAGGAGGATCCATTTCAGTGTCGGATTGCGCCGCTCGAGGATCGACCTCCACGCGCTGAGCCGCCACGAGCGGTTCACCAGCAGCAGTCCGAGGTTCCCGAACACGAGGGTGGCAAAGGTGAGCGATCGCACCTGCGCGTCGGTCCGGTCGAGCCCGATCGCCCACAGGTACACGCCGGCCACTGCGGCGAACACCCCGACCCCCTGCAGTACCGAGACGATGAGGACGCGCCGGTCGAGGATCGGTGCACCGACACGGCGTGGCGGGTGGTCCATGATCCGCGGGTCGGTCTGCTCGGCCTCGAACACCACCGAACAGGTCGGATCGATGACCAGTTCGATCAACGCGATCTGCAATGGCAGCAGGATGAGCGGCCAGTCGGCGATGAAGACCGGGAAGAGTGCAGTACCGAACACGACGACATGAATGGCGACGAGATACGCCATTGCCTTGCGCAGATTGTCGAAGATCCCCCGTCCCTGTCGAACCCCTCCGACGATCGAGGTGAAGTCGTCGTCGGTGATCACCAGTGCCGCCGACTCGCGTGCGACGTCGGTACCCCGTCCCCCCATCGCGATACCGATGTCGGCTGCACGCAGTGCCGGGGCATCGTTCACCCCGTCGCCCGTCATCCCGACGACCTCGCCGCGAGCCTGCAGCGCACGGACGAGCCGCAGCTTCTGCTCGGGCACCATGCGGGCGAAGACCGACACGTCACCGACGTGCCCAGCGAGATCCTCGTCGGAGAACGTGTCCAGGTCGATGCCGGTGACGAATCTGCCGCGGTGATCGATACCGACCTCGTCGGCGATCGCCAGTGCGGTCGCCGGATAATCGCCCGTGATCATCACGGTGCGGATACCGGCGCGTGCACATTCACCCACGGCATCTGCGACGCCCGGTCGCACCGGGTCGTGGAGGGTCGCCAGCCCGAGCAGTTCGAGGTCGAATCCGGCGAGGTCGGAGGGGAGCGGCTCGTCCGCCGCCCAGGTCGCGCCAGCGACACCGAGGATCCGTTCGCCGCGCGATGCGGGGCCGTGCACCTGAGTGAGGAGCGTTGCCGCATCGGCCTCGTCGAGCTGGCACAGGGTTGCGACTGCCTCGGGTGCACCCTTCACTGCGACCACGAGGTGCTCGAGACCCTCGGCGCGCCAGACGTTGCCGACTGCGAGGATCGATGTCGACAGCGGGTACTCGTGGACCAACTCCCACCGCTCGTGTGTACCGCCGAGGTGACCATCGCCGAGCGTGCGGAATGCCCGATCCATCGGATCGTGCGCGCTGCGCAGAGATGACAGGACGGCGTGCTCGAGCAGGCGCTGGTGCGATGCAGGGATCGGACCGGCGGCGACCGGGTGGACCGAGCCCTCGACGACGAGGTCGTTCACCGTCATCTCGTTCGCCGTCAGCGTGCCGGTCTTGTCGACGCACAGGACCGTCACCGAGCCGAGCGTCTCGATGGCGGCTGCCCGCCTGGCGAGCACCTGGCGCTGCGACATCCGCCAGGCACCGAGGGCGAGGAACACCACGAGTACCACCGGGAACTCTTCGGGCAGCAGCGACATCGCCGTTGCGATCCCGGCGAGGAGTGCTTCGAGCCAGCCGCCACGGATCGTGCCGTATTCGATGACGACGCCGATCGCCGCCGCACCGCCGACCACGGCGATCACCCGTACCAACCGGTCGATCTCGCGCTGCAGACGCGAACGCTCGGTGGGGATCGAGCGCAGCGCAGTCCCGATGCGACCGAGCTCACTGCGCCCGCCCGTGGCAACCACCAGTGCTCCGCCGCGGCCCCTGACGACGAGGGTTCCCGAGTAGATCCAGGGCGTTCCGTCACCGCCAGGTCGACCCGACGGTGCGTCGTCGGTCGTTCGAGCCCGCTTGGTGACCGCCATCGATTCTCCGGTGAGCGTCGACTCATCGACGGTCAGGTGGGCGGCCTCCACCACCACTGCATCGGCCGGTACCCGGTCACCCTCGGCCAGGATGACGAGGTCGCCGCGGACGACGTCGCGGCCGGCGATCCGCGTCGGCGCACCGTCGCGAACCACGAGTGCGCGTGGCGACGACAGGTCGCGCAGTGCGACGAGGGCCGTCTCGGTCTTGTGCTCCTGATAGAGGGAGATACCGATCACGATGACGACCGTGGCCATCAGGATCGAACCGTCGAGTGCCTCGGCGAGCAGGAAGTTCACCGTGCCCGCCGCGACCAGCAGGAGCAGCATCGGCTCGCTCAACAGATCACGGGCCTGACGCAGGATGTTGCGTGGTGCAGCCGAGGGAAGCTCGTTCGGCCCCTCCGTGGCGAGGCGGTGGGCAGCCTCGTCGCTCGTCAGCCCGGCGACGGCATCATCGTTCGGCATCAGCACAACTAGCGTATGCGGAGTGGACCGGCGTGAGCTGCTCGCTCGTGCGGGGAGTGCGCTGTGTGCGATCTCTGCCTCCTCGATGCTGGGGGGATGTCGGCGACCCGATGACGCGGTCACGCAGCCGTCGATCGAACTCGGCGTTGCGCCGCTGCCACCGGCGCCACCGACCTCGGCCGTGGTGACCACGACGAGCACCACGGTGCCCGCCGAGTCGTCGATCCTCGCGGGCTGGGTCGCCCGCGAGAACCGCCTCACCGGTACCGACGCATGGCGGATCCTCGACCCGACTCGCCCCACCGAGCGCTGGCGATCGGACGGCATGATCGAGGGATACGCCGACACGACGACGACCCGACCGGGCGACACAGTGGTCCTTCGGGTGCAGACACCGGCTGCCGCGTGGCATGTCGAGGTCTATCGGATGGGCTGGTACGGGGGTGCTGGCGGCCGGCTCGTGTGGACCTCTGACGATCTTCCCGGAGTTCCCCAGTTGTCCGACTCGTTCGATCGCGAGACTCGGATGGTCAGGGCTCGCTGGAAGCCGATGATCGAGATCCCCATCGGTGATGACTGGCTCCCCGGTTCATACCTGTGCAAACTCGTCTCGTCGACCGGCGCAGCGTCGTATGTGCCGATCACGGTGCGGCGCGACGACGCACCCGGCGGCCCGCTCCTCGTGTCAGCCGTGACCACGTGGCAGGCGTACAACCCGTGGGGAGGGCGAAGCCTTTACGAGAACTTCGGTCCCGGTGATCGACTCGACCGGTCGCGTGTCGTGTCGTTCGACCGGCCGTATGCCCTGTCGTATGCATGGGGGGCAGCCGATTTCCTCACCCACGAGCTTCCGTTGATCATGCTGGTCGAGGAGCTGGGTATCGATCTGGGGTATGCGACCGATATCGATCTGCACACCAGCGAGGCGGAGGCCGACGACCTGCTCGCCGGACGCACTGCGGTGCTGACGACGGGACATGACGAGTATTACTCGCGTGCGATGCGAACCACACTCGAGCGGGCACGCGACCGGGGCGTGAATCTCGCCTTCTTCGGAGCGAATGCCGTGTATCGACACATCCGTCTCGAGGAGAGCGAGGAGGGTCTTGCGCACCGTCAGATGGTGAACTATCGCACCGCCTCGGCGGATCCGCTGACGGAGAGCGAACCGTCGCAGTCGACCGTGCAGTGGCGGAATGCGCCGCTGTCGGCGCCCGAGAATGCACTGATCGGTGTCCAGTACTTCGCGGCGGGCGTCACTGCACCGATGCGACTCGTCGACACGGAGAACTGGGTCTTCGATGGCGTCGATGTGTCGACGCAACGAACCCTGCGCGGTCTCGTCGCTATCGAGGCCGATGGCCTCGGTCCCGCGTCGAGCGAGCCCGACGGTCTCCAGGTCCTCGCCAGTTCCCCGGTCTCCTACCGAGGTGTCTCGTACGACCATGCGATGACCTACTACTCGGCCTCGAGCGGTGCAGGCGTCTTCGCGACGGGGACCATCGGCTGGATCATGGCGCTCGATGAGGCGATGTGGGACGACCCACCGGTCTCTTCGGTGGTGCGAGATGTGACCTCGAACGTCCTTCGGACGTTCGCTGAGGGTCCGTCCGGTCGCGAGCACCCGAGCTCGGGTACGGCCGACGCCTACCGCGGGAGCGTCGGCCCCGCCGACGACTGACCGGCCAGCGCATCGGGTCGAACACGCAACACCAACTCGACCTCGTGCTGACGCGTGTGCGCCGCACAGAAGGCGCCGAGGGCGCGTCCATGGGCGACTGCGTCGTCGAGTCCTGCGGGATCAGGACTCGAGGTGTCGACCGGTGCGGTGATCCGCAATTCGATCGCCGAATCGTCGCAGCGGAGTTCAACATGCAGCGCCGTCGCGCGGCATTCACTCACCATGGCATTGAGAGCGAGCCGGGCGACGAGCAGGAGGTGGGCCTCGATCAGCGGATCATCGAGGGCCCCGCCACCGTCGTCGACGTGGAGTTCACCGGGGACGCCACTACGCGCGCTGACTCCGAAGAGAACTGCCCGGAGCATTGCGCCAAGATCGGTATGCGCCACGGTCGTTGGCCGCAACTCGTCGACGACAGTGTGGAGGCGCCGTAAGGCGAACTCGTGCTGTCGAAGAGCGTCGATGATGTGCGCTCGTTCGGCTGCGGATGCCGTCCCCAGGGCCTCGGTGAGCCGTGACGTGGCGTCGATGATTGGCGCAGCGACGATCTCGTCGACCCGCCGGATCATCTGGTCCTGTCGATTTGTGACATCACGCCACGTGTAGCTGATCTCATCGCCGACCTTGACGATCCGCATCTCGTAGGAGCGCTCCATGTTTAGACGATCGTTCCGATATCGGAATCCGTCGACGACGAATGGTTCACCGGTTTCGATGACCTCGACGCAACGCTCGAAGATCCCGCTCGTCCGCATTCTCGGAAAGAGGTCGAGTAGCCGCATCCCGATGAGGTCCTCGTAGGGAACCTTGTTGTAGTCGCATGCAGCAGGGTTCGCATCGGTGTAGAGGAAGTCGATCACATGGCCGTCGGTGTCGCGCAATGGTGCCAACATGGCGATGGGATCGAACATCGTCTCGAAGACGCGGCGCAGTCGGAGTCGTGAGAGTTCGAGCGATTGAGACGTGATCACCTGATCGGTGATGTCTCTCCACCCGCCGACGCGGGTCGTGATCTTGCCGTCGTCATCGGTGAGGGCTGCGACTCGCATGCTGATCCATCGGTACTCGCTCGTCGGGGTGCGGAACCGCACGGTGACCATCGCAGTCTCGCCCTGTGCCAGCTGTGACCGGGCCTGGAGGACTCGCTCGTGGTCGTCGACGTGGATGAAATCGAGAAAGGGCCGATCGATCACGTCCGCGGGTTGCCACCCGAACGTGCGGGTCACCGATTCGCTGATCCATTCGAGCCGTCCATCGGGGGTGCCGAGGGCGACCACATCGGAGGAGTACTCGGCAATCAGTCGCGCCTTCTCGAACCTCTTTCGGAGCTCGAGGATCAACCCGCGAGCGCTCGGAAGCGTCGTTGTGGCGACGGCGAGCAATGCATCAAGTGTCTCGAGTGCGCTGCGGTCATCGTCGATCCGGTTCGCATTCACTGTTGGCAGCCTGCCACATCGCGGTCGTTCCGAGGAGACGGGCCGTTGGCCTCTGTCCGCACGAGTGACAGAGGTCCAAGATCAGTGTGGAACGAGGAGGTGGATGATGAAGTTGATCAGAATGCTCGGAGTCGTCGCCCTCGCCGTCGGTGGCGTCGCGTGTGGCGACAGTGAGCCATCGGGCGCGCTGCTGACGGTGGCCGACCTCGGGCCAGCATGGGCAGCCGAGTCGGAGTGGAGCATCGACGACGCGGAGAGCCTTGCCGCCCCGTTGTGTCCCGACACCGTCGTCAACCCGGACGTCGTGGCGCGGCTCCGGCCAACCGAGGGCGCGGTCTTCTCGCCGGTCGATGGGTCGCTGCGCGGGATCATGCAATACGTCGTTCGGGGTGAGGCCGGCCGTCTGGCCATGGACCTCGAGGTGCTCGTCGGTTCACTCGAGGTGTGCATGGGGGAGGAGTTCACCGTCGACGAAGGTGAATCGGTCCTCGTCGAGCCCTTCCCGATGCAGTCCATCGGCGATGAGGTCTCTGCATTCCGGATGACCGTTCGGGAGCCTCCGGATTTCGTGACGACGTGGTACGCGCGAACGGCCTACGTGCGCATGGGTGGGACGCTCATGGCGTTCAGCCAGTTCGACATCGTGCAGACGGCCGGCGAGCAACCGCCGACGAGCGATGCCGACTTCGTCGACCTCGTGACGATGGCGGTCGAGTTGCTCAATGGGTGACTGCGGCCAGACGCGCCGAAGGCCCGGCGACCGGATCTGGATCCGGCCTCCGGGCCCTCGGGCGCAGGAGTCGTCAGTTCAGTTCGAACCGGTCGAGGTTCATCACCTTGTCCCAGGCGGCGCCGAAGTCACGGACGAACTTCTCCTTGGCGTCGCTGCAGGCGTACACCTCGGTGAGGGCACGGAGCTGCGAGTTCGATCCGAAGATCAGGTCGGCCCGGGTGGCCGTCCACTTCAGATCGCCGCTCTTGCGGTCGCGACCCTCGAACACCTCCTCGGACTTGTCGGTCGGAGCCCAGGTGACCGACATGTCGGTGAGGTTGACGAAGAAGTCGGTGCTGAGCACGCCCGGCTGCTTGGTCAACACGCCGTGCTTCGACGTGCCGCTGTTCGCGCCGAGTGCCCGCATGCCGCCGACCAACACGGTCATCTCGGGTGCCGACAGGGTGAGCAGGGTAGCCTTCTCGAGCAGGAGCTGCTCGGTGGTGACCACGTGCCCCGGCTTGAGGAAGTTGCGGAAGCCGTCGAAGGTGGGCTCGAGGACGGCGAAGGAGTCGACGTCGGTCATCTCGGGCGTCGCATCGGTGCGACCCGGGGTGAACGGCACCGTGACGGTCACGCCGCCATCCTTGGCCGCCTTCTCCACTGCAGCGCAGCCGCCGAGGACGATGAGGTCGGCGAGAGACACCTTCTTCGCCCCGCTGTTGAACTCCTTCTGAATGCCCTCGAGCACACCGAGCACCTTGGCCAGGTCGGCCGGATCGTTGGCCTCCCAGTCCTTCTGCGGGGCGAGCCGCACACGAGCGCCGTTGGCGCCCCCGCGCTTGTCGGTTCCACGGAAGGTCGAAGCCGAGGCCCACGCCGTGCGGACGAGCTGTGACACCGAGAGTTCCGACGCGAGGATCTTCGCCTTGAGCGCGGTGATGTCGGCCGCGTCGACGAGCGGGTGGCTGACTGCCGGGACCGGGTCCTGCCAGATGAGCGTCTCGGCGGGGACGAGCTTGCCGAGGTAGCGCGCCTTGGGACCCATGTCACGGTGCGTCAACTTGAACCACGCCCGAGCGAACGCATCGGCGAACTGGTCGGGGTTCTCGTGGAAGCGCTTCGAGATCTTGGCGTACTCGGGATCGAACTTCAGCGCAAGATCGGCCGTGGTCATGATCGGAGCGTGGCGACGCGACGGATCGTGCGCGTCGGGCACGGCGGTGGCCATGGCCCCACCCTTGGGGATCCACTGCTGTGCGCCGGCTGGGCTCTTGGTGAGCTCCCACTCGTTCTCGAGGAGGATCTTGAAGTAGTCGTGGTCCCAGGCGATCGGGTTGGTCGTCCATGCGCCCTCGATGCCGCTGGTGATCGTGGCCACACCGTGGCCGCCACCCATCGTGTTGCGCCAGCCGAGGCCCATCTCCTGGATCGGGGCAGCCTCGGGCTCGGGTCCGACGTACTTCCCGGGGTCGCCGGCACCGTGGGCCTTACCGAAGGTGTGTCCGCCGGCCACGAGTGCCACGGTCTCCTCGTCGTTCATCGCCATCCGACCGAAGGTCTCACGGATGTCGCGAGCCGAGGCGATCGGATCGGGGTTGCCGTTGGGGCCTTCGGGGTTCACGTAGATGAGGCCCATCTGCACCGCGGCGAGCGGATTGTCGAGCTCGCGGTCGCCCCTGTAGCGGTTGTCGCCGAGCCAGGTCTGCTCCGAACCCCAGTAGGTGTCGTCCGGCTCCCACACGTCGGGGCGGCCACCGGCGAAGCCGAAGGTCTTGAAGCCCATCGAGTCGAGGGCGACATTGCCGGCGAGCACGAACAGGTCGGCCCACGAGATCTTCTTGCCGTACTTCTGCTTCACCGGCCACAGCAGACGCCGGGCCTTGTCGAGGTTGCCGTTGTCGGGCCAGCTGTTCTGGGGCGCGAAGCGGTGCATGCCGTGCCCCGCACCGCCGCGTCCGTCCTGGATGCGATAGGTGCCGGCGGCGTGCCACGACATCCGGATGAAGAACGGGCCGTAGTGGCCGTAGTCGGCGGGCCACCACTCCTGCGAATCGGTCATCAGCGCCGTGAGGTCCTTGACGACGGCATCGAGGTCGAGCTTCTTGAACTCCTCGGCGTAGTCGAAGTCGTCATCCATCGGGTCGGCGACGTCGGGGTTGTTGTGGAGGACCTTGAGGTTCAACTGGTTCGGCCACCAGTCGATGTTGCCGGTCCCCATCTCGTGTGAGGTCATCGCCCCTCCGCTGAAGGGGCACTTTCCTGTCTCGCTCATGATGTCTCCTGATAATGGTGAATGGTGTGCTGAGAAGTGGTGGGGGACGAGGCTCGGCACGGCGAGCACACCCCCCAGTAGACGACCTCGGCCTCGTCGATGACGAATCCGTGCTCGTCGGCGGCCTGCAGGCACGGGCGTTCGCCGACGGCGCAATCCACATCGACGACCCCGCCGCAGGTGCGGCAGAAGAGGTGGTGGTGGTTGTCGCCGACGCGGCTCTCGAACCGCGAGGGTGATCCGGTCGGCTGGATCCGCCGGACGAGGCCCTTGTCGACGAGCAGTGCCAGGGCGTCGTAGACGGCCTGGCGCGAGACGGTGCCGATCTCGTCACGCACCGCATCCGAGATCGCATCGGCGGTGGCGTGGGGGTTGTCGTCGACGACGCGCATCACGGCGAGGCGCTGGGCGGTGACGTAGACGCCGGCATCTCGGAGCGCTGTGGCATGGACGGACGACACGCTTTTCAGACTAAATCCAAAGTTCGGGCTGATCCAAATTCTGCGCGGCGAATGTTGTCGGCTACGGCCGCTCGAGGCTGATCCCGACGGCCCCGACGTCGAGGGCCCGGCGCACCGTGTGTTCATCGTGGGTGAGCAGGATGATCTGGTGGCTCGACGCCACGTCACGCAGCACGTCGAACAGTCTCGGCGCCCGCTCGCTGTCGACCGACGCCGTCGGATCGTCGAGGATGATCGGTAGGGCCACCCCGACCTTCTCGCTGTGCGCCTCGGCGACGGCGAGTCGTACTGCGAGGCGCAGGATGTCGATACCCCCGGCCGAGAGCCCGTCTTGATGCACCTGACGGCCCTGCTGGGTGACGAGCAACCTGCCGTCGTCGGTGAGCAGCCGAGACCAGTATCCGGCGGTGATCGCCTCGGCGACCTCGCCGGCTCTGCGCACGAGGCCGGGCTGGTGATTCGTCTCCACCTCGAGTTTCACATCCGCGACGAGACGATGGGCGAGCCACCACGACGTCCCCTCGAGGGCGATCCGACGCTGCTCGGATTCACCCTGTTCGATGGCCTGCACGGTCGCCGCGAGATCGGTGCGTGCGCGGAGCGCTTCGAGTTGGTTGTTCAGTGCGCCGCGCTCTTCACTGAGCGATGTCGACCGTTCGCTGATCCCAGCGAGTCGTTGCTCGACGAGCTCGATGCGAGCACCGAGGACGACGGCGTTCGGCGCGTCCTCGGCGAGGATCGCGGCGACGCGTTCGTCGGCGCTCTCGAGGCGCCGCCGCTGGTCGGCGATGTGGGCCGCGAGTGCCGAGCGCTGGTCGGCCAGTCGGGACAGTCGGTCGAACTCGGCACGGATCTGTCGAGTGTCGACGGTGGGGGCGAGGTCGGTGATCAGGGCGCGCAGTGCCGCCTGCGCCTCATCGCGTCGGCCCTGCGCCGACTCGAGCTCCTCGCGAGCGATGCACACCTGACGGAGCCGGCGAACAGTCGGCGCGTCGAGTGAGGCGCCCATGCGCGCCACACCGAGGCGCGTGGCCATGTCGACGACCGCGACAGTCGCCGTGTCGAGCGCCTCCCGGCCCTGCTGCGTCGACTGCTCGAGTGCGGTGAGTTCGGTGTCGGCCCGGCCGATGCGGGCGACGAGCTCGACGACCTCGGTGCGTTCGGCACGCAGACGCATGGCGCGCCGGACGTCGGTGACGTCGTCGAACCCGAACTCGGTGAGCACCTCGAGTGCATGTGTCGACCGGGTGGCGA
Source organism: Ilumatobacteraceae bacterium (assembly GCA_046086305.1). GTDB lineage: Bacteria > Actinomycetota > Acidimicrobiia > Acidimicrobiales > Ilumatobacteraceae > UBA668. The sequence continues at coordinate 49,347 of JBJSXI010000120.1, forward strand.
GCATGCCCTCGAGCTGCTCGAGCTGGGATCGGGCCGTGCGCAGGGCCGTATCGGCAACGCCGTGTTCGTCGCGTGCCTCGACGAGCCGGCGTGCGGCGGTGAGCAGATCGCTCGAGGCTGGCGCCCCATCGACCGTGCGGCGTGTTCGCAGGACGGCGGATCCCGCCACGACGACGATCGCTGCGGCGGCAATGCCCACCCACGCGCGGAACGATGCTGCGGCGACGACAGCGGCGAGCGCTGCGACCAGCCACGCCAGGCTCCGCCGATCGAGCACCGGGCCGCTCGGGCCGATGGTCCCCTCGAGAACCGCCTCCGGCGACCCGGTTCCGCCGAGGTCGAGCCATGCCGCGTCGGCCTCGTAGAGGCGCGTGCGCGACTCCTCCACCGCACGCGTGGCCGCGTCGATCGTCGGTCGGTGCTCGTCGACCGCTCTCGCTGCGTCGCTCCAGTTCTTCACCGGGTCGCCGAACGACGCGTCGTCGACAGCCATCGATGTGAAGCGCCGGAGGTGCTCGATCGAGGTGTCGAGGCTCGATGACTTGTCGGCCAGGCTGCGGAGAGCCGACGCACGCTCGGACTCGACGGTGGGCCGCCGAGTGGCCGATGACTCGATGGCTGCCCGCGCCTGCGACCTCGCGCGGTCGAGCGTCTCGGCAACCTCGACGTCACTCTCGTCCACCTGAAGATGTTCGACCTCGCCGGGGTCGAGCCCTGCGGTGATCCGCGCCTCGTCGAGCGTTCGGCTCCGCTCGGCGCACCTCGAGTCGGCCTCGTCGAGCCGACCGATCATGACGTCGGCGTCAGCTCGTGCGGCGAGGGCCGCCGACCATGGCTCGGGAATCGTCGGCAGTTCACTCAGCGCCAGCGCGGACTGTTCGAGGTCGCCGCGGGCGGGGAGCAGGTCGCGGGCGGTGGACAGCGCGCCGAGCTCGGCCGTGACAGCGATGAACTCGTCGTCGAGCGCGTCCTTGGCCTCCTCGATGTCGCGCAGGGTGGTGAGGAGCGCGTCGATCCGGCCCTCCTCGGCGAGGATGCGCGCCCGCTCCTCGTTCGCCTCTTTCAGTGCCCGATCGATCGGGGTGATCGCCCGCCCGGCCGCAACACGTCCGTTCGTCGCCGGCACGAGGAGATCGGCCTGCGCGGCGAGCACCTCGAGGACGGCGCGTGGCGAGACCCGCCGGTCGACACCGATGGAGAGTGCCTCGAGCAGCTGGGTGACGTTGATCGAGTTGTCGGGGTCGTACGGGCCGGTGATGCGGTACCGGCGGAAGTAGTCGTCACCCGTCTCGACGCCGATGAGTTCGGCCCACGCAGTTGCGCTGCGGACGGCCGATCCGACGGTGATGGCGGGTGGGTCGTCGGTCGGTCGAGGCCCACCGCGGTTGCTGAGCTTCACCTTGAATTTGCGTTCGACGGCGAACGGGTCTCGGTCGACGGTCCCTTCGATCCGTGCCCCGATCACGCTCTGCCTGGTCGGCTCGGCGTTCATGGGGGCGAAGCGAGAGCCGACGTCGTGCTCGGTGCGGCGTCCGGCGAGGACCCACGAGATCAATTCGGCGATGGTCGACTTGCCGCTCTCGTTCGGGCCGTGGATGACGACGAACGGGTGATCGCCGAGGTCGACGCTCCGGCCGGCCATCCGACCGAAGGAGTCGCCGTGCACGCGGTGGATCCGGACCCGTCTCATGTGTCGCCGCCTGCGGTGTGGATGGCCTCGACCAGCGCGAGCGCAGTGTGCTCGCGCAGTTCGGCCGCGGTGATCCCCGATGTGCGCAGCACGTCGACGACGCCACCGTTCACGACCTCGCGGGCGAGCGAGCTGACGTCGTCGTCGGACATCGCGTCGAGTCGACGGAGCGCGACGGCGAGCAGCGAGTCGCCGGTTCGAGCATCGACGAGATCGAGCTGTGGACGCACGGCCGAGGTGACGCCGGCGACGATCGTCGATCCAATCTCGTCGGCGAAGGAGTCGAGGAGGTTGTCGACGAAGGTGGAGTCCATGGTGAGTCGCCGGAACTCGGCATGCGACGCGTGACGGCCCGTCAGTACGGCCCGGACCACGAGACGCCGACCATCGGCGCGATCCGCTGCGCGCACGAGGCCGTCGGCGACGAGGGAGTACGAGTCGGCGACGTGGTCGATCTCGTCGACGGCGATGTTGACCGACACGAACCGCACGGTGTCGCACGCCTTGAACTCCGGTGCGGCGAAGCCGTCGGGGGTGAGCCGCACGAGCACGGCACCCTTGGGGTGACACTCGGCGGGCTTGAAGTTCCGCCCCTGGAGGTTGCCCGGGTAGGCCCACCAGCGACCCGGGCCGAGCGGGTTCTGGTCGCTGCGCAGATGGATGTGTCCCAGTGCCCAGTAGCCGACAGGCGCGGCGCGCAGATCATCGACCGTGCACGGTGCGTACGGGTCGTGGTCGCTGCTGCCGGCGAGGCTGGTGTGCAGCACACCGACCCGCCATCTGGCGAGCTCGATGGGCAAGGTGGCGAACCGTTGGGCGAGGTTCTCCGGCACCGCCCGGTTGCCGAAACTGACACCGGACACCATCACGCGCTCGCCGTCCGATTCGGCGGCGACGAACTCGTGTGGTGTGTCGACGTCGAAGATGTGCACCGAGTCGGGCAGTGCGCGGCGGGGGCGGAAGCCGGTGCGCAGCGGATCATGGTTGCCGTGGACGATGTAGGTGTGGATGCCTGCTGCGTCGAGGCGGTCGAGTCCGCGCTGGAACCGACCTTGGATGCCCTCCTGGGCCTCTGCCGAGTCGTACACGTCTCCGGCGAGGACGACGAAGAGGACGTTCTCGGCGATCGCTAGGTCGATGAGCCGATCGAACGCTCCCTGCATCTGATCGATCAGCTCGCGGCGCGTCGACTCATCGAGCTGCGGACATCCCTCGAGCGCCCCGAGCGGTGCGCCGAAGTGGATGTCGGAGGCATGGAGGAACGAGCGCCCCACGAGAGTCATGGCGGTGACCCTAGTGAAGGGGTGTCACACCGTGTTCTCGCTCGAGGATCTCGCAGACCATCGTCACTGCGCCCGCCGAGGCGGTGACGACGTGAAAGCCGACCTGCTCGTAGAGTCGGATTGCAGGGTTGTCGGTCTCGACGCTGAGGCTCAGGCGGCGCACTGAACTCGACCGGGCCTCATCGATCAGCCGATCGAGGAGCATTCGGCCAGTGCCGTGTCGGCGGGCGTCCGCAACGACGGCCAGTGAGATCTCAGGCGTGCTGGCATCGAGGTAGCCGTAGCCGTGGTGGTGGTCGTCGAACAACCGCCACCACGCAGCCCCAATGGCCCGACCGTGGTCCAGCGCAACGACCCCGATCTCACCCTGCCGTGGCCAGTCGACGACGTATCGAGCGAGATAGGTATCGGCCAGGACGTCGCCGACGGAACGCGTTGGCCGGATTGCACGCCATTCAGCGGCGACGACGAGCATCTCGCCGAGGAACTCGGTGTCGGCCGCAGTCGTGAGTCGCAGCTCGATCATCCAGCCATGATCGCACTGCAACGACTCGGGACGAACGCCCCTGTGCAGGGGACCTCGGTCGGCGTTCAATGAAGTCGGAGCCCGCCGGACCGACCGCTGATCCGGCGGAACGAGGAAGGGAGGAAGCGATGATGCGGATCCTGCGAGCCTCATTCATCGCCGCTATGGCGATGCTGGTGGTCGGGGCACCGGCGGCTACCTCTGCTGTCAACCCGAGCGTCGCTCGTGACCACGGCGCCTACGTTCGGATCGTCGGTAACCCCGCCGATGGAACCTTGAAGTTCCAGTACGGCTGGGCCGCGAAGACGGATGCCTCCGACGCTATGGGCTATTGGGTCGGCGTCTACGACGTCACCAACAGCCATTACGAGTGGGCATTCGACACCGGCGAGATGGACATGCCGGCAGCGTTGTTCATGAACGCCAGGCCGACGTCCGAACTGCCGAACGGTGAGTACAAGGTGAACTTCTTCGTCCGGGAGACGTACACCGAGCCCGTCACGAACCTCGCCGAGATCGAGTTGCCGTTCACGGTGAGCCACCTGTAGC
>JBJSXI010000121.1:0-7270 GCA_046086305.1 Ilumatobacteraceae bacterium
GTGATGCCGAGGCCCCACTGCAGGCGTTGATCTTCGACTCGCAGTACGACCAGTACCGCGGGGTGGTGAGCAGTGTGCGGGTGATGAACGGCCGATTGACGAGCGGGTCGCGTCTGGCGTTCATGCAGGACGGAACCCAGCACGAGGCCGTCGAGATCGGTGTGCGCCGACCCACGCCGACGCCGGTGCCCGAGCTCGGACCGGGCGAGGTCGGCTACCTCATCGCCGGTATCAAGGATGTGGGCCAGGCGCGCAGCGGCGAGACGGTCACCACCGCGGTGCACGGTGCGCGCGAGGCGCTCACCGGCTATCGCGATCCGAAGCCGATGGTGTTCTGCGGTCTGTTCCCGATCGATGGCGACGACTTCGAACTGCTCCGCGAGAGTCTCGAGAAGTTGAAGCTCAACGACGCGAGTGTCACGTACACGCCCGAGTCGTCGGGTGCGCTGGGGTTCGGTTTCCGGTGCGGGTTCCTCGGCCTCTTGCACATGGAGATCGTCAAGGAGCGCCTCGAGCGCGAGTTCGGTCTCGCCCTCATCGCCACCGCACCGAGCGTCGAGTACCGCGTGCACACCACCGATCGCGAGGTCGTCCTCGTCGACAATCCGGCCGAGTTGCCGTCTCCACAGCGCATCGACCACATCGAAGAGCCGTACTTCAAGGTGAGCATCATCACGCCGAAGGACTACACGGGCGCGCTGATGGACCTGTGTCAGGCGCGTCGTGGCGAGATGACCAAGCTCGAATATCTGTCGCCCGAGCGTGTCGAGTTGCACTACCTGATCCCACTCGCCGAGGTCGTCGTCGACTTCTTCGACCAGATGAAGAGTCGCACCCAGGGCTACGCAAGCCTCGACTACGAGTTGAGCGACTATCGCCCGAGCAACCTCGTGCGCGTCGACCTTCTCCTCAACGGTCAGCCCGCCGATGCCTTCAGCACGATCGTGCACCGCGACAAGGCGTTCGCCTATGGCAGCCGGATGTGCGAGAAGTTGAAGGAGCTGATCCCACGGCAGATGTTCGACGTGCCGATCCAGGCGGCCATCGGCGGCAAGATCATCGCCCGTGAGACGGTGAAGGCCAAGCGCAAGGATGTGCTCGCGAAGTGCTATGGCGGCGACATCACCCGGAAGCGCAAACTGCTCGAGAAGCAGAAGGAAGGGAAGAAGAAGATGAAGTCGATCGGCCGCGTCGAGGTGCCCGGCGATGTCTTCATCTCGGCCCTCAAGCTCGACGACTGAGTCATGCCCTCCACGACGGTCTTTCGCTCACTGCGACATCGCAATGCGCGGATCTTCTTCGCCGGTCTGCTGGCGAGCACGATCGGCTCGTGGGTGCAGATGACCGCGATGGCGCTGCTCGTCTACGACGTGACGGGTAACGCCACCGACACGGGGCTCAACCTGTTGTGCCAATTCCTGCCGATGTTGCTGCTCGGAGGATGGGCGGGTGCGGTCGCCGACCGACGCGATCGACGCCGGATGGCCCTGCTCACCCAATTCCTCCAGGCGTTACAGGCGCTCGTGCTGGGTGTCATCACGCTCAGCGGTGTCGTGAACATCCCGCTGCTCTATGGGTTGTCGCTGACCCTCGGGGTGATCGGGGCGTTCGACAACCCGGCGCGACGTGGCTTCGTGATCGAGCTGGTCGAACCCGACGAGATCGGCAACGCAATGTCGCTGAACACGGCCGTGATGACGGGCTCGCGTGTTGTGGGTCCGGCCATCGCCGCGATTCTCGTCGGGGTCGTCGACTATGGCTGGTTGTTCATCGCCAACGCGGTGTCGTTCATGGCGATCCTCTCGTCACTGCTGGCGATCGATGTCTCGACGCTGCACCGCGCGCCGAGAGCGCCACGTGGTGGGCGACCCGTGCGTGAAGCGGCCGCCTTCGTCGCGCGGAATCGTCGTCTGCGTGTCGTGTTCGCCGTCTTCACGGTGGTGGGCACCTTCGCCTTCAACTACAGCGTGTCGCTGCTCGCGCTCGCCGACGTTCGCTTCGAGCGGCGCGCCGCGTTCGGTCTCCTGCTCTCGGTCACCGGTGCCGGCAGTGTGATCGGCTCGCTGCTCACCGCTCGTCTCGGGCGGGTGACGACCGGCTGGTTCTACGGCATGGGTGCACTCCTCGGCGTGAGTGGTCTCGCCGTGGCGTGGGCTCCCGCCCTGTGGGTCGCGCTCGTGGCTGCCGTGCCGGTGGGCATCGGGGGCGCGGCATTCGTCGCCGCCCAGAACATCATCCTCCAGCAGGAGTCGCCACCCGAGATGCGCGGCCGTCTGCTGGCCTTCGGCGCGGTGGCGTTCCTCGGTAGTACGCCGGTCGGCGCACCGGTGACGGGGCTGATCGCCGACCGAATCTCGGCCGAGTGGAGCCTCGGCTACGGCAGCGTGATCTCCCTCGGCGCCTGCGCCGTCGGCTGGTGGCGGCGCCGTGTGGACCCGTCGCGGTCGACCACGATGCGACACGCCGACTCGCCGTCGGCGACACTGCACCTCGATGGCCGACTCGACGGTGGTGATGTGGTTCCGACGTGACCTGCGGACCGCCGATCATCCTGCCCTGACCGCTGCAGCCGCAGCGGGACGTGTTGTGCCGCTCTTCGTTGTCGATCCGGTCTTCGATCGTGCCGGCGCACCACGGCGCGCGTTCCTCGGCCGTGCGCTCGAGAGCCTGCGTGGTGCGACCGAGGGCACCTTGCACCTCGCACTCGGTGATCCGACCGAGGTCGTCCCCCGAGTCGCCCGTGAGGTCGGCGCGACCCAGGTGTTCGTCACCCGCGACCACGGGTCGTACGGGAGGCAGCGCGACGCGGCGGTGGCAGATGCACTGCGCACGATCGATGCGCGACTCGTCGGGGTGGGCAGCAACTACGCGGTGCCACCGGGCACGGTCGAGAAGAAGACCGGTGGACCCTTCGCGGTGTTCACCCCGTTCTCACGGGCGTGGCGCGAGGTGGGCTGGGACGCGCCGATCGGTGTACCCGAGGTGCATTGGCGTCAGGTCGATGGTGGAACGAGGTTCGAGGCGCCGACTGTGTCGGCCGATCTCGACACGGCCGATGAGCGCGTCGCGCATGCGCGGTGGGCCGCCTTCTGGCCGACGGTCGAGCAGTACGCCGACCTGCGCAACTTGCCCGCGGTCGACGGGACGAGTCGGCTCTCTGCCGCGATCCGCTGGGGGGTGATCCACCCGCGACAGTTGCTCGGTGACCTCGGCGATGAAGGGGGACACCGGGTGTTCGCCAGCGAGCTCGCCTGGCGCGAGTTCTACGCCGATGTGCTGCACCGCCGCCCCGAGACGGCGTGGCAGAACCTCGATCGCAAGATGGACGCGCTGCCCGTCGACACCGATGCGGCGGCCCGTGACCGCTTCACGCGCTGGGCCGAGGGAACGACCGGCTACCCGATCGTCGATGCCGGGATGCGGCAACTCGCGGCAACGGGCTGGATGCACAACCGGGTGCGGATGATCGTGGCGAGTTTCCTCGTCAAGGACCTCCATGTGCCGTGGCAGTGGGGTGCGCGTCACTTCATGGCCCATCTCATCGACGGTGATCTGGCGTCGAACAGCCACGGCTGGCAGTGGACCGCCGGGACCGGCACCGATGCGGCGCCGCACTTCCGTGTGTTCAACCCACGTGCCCAGGCCGAACGGTTCGATCCTGACGGCGACTACGTGCGTCGCTGGGTGCCCGAACTCGCCGACATCGCCGGCGGTGCGGTGCACGATCCCGGGCTGCGTCGCCCTGACACCTATCCGCCGCCGATGGTCGATCATGCCGTCGAACGCGCCGAGGCGCTGCGGCGCTACCAACTCGTGTCGTCCGCCAGTCGGTAGCCTTCTGAGAAGGACGTTCGCAGGAGGAGACCGATGCTCGACGAGCGCAAGACGGCCATCTTGCGGGCCGTCGTCCAGGAGTACATCGCCACGGCCCAGCCGGTCGGCTCAACCCATGTCGCCTCGGCCCCCGGGGTGCGGGTGAGCCCGGCGACGGTCCGCAACGAGATGGCCGTGCTCGAGCAGGAGGGCTACCTCGCCCAGCCGCACACCTCGGCGGGGCGCATCCCGACCGACAAGGGCTACCGCTTCTTCGTCGACCACATGACCGAGCCGGGCCGACTCGACACGGCCGCCCAGCAGCAGGTTGGCCGCTTCTTCGACACGGCGGCCGGTCGGCTCGAAGAGTTGCTCCACCGCACGACGAACCTGCTCGCCCAGGTGACCCACCATGCGGCCGTGGTGGTCGGGCCGCGGGCCGAACGGGCGACCGTGCGCTCGATCCAGGTGGTCGGACTGAGCGAGCACCATGCGACGGTCGTGGTGGTGCTGTCTAACGGTGCAGTTGAGAGTCAGTCTTTCGAGTTGCCCGAGGGCACCTCGGAGATGCGCCTCTCCGTCGTGTCGGGCCAGCTCCAGACGAGCCTGGCCGGCGGACCCCTCGACGCGGCGCGCCTCGTGTCGAGCGGCGATCCCGGGCTCGATGCGCTGTGCCGGGCGGCCGTCGATGCGGTCGCCGTGGGGTCGGCCGACGAGCCGGTGTTCGTCGGCGGGGCGGCCTCGATGGCGGCCTCCTTCGAAGCGGTCGACACGGTGCGCACGGTGCTGCAGACCCTCGAGCAGCAGTACGTCATCGTGTCGCTCGTGCGCGACATCATCGACCGGGGCCTGTCGGTGGCCATCGGCGCCGAACACGGCATCGAGCCCCTCGCCGCCTGCTCGGTGGTGGTGAAGCCGGTCGTCGTCGACGGCGAGCAGGTCGGCACGGTGGGAGTGCTCGGTCCGACGCGCATGGACTACCCGCAGGCGCTCGCCACGGTCGAGGTCGTCAGCGATCGCCTCGGCCGTCGACTCGGCGAGGGATCGCCCCGTGGCTGACTTCTACGAACTGCTCGGGGTGCCACGCACGGCCAGCGCGGACGAGTTGAAGCGCGCCTATCGGCGACTCGCACGCGAGTTGCACCCCGACGCCAACCCGGGCGACACCGCCGCCGAGGAGCGCTTCAAGCAGGTGGCCCGCGCGTACGAGGTGCTCAGTGATCCCGAGCAGCGGGCGCGCTACGACCGCTTCGGCGAGGCCGGGGTCGGCGCGTCCAGCGGTGGTGAGAACTTCGACGCCGGCGGGTTCGGCGACATCTTCGAGGCGTTCTTCGGCGGGGGAGGTCCATTCGGTTCGACACGTGGGCCGGCCGGCCCGCCGCGTGGTCAGGACCTCGAGGTCGTCGCCGAGGTCTCCTTCGAAGAGGCGGTCTTCGGTGCCACGGTGTCGGCGCGCGTACGCACGGCGCTGCGCTGTGTCGACTGCAAGGGATCGGGGGCCAGCTTCGGGACCGACCCGGTGACGTGCTCGGAGTGCCAGGGTCGGGGGCAGGTGCAGCGGGTGCGCCAGAGCATGCTCGGCCAGATGGTCACCTCGTCGGCGTGTCCGCGCTGTGGCGGCTACGGGCAGGTGATCGTGACCCCGTGCCCGACGTGTGCCGCCGAGGGTCGAACGGTCACCGAGCACACCTACGACGTCGACGTGCCGGCCGGGGTCGACACGGGGACGACGCTGCGCCTCACCGGGCGAGGTGCGGTCGGTCCGCGTGGCGGTGCTGCCGGTGACCTCTACGTCCACATGAGGGTGAGACCCCACGAGCGGTTCCGCCGCGAGGGTGACGATCTGGTGACCGATCTGGAGATCTCGTTCCCGCAAGCGGCGCTCGGGGCCTCGTTCACGCTCAGCACCCTCGACGGCGACGAGGAGATGATCGTCCCACCCGGCACCCAACCCGGGCGCGAGTTCGTGCTGCGTCAGCGCGGGGTGCCCCGCCTGCAGGGACGCGGCCGGGGTGACCTGCGCGTGCGAGTGGTGGTGCGGGTGCCGACGCGCCTGAGCGAGCAGGAGACCGAGTTGTTGAAGGCGCTGGCGGCGGCGAACGGCGACGAACTGCTCGCCGATCAGGGCCTGTTCGCGCGGATCAAGTCCGCCTTCCAGTGAACCCGGTGCTGCGCGGCTCGGCGGCGCACGTCTTCGTCGAGCTCGACCTCGGGGTCGAGCGCATCCAGCCCGCACCGGAGGTGGCTCATCACCTGTTCCGAGTGCTGCGCTTGCGCGACGGCGCCTCGGTGACGGTGTCGGACGGGCGGGGCCGATGGCGGCCCACGGTGGTCGACGGCGACGAACTGCTCGCCGTGGGCGATGTCGAAACCGTTCCTGCCGACCGACCCTGCCGGATCGCGGTCGCCGCGCCGAAGGGGGAGCGCTTCGACTGGCTCGTCGAGAAGCTCACCGAGGTCGGCGTGAGCGATCTCGCCCTCATCGTGACTCGTCGGGCCGTCGTGCGCTGGGACGACGACCGGGCGGTGCGCCGCCTCGAACGGGCGCGTCGCATCGCGCTCGAGGCCGCCGCGCAGAGCCGGCGGGTGTGGCTCCCGACGATCCATGGACCGCTCGGCCTCGACGAGGTGCTCCAGCATCCGGGCACCGTGGTCGGCGATCCCGACGGCACCCCCCTCGTCGCCGCCGAGCAGATCGTCATCGGCCCCGAGGGTGGCTTTGCGCCCGACGAGATCCCCGACGGCGTGCCCCGCGTGCGGCTCGCCGACACGGTGCTGCGGGTCGAGACGGCCGCGGTGGTGGCCGCCGTGCGGCTCCGCGCGCTCCACGGAGAGTGATCCGGCGCCACCGTGGGTGGACAATCGGCGCTGACCGTGCCATGATGCGGTAGTTCGTTCGACCCATGAGCGCCCCGGAGTCCGGGGACGACGAAGGTGGCCCATGCCCGACATCGACGACGAGATGCCGTCGCCCTACAGCCGCAATGTCGGCGATCGCCTGCGGGTGATCCGCCGGCAGAAGCGACTGTCGCTGCAGGAGGTCGAGGCGAACTCGAACGAGGAGTTCAAGGCCTCGGTTCTCGGTGCCTACGAGCGCGGCGAGCGGGCGATCTCGGTGCCCCGACTCGAGCGTCTCGCTCGCTTCTACAACGTGCCGGTCGACCAGTTGCTGCCGCGCGACGAGGTGCGCGCGGCGAGCGAGGCCGAGCCCGCCCAGTCGAAGAAGTTGGCGATCGATCTGTTGAAGCTCACCCAGCTGGCCGGCCAGCCCTTCGAGATGCTCGTCCGGTTCCTGCGGATGATCCAGGTGCAGCGACAGGACTTCAACGGGAAGGTCATCACCGTGCGGGCCCACGACACGAGGGCGATCGCGGTCATGCTGGACGTCCCGGTCGACCAGGTGGGCCAACGTCTCGGGGACCTCGGCCTGCTGTTCGTTCCGCCGGCAACCTGAGCC
>JBJSXI010000122.1:0-29180 GCA_046086305.1 Ilumatobacteraceae bacterium
CGACACCGCGGAAGTCGTCACCATTGCCGACGGGCCACGTGACCGGTGTGGGGCGCAGATCGATCTTGGACTCGATCTCGTCGAGCAGTTCGAGCGGCTCGCGGCTCGGTCGGTCGTACTTGTTGAGGAATGTGAGCACCGGGAGATTCCGCGATCGACAGACCTGGAACAGCTTCAGGGTCTGCGTCTCGATGCCCTTGGCTGCATCGAGCACCATGACAACCGCATCGACTGCGGCGAGCACCCGGTAGGTGTCCTCGCTGAAGTCACGGTGGCCGGGGGTGTCGAGGAGGTTGACGACATGGTCGCGGTACGGGAACTGGAGCACGGTGCTGCTGATCGAGATCCCGCGCTGCTGTTCGATCTCCATCCAGTCGCTGCGTGCGGTGCGTCGGCCCTCGCGAGCGTGAACGGCGCCGGCCACCTGGACGGCACCGGAGTAGAGGAGGAACTTCTCGGTGAGGGTCGTCTTGCCCGCGTCGGGGTGACTGATGATCGCAAATGTCCGACGGGACGCTGCAGCGGCCGAGACGTCGGCGAGCGGTCCGGCGCTGCCCATCGGACGTGGAGGCTACCGTCGTGCTCGGTGTGCGGTCGGCCGTCGAGATCGTCGACCACGGGAGCCAGACGCGGCAGAATGACCCTCGTGGCCGATCTGTCCGCCCTGTTGGCCGACCTCCAACTGCTCGTCGACACCGAGTCGCCGTCTCTCGACGTGGCTCGCCTCGAGAACTCGGCCGCAGTGCTCGCCGATGTGATCACTCGCCGGCTGGGCAGCCCACCGCAGGTGATCGAAGGTCCGTGCGGCCCACACGTCCACTGGAGCGGTGGCGGCACACCGCGGGTGTTGCTGCTCGGCCATCACGACACGGTCTTCCCGGCCGGCACCGTCGCGTCGCGGCCGTTCGCCGTACGCGAGGGTCGGGCCACCGGCCCGGGCGTCTTCGACATGAAGGCAGGTCTCGTGCAGGCCATCCACGCCATCGCTGCGCTCGACGACCGGCAGGGCATCGAACTGCTCGTCACCGCCGATGAGGAGGTCGGGAGCGCCAGCTCGCGCGAACTGCTCGAACGGCGCGCGATCGCCTGCGGTGCGGTGCTCGTCTTCGAACCGAGTGCTGATGGCGGCGCCCTGAAGACGGCGCGCAAGGGCACGGGTACCTTCGAGGTCGTCGTCCACGGTCGGGCCGCGCATGCCGGTCTCGAGCCGTGGAACGGTGTGAACTCGCTCGTGGCGGCAGCCCAACTCGTCATCGAGACCGCCACGTTCGGTGATGCAGGTACCGGCACGACCGTGACGCCCACGATGGCAGTGGCCGGGACCGCCGACAATGTCGTTCCGGCCGAGGCTCGCGTGAAGATCGATGTGCGCGTCGAGCAGCCGGGGGAGGCAGAGCGACTCGAGCGTCTGTTCGCCAACCTGTCGACCACGGTCGACGGGGCGCGCATCGAGGTACTTGGCGGCATCAATCGTCCGCCGATGCCCGCGAGCGCATCTGCGTCGCTCTATCCACTCGCGGTGGCTGCCGCCGAGCAACTCGGCACCGCACCCCCCGAGGGTGTCGCGGTCGGTGGCGGCAGTGACGGCAACCTCACTGCAGCTCGTGGCGTGCCCACGCTCGACGGGCTCGGCGCGGTCGGTGGAGGAGCACATGCCGACCACGAGTACGTCCTCGTCGACACACTCGTGCCGCGGACGAGGTTCGTCGCTGCGCTCGTCGAACGGGTCGTCGCCCGCTGACCAACGTCAGTCGGTCGGGCCGGCCTCGAGTGCGCTGAGGCTCCCCGGGCCGAGCGTGCCGACCGCGCGGTAGACATCGAGCTTCGACCTGCTGTCGTCGATGTCGAGATTCCGCATCGTGAGTTGGCCGATCCGGTCGAGAGGCCCGAATGCCGCATCATCCACGCGCTCCATGCTCAGCCGTTCGGGTGCGTAGGTGAGGTGCGGTCCGCTCGTGTCGAGCACGGTGTAGTCGTCGCCTCGTCGTAGTCGCACGGTGACCTCACCTGTCACGGCCGACCCGACCCATCGCATGAGCGGTTCGCGCAGCATGAGGCTCTGTGGATCGAACCATCGACCTTCGTAGAGCAGCCGCCCGAGTCGACGACCCATCGTGCGGTAGTTCTCGAGGGTGTTCTCGTTGTGAATGGCCGAGATGAGGCGTTCGTATGCGATGTGCAGGAGGGCGAGGCCCGGCGCCTCGTAGATGCCGCGGCTCTTCGCCTCGATGATCCGGTTCTCGATCTGGTCGCTCATACCGAGGCCGTGGCGTCCACCGATCACATTCGCCTCGGTCACGAGTGCAATCTGGTCGGGGAACTCGTGGCCGTTGATGGCGACGGGCCATCCCTCGTGGAACCTCACCGAGACGACCTCGGGGTCGATCACGACGTCCTCGCGATAGTGCGCCACACCCATGATCGGCTCGACGATGTCCATGCTCGTCGCCAGCTCCTCGAGGGCCTTGGCCTCGTGAGTGGCCCCCCAGATGTTCGCGTCGGTGCTGTAGGCCTTCTCCTTGCTCGCCCGATACGGCAGTCCCCGAGTCGTCAGGAACTCACTCATCTCCGCACGGCCCCCGAGTTCGGTCACGAACGCCGGGTCGAGCCAGGGCTTGTAGATGCGCAGATCAGGATTGACGAGCAACCCGTACCGGTAGAACCGCTCGATGTCGTTGCCCTTGTAGGTCGAGCCGTCACCCCAGATGTCGACACCGTCGGTGTGCATCGCCCGCACGAGCAGCGTTCCGGTGACCGCACGCCCGAGCGGTGTGGTGTTGAAGTAGGTCTTGCCGGCCGTGGTGATGTGGAAGGCGCCGCACTGGAGCGCCACGAGGCCCTCGTGCACGAGTTCGGTGCGGCAGTCGACGAGGCGGGCACCCTCGGCGCCGTAGATCCGCGCCCGATCAGGTACGCCGGCAAGGTCGGGCTCGTCGTGCTGGCCGAGGTCGGCCGTGTAGCAGAAGGGAACTGCGCCACGTTCGCGCATCCAGGCGACGGCCGCAGAGGTGTCGAGGCCGCCGCTGAAGGCGATGCCGACACGCTCGCCGACCGGGAGAGAGGTGAGGACCTTCGACATCGGTTACGACGTTACCGAGTCGGTCGTTCCGGCAGTTTCCGAGGGTGTGCGCGGGGCGCGCAGGAGGCCGGCGAATGACGCGAGTGAGGCCAACAATCCGCCCGACGCGAGGGCGAACTCGACGAGTGCGTACCCGTCGACGCGACCGAGATCGCCCGCGGCAACGCCACCGAGGCAGATCGAGCCGACGATGCCGAACCACGGTGCCCATCGACCTGAATTGGCCGTGTGTGCGGCGACCATCGCCGAGATCGCGGCCGGCAGTATGGAGACCACGATCGGTCGTGGATCTGTGTCCGGACCGAGCCACCACGTGGACAGTCCGGTGTTCCGAGCACTCACCCAGAGCGCGGCGAACGACATGGTGATGAGGGCCCACACCGCAGTGAGGGCGGTGGCCCAGCCGCGGGTCAACTCGCCTGGAAGGCGATCGACGCGCCGGGGCGGCGGCGGAGGCTGGTCCATTGCGCATGAGGGTAGCGACCCCCGGGCGGTTCGACCTCGCCGGTAGCCTCGTCGTCTGTGATCGGCGAGCCGTTCCGCAAGCTCAGCATCTTCTTCCCCATGTGGAACGAGGAGCACTACGTCGAGCGCGCCGTTGCCGCAGCCCTCGAGGTGTGTACCGACCTCGTCGGCCGGGGCGAAGTCCTCGACTACGAGCTGATCATCGTCGACGACGCGAGCACCGATCGCACTCCCGAACTGGCCGATGGGCTCGCCGCCTCGAACCCTCGTATCCGAGTCGTCCATCATCCGGAGAACCGCAAGCTCGGTGGGTCGATGAAGACGGGATTCGCGACGGCGACCGGCGACGTGATCCTCTACAGCGATGCAGATCTGCCGTTCGACATGGCCGAGGCGGCGCGAGCCGTACGACTGCTGCGCTACTACGAGGCCGACGTGGTCAGCGCGTATCGCTTCGATCGCACGGGTGAGGGATCGAGTCGGGCCATCTACACCTTCTTCTACAACGTGCTCATCCGGCGGCTCTTCGGGGTCAGGATCCGCGACATCAACTTCGCATTCAAACTGTGTCGCGCGCGCATCTTCGAGCATGTCGAGCTGAAGAGCGAGGGCTCGTTCATCGATGCCGAGTTGATCATCCGAGCGTCGCGGCTCGGCTTTCACATCGTGCAATTCGGTGTTGACTACTTCCCCCGTAGCCGCGGCGAGAGCACCCTGGCATCGGGATCCGTGATCCGGACCATCCTCCGGGAGATGACCCGGCTGCGTCGAGAACTTCGCCGCCTCGAGCCGGTCGCGACGTCCCGTCCATGAAGCCCTCGGCCGGAGTCGGACGGATAGATTTTCGCCGTCCGTCTTACTCGGAGTCATCGTGAACACCCGTAGGCCCTCCCCCCGTCCAGCGCGCCGTCAGCCGAGCAGCGATGTCGGTATGTCGCGATGGGTTCCCGTCGGGGCAGCCGTGTCGGTCCTCGCGGTCGTCGTCTTCGCCGGATTCTCGGGTGGGGCAGAGGTGACGAGTGACACCACGGCACCGTTCGCCAACCCAGGTGCCGTCGACGACGCAGCCTTGACGATCCCGTCGAGCACCCTGCCCGGGGTCGTCATCGTCCCCGAAGCCGGTGTGGTGAAGACCAACCTGTCAGAACCACTCCGCCGCGGCGCAACGGGGGCCGAGGTCACCGCGATGCAGCAGCGACTGAAGGACCTGGGCTTCGACCCGGGGCCGGTCGACGGGATCTTCGGCGGGGGCACCGAGCAGGCGGTGTGGGCGTTCGAGTCGCTGGTCCAACGGACACCGTGGAACCAGAAGACCGGCGTGCTGACCAACGAGCTGTGGCAGACGATGCAGGACAAGCTGATCTTCCAGCCGAGGCGACCGCAGCCTGCCGGCGCTCGACACATGGAGATCTACCTCGATCTTCAGGCCGCGATCGTCTTCGACGACAACGAAGCCGTGCTGCTCACGCACATCTCCTCGGGTGAACTCGACGAGAGCGGTAACCCGAAGCTGTGGTGTGAGCTCGTCACCTACAACACCGATCAGTACGGGCAGCCTCTCGCCGAGCCGGTGACCAAGGACGAATGCGCGTACGCGAAGACCCCAGGCGGTGTGTTCAAGTTCTACCGACGCTACGACGGCAACCGCCTCGGACCGCTCGGTGGCATGTGGAACCCGGTCTACTTCAACTACGGGATCGCAGTGCACGGAGCGCAGAGCGTGCCGATCCAGCCCGCGTCGCACGGATGCGTGCGTATCCCGATGTGGATCGCCGACTACTTCCCGACTCTGGTCGCCAATGGTGATCTGGTCTACGTGTGGGACGGCAAGAAGGAACCCGAGCAGCAGTCGAAGGACGAGATGTTGCCGTCGTTCAACTTCCGGAATCCGAACTCGACCTCGACCAGTTCGTCGTCGACGTCGTCGACCACGACGACGACGACAACGGTGAAGCCGCCGACGACCACGACGAAGCCGGTTTCGACCACGACGACGTCGTCCGTGACGCCGACGACCGCGGCCTCAGTCACTCCCTGAGACGCCGCATGCGGACAGTCCGTTCAGCACCCCTGC
Organism: Ilumatobacteraceae bacterium; assembly: GCA_046086305.1. Taxonomy (GTDB): domain Bacteria; phylum Actinomycetota; class Acidimicrobiia; order Acidimicrobiales; family Ilumatobacteraceae; genus UBA668. The sequence continues at coordinate 5,619 of JBJSXI010000122.1, forward strand.
GCGGAATGCGCTGATCCGCTCGAACGCGGTGCCGAGCAGGTCGGTCGACGTCGCCGGATCGCTGCGCGAGATGACGGTGATGACCGCTTCGTCGAGATCGCCCGCAGACAGGACGATCGATCCACTTCTCGGTGTGGGCGGTGCGATCGCTGCCACCCACGCGCCCGTGAGGCAGTCGCTGGTGAGAGAGCGGGCTTCACCCACCAGGCTGCTGCCCACAGCGCGTTGGACCGCGTCGGCATACGCCGCAGCAAAGAGGAAGCCGACCGAAAGATCGCCGGTGAGTGGATCTGCGGCCAGCGCTGCGGCCATATCGGCGTCCCAGACCACCGTGTTCGACGCCGGACAGTACGTGACGTCGAGCGACAACTCCTCGCCGTCCAGCTCGCCGCAGTCGGGATAGGGCCCGTCGGTGGGGAATGGCACGAATCGCGGCGGCGCGAACGTGACACCTGCCTGTGCGGTCACGGTGCTCCAGAAGTCCTGGAGGCTGGCAGGGATGAGGGTGACGATGTCCGAGCCTGCGCCGGTCGGGTCGACGAGGGGCAGGTTGCCGGAGTTCGGGTCAGCGGGCTCGAACGGGATGTCGACGAGAACGCCGAGGCGTGAGGGATCGAGGAAGTCGACACAGCCCTCGACACCGCCCAGGAACCCGTCCTGGAACGCGCCGACTCGGTCGAAGCCCGTGCCATGGGCATCAGGATTGGCAAGTCCACCGATCTCGAGTGGATCGCGGATCTGGATCATCGCGATGAGCGCGCCCCGGATGTCGGCATCGTCGAAGCGGAGGACGTCGCTCGACCCACCAGCGACCCTCGCGGCCCATGCGCCGGCGAAGCAGTCGGCCTGCTGCTCCTTGAGGATCGTCGGTGCATCGAGGCCGCCTGCCCTGGACTGCACGGCGTGGCCGTACTCGTGGGCAATGACGATGCCGATCGCCTCCTGGCCGAGGTCGGCGAGCAAGGCCGGGAGCAGGTCGTCGTCGTCGTAGGCGATGAAGTCGCCGATCGCGCAGTAGAGCGCCCCGGCACTGCGGATCGCCGGATACGTCAACTCGGCATCACCGCAGGCCGGGATCAGATCGGTCCGGTCGGCCCATCCGGCGTACACGCCACCGTCGAGGGGTTCCCACGGCGACCCGAAGGCTGCGGGGAACTCAGCGCTCCAGAAGTCCTCCACGTCTCGTACCACCGCGGTCAGGAACCCGTCGTACGAACGCTCGGGCTTGCCCGAACCGAAGTCGATGACCCCGGCGGTGACCTCGTAGTCGACGTCATCGCCGGAGGGGGCGAGGGTCGCCCCCTGCAGGTCGTCGGAGCGGACCGCGCGCACCCCCGAGTCACCCACCGTGCAGGACGCCAGGAGGACAACCGCGATGAGACACATGGCCGAACTGGTGGCGGGCCGCACAGCGTCGAGCATAGGGATCGGTCTCGCGGCAGAATGGTCGGATGACGTCAGCACAGCCGACCACCGTGTTCGTCGAACGACTCGACCGAGCCCGCCGCCAGATGGTGGCCGAGGGAATCGACACCCTGCTCGTGTCCGTCGGCAGCGATCTGCCGTATCTCGTCGGGTACGAGGCGATGCCACTCGAGCGACTCACCATGCTCGTCGTGCCCCGAGACGGCGAGGCGGTGCTCGTCGTGCCGCGGCTCGAGGCGCCACGCGTGGCCGAGCGCCCGGAAGCATTCCGGCTCGTGACGTGGGGCGAGACCGACGATCCGGTGGCGCTGGTCGCCTCGATCGCTGGACGCCCGGGTGTTGCGGCCGTGGGCGACACGATGTGGGCGCGGTTCCTGGTCGAACTGCTCGGGCACTGGCCCTCTGACCGCACTCGTTACGTCCGATCGGTCGACGTGATGGGCGCACTGCGGATGCGCAAGGACGAAGCGGAGGTTGCCGCACTCCGCGCAGCCGGCGCTGCAGCAGATCGCGTCGCTGCGCAACTCCAGGCGGGCGAGATCCCACTCATCGGTCGGAGTGAGGCCGAGGTGAGCGCCGACATCTCGGCACGGTTGCTCGCCGAGGGACACGACGTCGTCAACTTCGCAATTGTCGCTGCCGGTGAGAATGCTGCGTCGCCCCACCATCATCCGGGTGGACGCATCATCGGCGAGGGAGAGATCGTGCTGTGCGATTTCGGTGGCACGATGAGCGGATACTGCAGCGACATCACCCGCTGCGTCCATCTCGGCGAGCCGTCGTCCGAGGTTGCCGATGCGTACGCCGTGCTGCACGAAGCCCAGGCCGCTGCCGTGCGCGCCGCGGTGGTCGGTGCCGAATGTCATGAGGTCGACCGAGCGGCGCGACGGGTGATCGCCGCGGCTGGTTTCGGCGACTACTTCATCCACCGCACCGGTCACGGGATCGGGATGGAGGCCCACGAAGATCCCTACATGGTGGAGGGGAACGACCTGCCGATCGCACCAGGTCATGCGTTCAGTGTCGAGCCCGGTATCTACCTGGCGGGGAAGTGGGGTATGCGTCTCGAGGACATCGTCGTCGCCACCGAGGCAGGGCCCGACCCGATGAATCGCGCCGACCACTCGTTGGTGACGCTCGCGCACTGAGTCGTCGAGCGAGATCAGTCGCCGACGTCGAAGGCGTTCAGGTCGACCGTCTCGGCGAGGAATGTCAACGTGACGAGGACGTCACCGTCGTCGAGTTTCGCCAGCAGCCCATTGTCGAGCGCGCAGTAGACCGCGGTGCCGTTGGCCAGGGGGACATCGACACATGTTGCGGCAATGCCGGCGAACTCCTGGTTGTACAGACTCGTCGGTCCGACCTTCGCCTGCGCGTCGCGACGAAGGCGCCGGGCAGTGTCTGCTGCGTAGAAGTCGATCGTCAGGCCGACATCGCTCGCCGCCTGAGTGACGATCCCGGTGAGGCAGGGTGATGAACCATCGACCTTGCAGGTCTGCACGAGCGGTTCGGTCTGCAGGTATCGGGTGTTCCCGAGGGTGATGCTCCGCTGGCCACCCGAGAGCACGATGCCCGCCGGGAATTCCACTGCACCGAACTTGCGCAGCACCGAGTACGACGCCGTGACCGGACCACGGGTGACACCGTCGAGCTTGTCGAGGACTGCGTCGATCGCCGGGTCGCCGGTGGCGAGACCCGGCGGAAAGGGATCGTCACTGAACGTGGGCCGCTCGCCGAGCTGGCAGCCGACGAGCAGGGCGAGGGCGGCGAGGGGAGCCAGAGCGATCCGCACGGGCGCAGCGTAACGGTCGGCGCCACTCGGGCGACGCCGAGGGGAGCCGGCACGCCCCCGGTCGTTAGCCTGCCCGGCGTGATCGCCCTCGACGCTGCCACCGTGCTGCTGCAGTGGTCGGCGGGTGGCGTCGCATTCCTCTGGGTCACCGGTCGACACGGCGAGGTGGGTGCGGGCTACGGATGGCTCCTCCGGTCGATCTACCTGCTGCTCGCCCTCGGCTCGGGAGTGATCGGCCTCACCTTCGGTGCCGTGCCGGTGCGAGACGCGGCCGCGTTCACCTCGGCCGCAGCGATCGCCGTGGCGCTCGGTGTCTCGCTGGCCCGCCGTCGTCGCCCCATGCCGACGCTCGACCTCATTGCACCGGCGGTCGCCTCGGTCGGGCTGATCGCGGCTGCGTTGGATGCCGGTGGTGCGCCCGCCGTGTCGCTGCTGCGGACCTTCGCCGGCGCAGCATTCCTCGGGGTGGTCACCGACGCGATGCTCCTCGGGCACTGGTACCTGGTGCAGCCGGGGCTGCCCCGTCGACACCTCAACGAGTTGGTGCGCTGGCTCGGGAGGTGCTGGCCCGTCGAGGTCGGCGCGCTCCTCTTGCCGACGGGGATGCTGTCGGTCTTCACCGGCACCATCGACGATGGCTGGGGAGGTCAGCTCGGGTGGTTCTGGGCGTTGTGCGCGATCACGACCCTCGTGCTCGTCTTCGTCACGCGTGCGGCGCTGCGCGAGCGCTCGTACTCAGCGGTCATGGCCGCAACCGGACTGCTGTACCTCGCGATCCTCACGGCGTTCGGCACCGATCTGGTTGCCCGCGCCGTCCTCGACGTCTGAGCGGATGGCTCACGCCGCAGGGCGGATCCGTCGACTGACGGCGATGCCGGCGATCGCGGCGGCGATGGCGACGGCGAAGCTCGAGCCGATGGCCGGCGCAACGGAGATCGAGCCCCGATCGGCGGCAGCGACGGCCGCACCCCCGAGACCGGCCATGAGCGACCAGCCGACCGAGTCGGCGAGCGCGAGCTGGCTGCTCACTCGACCTTCTGCGCCGGCGGTGGCGTAGCCCATCGCCGTCACCGTGGTCGGATTGAACAGCAGCCCCATGCCGAGTCCGCCCAGGGACCAACTGATGAACGTTGCCCACAGGGGCCAAGTGCCGAGGAGCACCGGCGTCGACAAGATGGCGCCTGCCGCCATGCAGACGAATCCCTCGGCAACGGATCGTGCCGGAGGTCGATGCGGCGCCCGGGCGCGGATCCACTGGCCGATCGTCCAGGTGACGGCCGCACCGATGATGACGAACCCCTGGGTCACCGGGGTGGCCGAGTGGATCCGGTCGGCGGCGAGCGGGATGAAGCCGTCGACACCGCCGAAACTCGAGGTGGCGCAGGTCCTCGCCACGAGGACGGCGGCGAACCCGGGAACGATCGTCGCGTACCCCCGCGGGAGCAGACGTCGGAGCGCAGGTGCGGCGAGGGCGATGCCGGCGGCGGACGTGAGGACGGCGACGGGCCACCGGTCGAATTGGAGTGCCGTGACGAGGGCGCCGACGCCGACGGCCGCAGCGATCGCCAGTGGCACGCGGCTCGGCTCCGGCGGCTGGGCCACCGGTCGGTGCTCGAACATCGGACGGACCGCGAGAACGGCAACGGCGAGTGCGGGCGGCACGATCCCGAGGAACACCCATCGCCAGCCGAACTGGTCGGTGATCCATCCGGCGATGAGCGGCGCGACGAGGCTCGGTAAGACCCAGCCTGCCGAGAGGAACGCGTACATCATCGGCTGGCGGTCCGTCGGGAATGCCCGGCGGACGAGCGAGTAGGAGATCGGGTTGAACGCGCCGGTCCCGGCGCCCTGGAGGACCCGACCGACGACGATCCACAACATCGTCGGTGCAGCTGCGGCGACGAGGAGTCCGGCGATGAAGACCGCCACGGCGATCATGAACGGCAGTGCAGGCCCACGCTTGTCGGCGAGTTCACCCGCCGCGACGAGTGACACCATGTTGGCGAGGGTGTACACCGCGAGTGACACGCCGTAGAGCGAGTCGCCGTCGAGTTCGTCGGCGATCGTGGGCAGCGCGGTGAACAACGCTGTGACCTCGAATGCGACGAGCGAGACCGCCAGAACGAGTCCGATCGCGAGGAGCCGCTGCCGCGCGGACAGAGGTGTCGTGGCGGACAGAGACGTCATGGTCAGCGTGGTGCGCCGGGAGCGACGAGCGCCCACGGTCGTGTGCGCTCGACGGTGAGCGCCAGGTCGAGCAGTAGCTGCTCGCTGAAGTGGCGGCCGACGATCTGCAGTCCGACCGGGAGGCCATCGATCGTGCCGGCCGGCACGCTGATCGCGGGATTGCCGTGGAGGTTGGCCGGAAAGGTCAGGCGCCCGTTGTTGGCCGGCCCCGCCTCGATGCCACCGAACACACCCGGCAGTGGGCCATCGGCGTCGAAGGCCACATCGGGGTTCGACGCAGTGATCACGAAGTCGACCCCGTCGGACGGATCGAACGCCCTCGCCATGGCTTCGTTCAGTTCCGTGCGTCGTCGTTCGATCTTGGCCCGAGCAGCCGCGTCGTACCGACCGGCCGATTGTTCCATGGCGAAGCGGATCTCCGGTGTGAGCTCGTCGGCGCAGTCGGGCCACAGGTCGCCGAGCCGGGCCTCGATCGCCAGATTGCCACTGAGCGACCACGCCAACCCCATTCGTGGGAGTCGGAGGTCGACGTCGTCGACACGCCTCATTCCGAGTGCGTGGACGAGATCGCTGCCCACGTGTTCGAGCAGCGCCCACATCTCGGGCGCGACGACGGCATCTCCCCATGACGGCGCAAACGCGACGCGCGCGCCGCGGAGTGCAGCGAGATGAGCGCCGAGCCCGAGCTCCCATCCCTCCACTCGCGGCAGGCTGATCGGATCGCGGGCATCGAATCCGTTGCACACGTCGAACCATCGAGCGGTGTCGCGTACCGATCGCGACAGGCACCCGATCGTCACCGTCAGGTTCCCGTACTGGGCCCACGGTCCGCGCGGAATGCGACCGATCGTCGCCTTCAGGCCGACCAGTCCGGTGAACCCTGCCGGGATGCGGATGCTCCCGCCACCGTCGCCCGCCGTCCCGAGGGTGCACAGGCCACCGGCGACCGCGGCTGCGGTGCCTCCACTACTGCCGCCGGGGGTGCGTCCGTGGCGCCACGGATTGTGCGTCGCTCCGTGCAGCACCGTGCGAGTGAGGTTGACGCCACCGAACTCACTCGCCGTGGTCTGGCCGACGGCAACGGCGCCCCCGTGCCGGGTGATGCGCTCGACCATCGTGGTCGTGTGCGTCGCCACACGATCCCGAAGTGGGTACGAGGCGTGAGTATCGGGCCACCCTTGCACCTGGTCGAGTTCCTTGACGCCGATGGGGACGCCGCCGAAGGGCAGGGTCACATCCGCCTCGGTGGCAGCACGCTCAGCGGCGTCGGTGTCGACGTGGCAGAAGGCGTTCAGGTCGCTCCGGCCGATCGCCGCCACGGTCGCACGGAGCTCCTCGAGCGGACTGCGGCGCTTGGCGCGGAACTCGTCGACGAGCGAGCACGCGTCGCCGAGCCACGGGGTATCGGCCATGTGGGCACTGTACCGGTCAGCCGTCAGTGGCCCGGGTGGGTCGGCCGGTCGTGTGCCGTCGTAGCATCCGCGTGCCCGGGCCGCCGCCGGCTGGCCGATCAGATGGAACCAACGGAGGACCGATGAGTGTGCCTGTTCGGCACGGGATGACCGTGCCGCTCCCCGGCCCGCTGCACAGCCATCGCGAGGGGCTTGCACAGCTCGCCGATCTCGGATACGCCGACATCTGGTCGGCCGAGAGCGACGGCGCCGACGGGTTCACGCCGCTGGCGCTGGCGGCAGCGTGGGAGCCACGACTGCGTCTCGGAACGGCGATCATTCCTGCGTACACCCGAGCGCCGGCCTGCCTCGCACAGAGTGTTGCATCACTCGCCGACGCCGCACCGGGGCGGTTCGCCATCGGCATCGGCTCGAGCAGCAATGTGATCGTCGAACGGTGGAACGGCGTTCCGTTCGTCGATCCGTACCGGAAGGTCCGCGATGTCGTCCGCTTCCTGCGTGACGCGTTCACTGGTGAGAAGGTGACCCGGGTGTACGACACGTTCGAGGTGTCGGGCTTTCGGCTCGGAGTCCGACCCGAGTACGTGCCACCGATCGTCGTCGCTGCGCTCCGTGAGGGCATGCTCCGGCTCGCCGGGCGCGAGGCGGACGGGGCGATCCTCAACTGGCTGTCGGCCGACGATGTGGTTCGGGTCGCAGGGATCGTGCGCGATGCTGCGGGCGGGGCGCCGAAGGAGATCGTCTGTCGCATCTTCTGCTGCCCGAGCGAGAACGCCGACGTCGTGCGGGCCTCTGCACGCTTCGCGATCGCGGCGTATCTGAACGTGCCCGTCTATGCCGAATTCCATCGTTGGCTGGGACGAGGCGATGCGCTCACGCCGATGTGGGACGCATGGCAGTCGGGCGATCGCAAGGCCGCCCTCGCTGCGATTCCCGATGACGTGATCGATCAGTTGGTCGTGCACGGCAGCGCCGAGCACTGTCGTGCCGAGATCGGCCGCTACTTCGAGAACGGTGTGACGACGAGTTCGCTGGCGATCCTGCCGCTCGATCCTGAGGTGCGGTACTGGGACGCCGTGCGGATGCTGGCGCCCTCAGGCGGCCCGACCGGCGCGTGAGCGTCGCCGGTGTTGGGCCGCCGCTGCCTCGGCGGACGCGGCTCGGGATGCAGCATTGGCGGCGAGTTGGGCGCGGATGGCGGCGACATGGGCGAGGCCCCGTTCGCGGGTGCGACGGTCCAGACGGAACTGGGCAGGGAGGGATGACTCGAGAAGGGTGAGTTGTTCGGGCTGCTCGTCGGACATGACCGAAGGATGCCCGAGGGGTGTGACATCTGGTCCTGCCGGTCGGTGCGTCAGCCCACGACGACGACCGATGCGGCCACGGCCACGGCGATGACGCCGACGGGAGCGGCCCAGCGGGTCCAGGCGGCAGAGGCCCGCCACGGCGGGGCGAGCATCACCCAGCCGCACAGCGCACCGCCGATCGCGCCTCCCACGTGGCCCCCGACGGAGATGCCGGGGATCGTGAAGGTGAGCAGGAGGTTGAGCAAGAGGGTCGTCCCGATGCCGGTGCTGAACACGTTGACACCGCGTCGCTGCATACCGACGGCCGCCCCGGCCATCAGACCGAACACGGCGCCCGACGCGCCACCGGCGATCGCATCGACGTCGATGAGCAACACGCCGAGCGAGCCGGCGAACAGTCCGGCGAGGTGCATGAGCACCAACTGCATCGACCCGACCGCTCGTTCGAGGATCTGGCCGAGTTGATAGAGCAGGAACATGTTCATCAGCAGATGGAATGGTCCGAAGTGGATGAACCCTGCGGTGAGCAACCGATACCACTCGTGGGCGCCGTAGATCTCGTCGGGGGCGATCGGCCAACCGAATTGCAGCACGAGCTTGTTCAGCCCGAGTGCGCGGTGCAGCCGGGTCACTTCGCCACCGAGCGTTGCCGGGTCGGCGAGCGTCATCACGGCGAACACCGCGACGTTGATGCCCACGAGGGCGAGGGTCGCCGGCGTGAGCACCCGCGAGTTGGCGAGACGCGCGCGTGTCCGCAGGTCGGGTCGGGCGGCCCGGGCACAGTCGACGCAGTGTGATCCGACGGTGGCCTGGACGAGGCAGTCGCCGCAGGCAGGACGTCCGCACCTCGTGCAGTTGCGACCCCCCTCGCGATCGGGATGCCGATAACAGTGCGGCACCGGCGGAGGAGGGGGGATGGCCACGTCGAGGAGGTTAGCGATGTGTGTCGGGCCCACCTCGGCGCGTCGACAAGCGCGCCGTCAGGCCCTCGACCGGCGTCGGCTCGCCGACGAGGTGGCCCTGGACGAAGTCGCACCCGAGCAGCCGGAGCCGCTGCAGTTGATCGGGTGAGGTGACCCACTCGGCCACGACCTGCATGTCGAGCGCGTGGGCGAGCTGGACGATGGCGCGCACGACCGGGTCGTCGTCCCCTCCGGTGAGGAGGCGGGCGACCGACCCGTCGAGCTTCAACAGATCGGCGGGACACGAACGCAGCGCAGTGAGCGATGAGACTCCGGCGCCGAACCCATCGAGTCCGATGTGCACGCCGAGGCGTCGGAGCGCCTGGAGGTTCCGCTGCGCCGTCGGATGTCGCCCGTCGAGGGCCGACTCGTCGACATCGAGGGTGACCTGATGGGTGAGCAGCCCGGCCTCACCGATGGTCGTGGTGACGCGGTCGACGATGCCGACATCGACGAGTTCACGCGTCGAGAGATTCACGTGGACGCTGAAGCTCCGCTCGACCAGACCCGCCGCCAGCCAGGACGCTGCGTCACGACACGCTTGGCGCAGCACCCAGGCGCCGATCTCGAGCATGCGCCCCGTCTCCTCGGCGATGCGGAGGAATTGCGACGGGAGCAGCGTGCCGTGGTCGGGGTGCTCCCAGCGGAGGAGCGCTTCGGCGCCGGCGACACGCCCGCTGTGTGTCGAGAGGATCGGCTGGTAGGCGAGATGGAACTGCTGCTCGGCGATGGCGTCGGCGAGTTCGGCGCCGAGGCGGTTCTCGCGGCGAGCGGCCGCCAGCATCTCATTCGAGTACACCTCGCTGCGCGACGGCCCCTGACGCTTGGCGTGGTACATCGCGAGGTCGGCCTGGCGGAGCAACTCGATGGCGGCGTCCTCACCGCTCGATGCGGCGAGCAGGTCGGGGGTGGCGAGGGCGACCCCGATACTCACCGACATGTCGACCTCGAGACCGCCGACGACGGCCCTGTTACCCAGTCCGGCGCGAATCCGCTCGGCGAGTTCGAGTGCCGTGTGCTCGTCGATCTCGCCCACACAGAGGACGACGAACTCATCTCCCCCGATCCGGGCGACGAGGTCCGACGGTCGGGTGGCTTGGGCGATCCGTGATGCAACGTGGACCAACAGTTGGTCACCTGCATCGTGACCGATGGTGTCGTTCACGTCCTTCAGTCGGTCGACGTCGAGGAACAGCATGGCCACGCGCTCGTGGCCGCCGCGGTGGTGGTCGATCGCATCGGCTGCAGCGCGCACGAGGCGGAGTCGATTGGGTAGGTCGGTGAGCGCGTCGTGGGTGGCCTGACGCAGCAGCTCGGACTGGAGGAGCCGCGAGTCGGTGACGTCGCGTACGACCCCACCCCAGTGGGCGATCCGTCCGCCGCTGTCGCGTTCGACGAGCAGGTCGACCTCGAGTGTGCGCGAGATGCCGTCTGGTGTGCGCAATCCGATCTCGCCCGACCAGATGTTGCGGCCGTTCGCAGGATCGCCGTCGGTGATGACGGCGCGGGGTGCCTGGTCGCGCAGCGCGCTCAGGAGTCCGGGTGCGACGACCGAGTCGTCGAGGTCGAACAGGTCACCGAGTGCCCGGTTGGCGAACAGGGTTCGATCGTCGCCATCGACGACGAACAGTCCGACGGATGTGGTGTCGGCGAGGGCGCGAAGTCGATCGAGGAGCGCAGACGCCCCGTCGACGTCGTGGTCGGCGTGATCGCGATGCGTCATCGGCGCGTCAGGCCCGTGTCGACGTGCCGACGACCTCGGCCGTGGCGATGACCGTCTCACGGATGCGGGCGAGCATCACATCGGGCGCGTCGCCGTCGGCCGCACCGGACGTCTGACCGAGGTAGTGCACCGTGAGCAGGTAGGTATGTGTCGAGCCGGCCGGGGGGCACGGTCCGGTGTACCCGATCGCGCCGGTGCCGTTGGTCGCCTCGACGGCGCCGAGGGGAACCTCGTCCTCGCCGAGGGCAGTGACCTGCGGGCCGATGCCGGCGACGACCCAGTGGACGAACTCGGGATTGTCGAGGTCGAGGAGGCTCACGGCGATCTCGACTGTGCCGAGAGGGGGGCGTCCCCATGACACCGGTGGCGAGAGGTTCTCGCCACCGCAGGTGTGGCGCAGAGGGATCGTGGCGCCGTCGGTCCAGGGTGCACTGACGGTCGGCTCACCCGGCAGCGTCGCGCCCGGGTCGGATGTCGACGCCGCGTCGTCGTCGAGGTCGGGCAGCACGAACTCGGGGCCCGAGCTCGTCGGCGCGAGGGTGCTGATCGAGGCGGTCTGATCGGGTCGTGCGGGGCGCAGATCCCGTCCGTCGTCGTTGCATGCGGCAACGAGCACCGCAACGCAGGCGAGGAGGGCCGATCCCACCAACGTGCGGCGACGCCGCGCATCCGAGGGGCTGCTCGCCGCCATATGGCAAGCCTACGCAGCGCATGCGTGGATATCGTGCTGCACGTGTCCGAGCAGCCACTGAGTCTCCTCACTGTTCATGCGCATCCCGATGACGAGGCATCGAAGGGCGCGCCGACCGTCGCCCGGTACCACGCAGAGGGAGTTCAGACCGTGCTCGTGTGCTGCACGGGGGGAGAAGAGGGTGACCTGCAGAATCCCGCACTCCGTGAACCGGGACAACCGTTCTTCGGTCTGACGCCCGACGAGGAACGCGCGGCCGTCGCCCGCGTGCGTCCCGCCGAGTTGGCGAGTTCGGCCGAGATCATCGGATTCGACGAGGTGGTGATGCTCGGCTACCGCGACTCGGGGATGAAGGACGCCCCGTCGAACGTGCACCCCGACTGCTTCCACATGGCGCCACTCGACGCCGCCGTGGGCCGACTCGTCGAGGTCATCCGCAGGGTCCGCCCGCAGGTGATCCTCACCTACGGCGACGACCAGCGCAGCTATCCGCATCCCGACCATGTGAAGGTCCACGACATCTCGCTCCCGGCCTTCGAGCGTGCGGGCGATGCGCAGTGGTACCCCGAGGCCGGTGCCCCGTGGCAACCGTCGAAGTTGTATTACACGGTGTGGTCGAAGGCCCGGCTCGTCGCGATGCACGAAGGGATGCTCCGCCACCGCGGTGAGTCGCCGTTCGACCAGGACTGGCTCGACCGGCCGGGCCACGACGAGAGGATCACCACGAAGCTCGACGTGGGTGCCTTCTTGTGGGCGCGCAGTGGCGCACTGCGGGCGCACGCGACGCAGGTCGACCCTGCGGAGCCGTGGTGGTTCGGGCTCACCGACGAACAGCTCGCCGAGATCTATCCGTGGGAGGACTGGATCCTCGCCCGCTCACTGGTCGGTGCACCGGCACCGGGCGAGATCGAGGACGACCTCTTCGCAGGGATCCGAGGTCGAGTGGGATCGGTCACGTGAGCGGATCGATCCAGTACCGGGTCGTGTTCGCGACTCGTGACGTGGCGGTCGACGGACCTGATGACGCCGAGGTCGTCGTCACCGTCGCCGCAGCCGATGCTCACCTCGACCCGACGGTTGCCTTCATGCTCGGCAAGTTGAAGCACACCGGACCCACCGGGCCGCTCCTGGCGGTGCTCGCCGACGGGTCGGCGAGCGCGGCGATCAATCGGCTCGCATCGCGTCCCTGAGTGCCCGGTAGCCGACGAGCACCGCGTCGGCGTCGCGAAGCAGTTCGACGAGGTGCCGGTCGGTCGTGACGAGCGCAAGGTCGTCGATCCACAGCGATGCCGACGCGGTGAGGGCGCGGACCTCGGGGGTGTCGAGGGCCGGTTGGACGTGAATCTCGGTGACACCCGGTTCGAGCGATCGCACTGCGTCATAGACGCGCTCTCGGCTCCCGGCCCGCCAGTCGTGGTCGAAGTGATCGGGGAAGAGGACCCCCTCGGCGGCGGCGAGCGAGCGGAACGGGAAGCCGGCGGCATCGGCGGAGATCGTGCTCGGCAGACGGATCGGGAGGCGGTAGTCGACCGCCAGTTCGAGGTACACGCCGAAGAACTCGGGTCGCAACATGATCGGCGACAGGTGGGGTGCGAGATGGGTGACGTCGACCCCCCATGCCAGCGCCCGGTCGATCTGGGCCCGGCACTCGCGGAACACCTCGTCGGGATCGGCGTGCTCCCACAGGTCGTCGAGGGTGCGTGGAAAGCCCCCCTCGCCCGACAGCAGCGACGGCGCATGGGTGATCGGACCGAAGCGGTAGGCGTCGTACTCGCAGTTGAGGGTGAGGTGGACTCCGATGTCGTCGGTCGGTGTGAGGCGTCGTGCAGCATCCTGCGACCACGGCGCTGGCACCATCAGGCTCGCGCACGTCGCCACACCATCGTGGAGTGCCCGCAGTACGCCCTCGTTCGCGGCATGACTGGCGCCGAGGTCGTCGCACGAGATGATCACGAGCCGAGCGCCGGGATCGTGCCCGAGTCGTTCGGCGAGGCTGGTCACCGGCGGAACGCTATCCGGTGCAGGCGGACCACACGCCGAGTCCGGTGCGTGCGGCACGGCGCGCGGCGTCGGCGAGCAGGGCCCGATAGGCCGTGTTCGGCGCGATCGTGAGCGGTCGGGCAAGACCCTCCTCGAGCAGGACGAGATTGACGAACATCCCGTCGGTCGCGCGACGGACATAGGCGAGGAGACGTCCGTACGGGTCGCGCGCCTCGCGGTCGCGTTCGAGGAGCACCGGTGTGCCCGGTGGCAGCAGCACCGCCGTGCGTGCGGCAGCCTCGGGCCCGAGACACTCGACCGGTCGCTCGGGGTGATGGGTCTCGGGGGTGTCGACACCGATCAGACGCACACGCTCGGCTCGTCCCGCACCGACGACGACATCGATCGTGTCGCCGTCGACCACCGCGGTGACGATGGCCGAACCCGATCGGTCGGCCGGTGGGCCGGCACACGACACGAGGACGACGGCGACGGCCACGCACCGGTGCATCCGGACCTTCTATCCGGATCGGAGGTCACTCACCTCAGAGTCGTTCGAGCAACGTCCCGGTCCCGAGCCCACCGCCACAGCACATGCTCACCAGCGCACGCGAGCCGCTCGTGCGGTGCAGCTCGTGGACCGCCTTGGTGATGAGGAATGCGCCGGTCCCGCCGAGGGGATGGCCGAGGGCGATCGCCCCGCCGTTCGGGTTGGTGCGCTGCGGATCGGCACCGGTCTCGCGCATCCATGCGAGCACGACCGACGCGAATGCCTCGTTGATCTCGAACAGATCGATGTCGTCGATCGAGAGCCCGGTGCGGTCGAGCAGATGGCGTGTCGCGTCGATCGGCCCGGTGAGCATCAGCACCGGATCGACACCCACGTTGCACGTATCGACGATCCGGGCGAGCGGGCGGAGGCCGAGGGCTGCAGCGCGCTGTTCGGTCATCAGCATCACTGCTGCCGCGCCGTCACTGATCTGGCTGGAGTTGCCGGCCGTGTGGACACCGTTCTCCCGCGCGACCGGCTTGAGCGTGGCCAACTTCTCGAGCGTCGTGTCGCGGATGCCTTCATCGCGGGCGACCCGGTGCATCGATCCGGTGGGAGCGCCCTGCTCGTCGACATCCGGCGCATCAACCACGACGTACTGGCCGGCAAAGCGGTCCTCGGCCCAGGCCCGCGCCGCGCGCTGTTGACTCGCGAGTCCGAAGGCATCCGCATCGTCGCGGGTGATGCCCCATCGCTCGGCGATCCGCTCGGCACCCTCGAACTGCGAGGTCATCTCGTAGCGTCCGAAGTAGGCCTTCGGGATCGGGACACCGAGCCCCAGCGCCTTGTTGCTGTTCGACCCGATCGGCACCCGACTCATCAGCTCGACGCCACACGCGATCGCCACGTCGGTCACACCCGCCCCGACGAGTGCCGCTGCGAGGTTCGTCGCCTGCTGGCTGCTCCCGCACTGGGTGTCGACCGGCGTCGCGGCGACCGTCTGCGGGCCACCCCACGAGAGCCACGCCGTGCGGGTGATGTTGAACGACTGCTCGCCGACCTGGCTGACACAGCCCCCGACCACCTGACCGACCTCGTGCGGATCGATGCCGGTGCGCTCGACGAGGCTCCGCTGCGCGATGCCGAGCAGGTCGGCGGGATGCATGGTGGACAATCCGCCGTTGCGCTTGCCGATCGGCGTGCGTACGGCGTCGACGACGACGACGTGGTTCATCGCGGCAGCCTATGTCGGCGTCAGCCGAGGTGTGATCGGAAGAAGTCGAGGATGATCTCGGCGCGCTGCACCCGGTGGACGGGTGATCCACTACGTGACAGTTCGTGTGTCTCGCCCGGGAATCGGTAGAAGAGGACGTCCTTGCCGAGCAGACGAAGCGCGATGAACAGTTCTTCGGCCTGCGAGATCGGGCAGCGCAGGTCGTCCTCACTGTGGACGATCAGCACCGGACAGGTGATGTCGGCGACTCGTTGCACGGGCGAGCGGAGTTCGTACTCGGCGGGGTCGTCGATGTGCGTCGGGCCGTGCTCGACCCTGAACATGGTGGCGATGTCCGACGAATGCTCCTCGGTGAGCAGGTTGTTGACGGATCGCTCGGTGCAGATCGCCCGGAACCGGTCGCTGAAGCGGGTCGCCAGCGTCGTTGCCATGTAGCCGCCATAGCTGCCGCCCTGCATCCCGACCCGGGTGGGGTCGCAGAAGCCGAACCGCTCGAGCGCCGTGTCGAGCACGGCCATCACGTCATCGACGTCGACGGTGCCCCATCCGGCGCCGGGTCGGGTGGGGTGTTTGGGGCCCATGATCGCCTGGCCCCACGATTCCTCGCGGCCCGATCCGCCGCGCGGATTCGACATGATCACGACGAAGCCGGCGGCGGCCTGCATCTGTGCCTCGTCGAAGAACGTCTCGCCGTACTGGGTGTGCGGACCGCCGTGCACGTTCAGCACGACCGGATAGCGACGAGTCGGATCGAAGTCGACCGGTCGCATGATCCACGCGTCGATCTCGCCACTGCCGTCGGCGCATGGTGCAGTGAACGATTCCCACCCGACGGGTCGGGCCGCCGTGCGGTATCGCGCGGCGAAGTCGGTGAGGCGTCGCGGACCGTTGCGCTCGACGACGAAGACGTCGGTCACCTCGTCGACCGACGACGCACACACGGCGATGGTGCCACCCGCGGCGTGGAACGACTTCACCGTCATCCGTCCCGAGGTCATCGGTACGGGTGAGCCACCGTCGACCGCGACTCGATAGAGATGCGTCGTCCCGCGGTCCTCGGCGGTGGCGAGCAGATGCCCGTCCACCCAGATCGGCGCGCAGGTCCCCGCTGTCGTCTCGAACGTGCGGTCGAGGTCGAGACTGAGCCAGCGAGCCCGACCACCGTCGGGGGGGATCAGGCCGACGCGCACGTTCTGCGGATAGACGCTCGGATCGTCGTACCCGAGCAGCGCAACCCCTGCCGCCGACTCCTGCGGGTGCGAATGCAGACCCGTGGTCGGCGTGAGGGCGACGGGCTCACCGTCGAGCGGGATCCGGTAGATGTCGACGGCCAGATCGCGATCCCATGTGTCGTGGCGAGCGGCAGACACGAGGATGCTGCGCGAGTCGGGCGACCAGCTCGGCGTGTCGTGCTGGAACTCTCCGGGTGTCAGGTTGCGCGGAGGTTGCGAACCGTCGATCGGCACGACGTAGACGTGTTGCGGACGGTCGAAGATCCATCCTTCGCCGTTCAGGCGGCTGAAGAACCGGTCGATGCGCCGAGGTGATTGCCAGCTGGTGTCACCCTCATCGGCACCCTTGGCCGAGTACCGCTCGTCGGGGGTCCTGCTGAGGAAGGCCACCCATCGCCCGTCTGGGCTGACGACCGGGGCATCGACGCCATCGGTCATCGTGGCGATCGTGCGGACCTCGCCGGGGCCGTCGACGGGGATGACGTGCAGGGTCGCGTCGGTCTTGCGTTCGCTGCGCCGACTCGTGAAGACCAGGCTCCGACCATCGGGGCTCCACGTGGGTGCGCCGTCGCGATCACCTGCGGTGAGAGGACGCGGCGGCGTGGACGAGTCGGCGGCGGCGATCCACACCTGACTGCGGTAGCGATTCTCGGGGAGGTCGACACGCTGCACGACGAAGGCGACCGACGCACCGTCGGGGGAGACCGCAGGCGCCCCCGCCTGCAGGAGAGGTCCGATGATCCGCTCGGCGATCGCCGTATGTGTACCCATGTCGCCGACCGTAACCGGCCGAGCCGGGTCGGTCGTCATGGGCCGCCCTGGCCCCGACAGGCGTACGCTGCCCGTCGGGAGGGACGACGTGGACACATCGCAACTCATCGCTCAGGTGGAGATCGACGGTGCCGCACTCATCGACACCTGCCGACGTGCCGCCCCTGATCTGCCGATCGAGGCGTGTGGGGGATGGACGGCACTCGACCTCATGTGGCACGTCGCAGAGGCCCATGGTTTCTTCGCGTCGATCATCGAGCGACGGGCGACGACACCCGACTGGCCCGACAGGCCGGATCGCCCTGCCGAGGCGGTCGCCGTTGCCGAGATCGCGAGGCGTGAGCTCGAGCGCCTCGTGACGACCATGCGCGCCGCACCGCTCGATGCCGAGGTGTGGTGCTTCGGGCTGCGACCGGTTGCCGTGGTCGCCCGCCGCATGGCCCACGAGACGAGTGTCCACCGCTACGACGCCACATCGGCCGTCGGTGAGGGTTGGGAGCCGACGGCCGAGATGGCATCGGATGGGATCGACGAGTTCCTCGCACTCTTCGGTCGTCGGCCGCGGCGCGACGCCGAGGTGGTCGGCGGGTCGGTGCACCTGCACTGCACCGACGTCGACGGGGAGTGGATGGTGCGCCCTGGTGCCGACGGCCACGAGGTCACCCGCGAACACGCCAAGGGTGACTGTGCGCTGCGCGGTCGCTCAGCCGACCTGCTGTTGACGCTGTGGCGACGTCGCCCACTGTCGTCGATCGAGGTGCTCGGCGACGCCGCAGTGGCGGCTCGGTTCATCGCGGCGCCTCGTCTGTAGGCCTCGCCAGAGCACCATCGGCCGGCTCACCAGAGCTGGAGTTGCTCCCATGTGATGGCGACGTCGCTGACGCGCTGCCACACGAGACGCCCGCGGGCGCCGGGTCGGCGCACCTCGACACGTTCGGGACGAATGCTGCGTGCCGCACGGTTGGCGTCGAACACGGTCAGGCTCCCGTCGGGCGCAACGCCCGACATCGTGCCGTGGAACCACCGGCCACCCTCGGTGCGCCGGAAGCGCACGGGCTCGCCGGAACGCAATCCGAGTCGCAGGAGCGTCGCCGCGTCGATCACGGGTGCCCTGTGATCCGCGTCTGGAGGACACGCATCCCGGCGATCCACCGGTCGGCGTCTGCAGCCTTTCGCTGCACGTAGGTGTGCACCTCGGGGTGGGGGAGCGCCAAGAACCGCTCGGCTCGGATGGCATCGAGGGCAACTGCGGCAACCTCGTCCGGTTCGAGCACGGCACCGGCGGCGCGCACCACCTCGCTGCCGAGGTCGCCGACCCCGGTGCCGCGCAACATGGCCGTATTGACTCCCTGCGGGCACAGACAGGTGACCGACAGCCCCCTGTCGCCGTAGGTGATGCTGAGCCACTCGGCGAATGCCACCGCGGCGTGCTTGGTGAGGGTGTACGGCGCCGAGCCGATCTGGCTGAGCAGACCCGCAGCGGACGCCGTACTGCAGAAGTAGCCGTGTCCGCGAGCCAACCAGTCGGGCAGGAGATGCCGCGCCGCCCACCGGTGCGCATGGAGGTTCACGGCAAAGGCCGTCTCCCACTCCTGTTCCGGACTCTCCGGGCCGCGGCCGATCGCGACCCCGGCGTTGGCGAAGAACAGGTCGATCTCACCGTGGCGGTCGCGGGCTGCCTCGATCAGTCGGATGTTGCCGGCCTCCGAGGCGATATCGACCTCGACGGCAGCGTGCTCGGAGGCACCGAGGCGCGCCACCACGGCGTCGACGCCGCTCCCAGGGCGATCACTCAGGGTGAGCCGAGCCCCTGCCGCGGCGAACGCGGCGGCGAGCGCCGCACCGATCCCGCCCGCGGCGCCGGTGATCACCACATGCCGTCCGTCGGGATCCACCGCTGTCGTCTCCTCCGTGACGCCGTGACCGACGCCACGGCAGATGGTAGGCGTCACACCGCTGCGTCGTGGGTACGTCACAGGTGCTCGGTACCATTCGCGACGGGCGCCGGTGCCCGCGGTACGGTCGATCCGACCAGAACCAACGGTGCCGACATCCACGACCGTGCCGCTCTCGAGCGGCCACCGACCAACGAGGAGCGACGATGACCGAGACCCACGACGGCGTCATCAACGAGGCCGTCATCAGCGAGGCACTCCGGGTGATCGACACTGCCCTCGCGCAGATGATGCGTCGCGAACTCGTCTCGTCGGGTGAGGTCACCGATGTGCTGCTCGACCTGCGGTCGCTGCTCACCTCGGCACCGGCGCTCGTCGCCCCCGCCTGATCGGAGGATCGTCAGACGTCGAGCGCGGCGAAATCGGCGAACGCCCCTGCGAGGCATTCGCGCAGGAGTGACGGCTCGTCGACGGCCGCAGCGTCGATGTTCACGCCCATGTCGAGGCTGTGGTCGTAGCTGAGCAACGTCAGGTTGAAGGCCACGCCGCCGAGCGGTCCGACCGGGTAGTTCTCGAGCAGGCGCGCGCCGGCCACGTACAGAGGGATCGGTGCGCCACGGACATTGCTCGTGGCGAAGTCGACGGTCTGTGCCTGCTGCCGGGCGACCCGCGTGATGACGCTCGTCGGGAGCGCACCGGCGAGCGCGGCAATCGCGTCGAGCGATGCCGTCGTCCCGGTCCGGCGTGCGTCCTCGGCTGCTGCGGCGACCGCGCGGAACCGGTCGTCGATCGGCATCTCACCCGTCGGCACGATCATCTTGGCGAGCGTGAACGCGTTGGCACCCGATTCGTCGGTGCGCGTGCTGATGGCCATGCTCGCCCGCAACTCGTCGACCGGTGCACCGAGACGTCGGTGATACCGACCCGCCGCGTCGGCCGCACACGTGAGGAAGGCCGTGTTGAGGGTGCCGCCGAGGCGGCGAGCGGCGTCACGTGTCGGTCCGAACGGAGCGCGCAGCACCTCCATACGTCGTCGGAGCGACCGCGCGGTCCACAGCGGTGAGCGCGCCGCGTCGGCCTCTGCGAGTTGACTCACCACGGTGCGCAGGGCGTCGGCGGCGGCCGACCCTGCCTCGGGGATCGACGCGGGGTCGGTGAGCAGGTCACGGAGTTGTCGGGCGACACCGAGGGGGAAGCGGAACCCACCGAGGAGCATGTCGCGCCAGACGTCGAAGTGGCCGGTTTCGGATTCCTCGGCGATGGCGGCAGTCTCCGATGGCCCCGTCTCGGGCGGGTCTCGCTCGAGGTCGAGGAACTGCATCGCCACCTGCACACCGGCCACACCGTCGACGAGTCCGTGGTGGAACTTCTCGACGAGTGCGCTCCGACCGCCCTCGAGGCCGTCGACGACGTAGAGGTGCCACAGCGGTCGGCTGCGGTCGAAGGCGTCGGATGTGAGCAGCGAGGCGAGGTCGAGCAGTTGACGCATCGACCCGGGGGGTGGCAGGGCGAGGTGGCGAAGATGGAAGTCGAGGTCGAAGTTCGGATCGTCGGTCCAGACCGGCGGCGTGACATTCGCAGGGGTCGATTGCACGCGCTGGCGCAGTCGGGGGACGACATCCACGGCCCGGCCGAGCCGCCGCCGCAGCCGCTCGAGATCGGGAGGCCGGTCGAGGATCGTCACGGTGGAGAACGTGCTCGACAGGTGCGGATCCTTCTCGAGACGCCACAGCAGTCCCTCGGCGTCGGTCATCGTCCGCTCGAAGCGAGGCAGGCCGGCGTCGTCGGACGACATGGGTCGAGGCTATCGGTGACCCCGGAACGCCCGGACCGCCGGGTCAGCCGAACGACGTGAACGCGTCGAGCGCTGCCCGGGCACCGAGTCCGAGGGCGAGCCCGACGACGGCGCCGGCGACGACATCGCTCGGGTGGTGGATCCGTACATAGGCGCGGCTCGTGGCGATGATCGTTGCGAGGAGGAACCATGCCGGCGCCCACCACAACCCACTCCAACCGGTGAGCAGCGTGGCGGCGAAGAATGCTGCCGACGCATGACCGCTCGGGAACGAGCTCGTCGAGGGACGTCGCACCGTGAGTCGTGGATCGCCGGCCACCGTCGGTCGGCGGCGTCGGAAGAGGCGCTTGAGTCCCTGATTCACGACGACGCTCTCGACCGCGATCAGCGCAGAGAACACGAACGCCTGGTCGGCGCGTGCGTCGCTCGTCAGGCCGCGCACGGCGCCAATGAGATGCCACGCGACGCTGAAGTCGCCCACCTCGCTCGCGACGACGAACAGTCGGTCGGCGACGCGGGTGCCGCGCCACCGCTCGAGGGCATCGTCGACGCGCCGGTCGAATGCAGCGACGGGACTCACGCGGCTGCCGGCCGATTGACCCGGGGGGCCTCGACCGCTGCGAGCGACGGATCTCCGCCGAACTCGGGGCACCACCGCTGGAACGAGCACCACGAGCACAACGGTGAGCGCTTGGTGCGGAAGTCGCCCGTGCGACACGCACGCTCGACGGCCTGCCACACCGCAGCGGTGCGGTTGGCGACGAACCGCTGCGACGCCTCGGTGGGGGTGGCCGTCACCGTCGTCGAGCTGCGCAGGTACAGCAGTCGCACCTCTGCGGGACGGCTGCCGAACAACTGCTCACAGAGGAATGCGTAGCACTGGACCGCCGAGAGTCGATCGTGGCGCTGCATCGGTGACGGTGCCTTGCCCGTCTTGTAATCGGTGATCACCAGCCGGCCGTCGGCGTCGAGGTCGAGTCGATCGATGACGCCGCGGACGGTGACGTCGCCGACGGACCCTTCGAGCCGCAGTTCGAGACCGATGGGCCGCACGGATGTGGGGTCTTCGATCGTGAAGCATGCGTGAGTGAGCGCACGGGCGTCGTCGAGGAACTGACGGCTCGCGTCGCCGTCGAGGCCGAGGTCGACGAAGTCGGGCAGCGTGCGGAACTCGTCGACGGCACGGTCGAACATCGCATTGGCGGCCTCGGTGTGCCGGTCGGCCGCCTCGAGTGTGTAGAACAACTCGAGTGCCCGGTGGACGAGCTGACCCTTGGTCAGATGGGCCTGAGGTGGCTCGGGCAGTCGCTCGATGGCCGAGAAGCGGAATGCGAGCGGACACGACAGGAACGACTCGACCCTGCTCGGGGACAGGGTGGTCGGGACCGGGTACACGTCGTCATCGTAGAGAAGGGGTGTCCCGACCGCCGGCACACCCGGTGAGTTCGTCGGCCACGACCTGGGCGATCTCGACCGGATGTGTCATCGGACCGAAGTGGTCGAGATGATCGAGGGCGATCAGGTGGGCGTCGGCGAGCCGATCGGCGACCCGCTCGGCGATCGCCGACGGCTGATGGGCGTGCACCCTGCCGCGTACGACCACGGTGTGCGTGGCGATCGCAGGGAGCAGGTCCCACGTCGTGTGGTGTGCACCCATGGCGAACGTGGCCGCCTCGGTGTCGGGTGCGCACCGCAGTCGGATGCCCTCCGGGTCGGGTGCGAACCCGTACTCGACGTAGGCCCGCAGCGCGGCGGGGGTGAACGCGGCCAGTGGCGGCTTCGACGAGTAGTGCTCGATCGCCGCCTCGACACTCGGGAAGGTCGCGCGGCGCCGGCGCGCCCCTGCGGCGAGCGCCGGCTCGCCGGCGTCGGCCACCTCGGGCGGGAAGACGATCGGCTCGAAGACGATGAGTCGGCGGAACAGCCCCGGGTGGCGATGCGCCGCCATGAGCAGGCAGGCGCCCCCCATCGAGTGCCCGAAGCCGTCGATCGGTCCGCCGCCGTGACGTGCCGAGACCCACAGGGCCATGGCCTCGGCGTCGTCGCCGTAGCGCTGCCAGTCGACCGGTCCGTCGGGTCGCGGCGTCGCACCATGGCCCCGGTAGTCGAACGCGATCGAGTGCACGGTCGCGGCGAGCGCGTCGGCGAGCGACTGGTAGCAGCGGCCGTGGAAACCCGTGGCGTGCGACACGAGGAGCGGAGGTCCCTCGCCGCCGAGGTCGTGCACGGCGACGTCGACGCCCGAGGTCGATCTCACGACGGACATGCGGTGCCGGGTATCAGCGCAGGAACGGGAGGAACAGGGCGGTCTCCTCGGCAATGTTGGCCGGAACCGCATATCCCTCGCGGTCGGTGATCACCGCCCAGTTGTCGCGGACGTCCTCCATCGACAGTGTCGGGCTGAAGTAGCCCTTGGTCTCCGCGACGAACACCTCGGCGACCCGTCCACCCCCGACGCTGAAGAGTTGACCACTCACCGGACAGTCCTCGTGGGCGAGGAACGCGACGAGGGGTGACACGAGACCCGGGTCGAGACGCTCGCCGAGCGTGCCGAGGAGGTTCTCGGTCATCCGCGTCATCGCGAGTGGCGCGATCGCGTTGACGAGGATCCCGTACTTCGCGCCCTCGGCCGCGAGGACGCGGGTGAAGCCGACGAGGCCCATCTT